>JACRFA010000025.1 GCA_016218065.1 Ignavibacteriota bacterium | reverse complement strand
TCTCCATCCACCAACCTTGCCACTTCTCTGCCAAGCACATCGAAGACTTTCAGCGTCAGGTGAGATCGTTGTGGTACCAAGAAGTGAATCGTGGTAGATGGATTGAAAGGATTGGGATAGTTTTGCAAGAGCGCAAACCCCGACGGATTGTTGTTGGAAGAGCCAGAAACAGAAAGTGTTGAATGAGCGCTGCGAAACAGGCCGCCGCCATATGTCCCGGAAAACAGGAATCCTTGTGAATCAACAAAGATGCTACGCACGCTGCTCGTGAGACCTGAGTTGATGGCCGTCCACGAAAAGCTGTTATCGGTCGAGCGAAAGACTCCGTTACTTACGGCAAACAAATCCCCCCGAGGGTTAAGGAGCAATTGTGCGACACCCTCACGGAAGATGTCGGGGCTAACCGAATCCCATGTTGCACCATTGTTCGTCGAAGAACGAATACCTCTCGTGGTCGCTGCGAATACAAATCCGTTGTACCCAAATACTATCTTCTGCGCAAATTCGAAGAATGAAAAGCCGGTTTGAACCCAACTCGTTCCACTGTCGGTTGATCGAAAGATGCCCAAACCACCGGCATACATTTCACCATTTCTTCCGATGCCAACACAAGCGATAAAGGGAAGTGATGCTACAAGACCAGAGTCAAGGCGACTCCATGCCATGCCGTAATCTGTTGATCGAAACAATCCATCTTGAGTGCCTACAAAGGTATTGCCGACACTATCAAATGCGATATCACTTACAGATGGGACACCCAGACCCGCATCGACATAACCCCACGTTGCTCCGTCGTCTGTTGAGCGAAAAACATGATTGCTCGTCCCGGCGAACAAGTAGCCGTTTTGATTCGATGCCAACACCCGCGCCGATATCAGACTGTCAACACAGATCCACGAACCACCCCCATTCGACGAACGATACACGCCTTTCGGTGAACATCCGACAATGAGCGTACCGTGTTCGGTTCTCGTCAAAGAAATCATCGTTGGATTCAGGTTCGTATTTACGGATGACCAGTTTGTTCCTTGGTCGGAGGAACGAAAAATTCCCCCCGGCGTTCCGGCAAATACAAATCCATTTCTATCGACGCTCAATGCTGCGATTTCAGTATTGGCAATTGAACTCACATGCGCCCATGATTGACCCGCATCAGTGGAAAGAAAAATGCCCTCCCCTGTTCCAGCGACAACAAAATTACTTCGGTCATGAGCGAGAGAAAAAACAGGGATAGAGCCGAGTCCTGAAGTAGACTGCACCCATGTTGCGGCGCTATCGGTTGATCGGTACAGCCCGTTGCTCGTTGCGGCGAGTATGAGTCCGCTCGGGAATACGGAAAGAGCATGCACATACAAGCTGCCCAAACCTGTGTTCCTCGGAGTCCAGGTAGCTCCATTATCGGTGGAGAGAGCCACACCGCCACCGGCAGTTCCGACGAGAATCTGTCCGGGCAGTTCAGTGTTTACCGCATAGCAAGCTCGGCCGGACCAGGGATAACTCGTAAACCCCCATGTTGCTCCATTGTTCGTTGAACGACGCAGACCTTGCAAGGTCGCGAGCATAAGTTGCCCGGATGAGTTGACGCAGATATCATGTATAGCACCTGGTGTTACGAGAACTCTGTTAATGGTTGCCCATGTTAGTCCATCGTTCGTTGATCGTAGAAGCTCTCCATTCACTGTCCCGGCAAATACGTCTCCATTCGCATTCGCGGCCAACGACAGCACCTGAGACGTTATGCTGTCGTGGCTACAGTACGTCCATGATTGTCCCTTGTTAGTAGATCGGAAAACACCAATGACCGTCCCTGCAAAAACATTGCCGGTGGAGTCGATAGCGAACGCATCCACACGATTCCCTTCGGGGCCACTCATGCGTTGCCAAAAAGCCACCTGTGCATTGAGCGCATTGCATACGATTGCCCATAAGATTACCACCGCAGCAGGTGTCCAACCTTTTCTCAACATGTTCAGTTTCCTCCACGTATTAGCGCAGTGGAAGATTGGCTTTGGCAAATGTCGATCCGCGTTAAACAATTCCATTGTCCTTCAACTCTGTTATCTTTTCTTTTGAGAATCCCAGTTCCTCCAAAATTTCCTTCGTATGCTGCCCCAGCCTTGGCGGCGGACATTCTACGCGTCCGGGAGTTTTCTCAAACTTTGCCGTCAAATTGAAGAGCTTGAGTTCCCCAATTCCATCAGCGGTGACAGTGGCAAGCGTCTCGCGATGCTTGATCTGTTCCTGCTCCAACGCATCCTGCATCGTCAGGATTTCGCCTGAAGGGACGCCGCGTTTGTTCAGCGCATCGACCCAATGCTTCGTCGGATGTTCCGTGAGTTTTGCTTCGAGAAGCGGCGTAAGTTCTTTTCTATTCTTCTTTCGGATGTCGCGCTTCTGAAATCGCGAATCGGTTTTCAATTCCGGTACGCCAAGTTCTTCGGCAACAGCTTCCCACTGTTCCTGTTTGTTGGCTGCGATGTTGATGAAGCCGTCCTGAGTCGCGAACACTCCCGACGGCGCCGCGGTGAAATTATCGTTCCCCATCAGCACCGGCGCCTGTTTGCCAATGAGCCAGTTTGCGGCGACCCATCCCATGAGCGGCATAATCGAATCGAGCAACGCAACGTCAACGAATTGTCCTTCGCCAGTTCGTTCACGGTAGAACAACGCCGCCATGATGGCAAACGCGGCGTTCAGGCCGCCGACTGTATCGCAGACCGGAAACCCCGCGCGCAGTGGATTCAGCCTTTCATCGCCGTTGATCGCCATCTCGCCGCTCAGACCTTGAATAATCTGATCGTACGCAGGCTTCATCGCGTCCGGCCCCGTTTTGCCGAAGCCAGAAATGCCGCAGTAGATAATGCGCGGGTTCACGTTCTTCAACACATCGTACCCAACGCCAAGTCTGTCCATCACATCGGGACGGAAATTCTCGACGACGACATCCGACATCTTCACCAACTTGAGAAAGATCTCTTTTGCTTCAGCCTCTTTGAGATTGAGTGTGAGAGATTTCTTGTTTGCGTTCTGTGCGAGAAAGCTCGTGCCCATCAGCATCTCATTCAGCGCGGGAACATTCCCCAGCTTGCGGGCGAGATCGCCGTCTTTCGGATTCTCAATCTTGATGACGTCTGCGCCGAGAAGCGAAAGATGGAGCGTGGCAAATGGACCGGACAGAACGTTGGTCAAGTCAAGTACTCTGATTCCCGAAAGAAGATGTCGCGCTGCGTTCATTCGATTCCTGTGTTGATGTGATAGCTGAGAAGTTCCCATGTTTCTTTTTGGAGGCCAAATCCCCATTCCCGGCGGTATTGCTTCACGATGCCAACGCGCGGAACCAACCATGTTTCAAAGTGACCATAATCGTTGAACGTGCTCCACTCTTCCTGGACTAGAAAACCGTTGGTGAATTGACCTGCCGGAGTTGGGATTGCTCCGTTGAGTGTCACAGTACTTGAGTCGTAGAGAAAGTCGCCTCGCCACCCTTTCCCGACGTAAAGAGGAAAGATGTATTTCGAATTTGTCGAGGACGAGAATGGAAAATTATACATACGAACGGTGTCTCCGCTGACGCTCACGTAGATCGTGTCTGTTCGCGAGCGAGCGGCTTGTTGCCAAATAGTTGCCGGCCGGCCATTGAACGTCACTTGTCCAAACACTGTGACAACGACAGTATCGCGCCTACTCGCCAAACTATCGAACCGCGCATACGTCCATTGCGTGCCGCGCGTATTGGGAAAGTCGCTTCCGTATTCTGGAGTCGTGTCGCCCGCGATTGCGTACTGAACGCTTCCCGTGAAATTCTGGAACTTCGTGGTGATCGATGCCGGCAGGCCGGAAATGATCAGCACCTGATACATTCCCGCAAGCCGGAACGTATCGGAGCGAATCACTCCACCCGTTTGATTGAGGAGTGTGAAGATCGCTTCCCCCTGCGCAATGTTCGATGCTGCGGCGGCGATAGAGAGCTTGTTCGCCGTAAACGTAAGTGGATATGTTTGTGTTGTGGTCAGTTGTCGCGCACCGATGCTGTAGCCGAACGCGTTGCGCGTGCTGGCAACTGCCGGAGCGTTTGTTCCACCGTTGTCGCTGATGACGACCTCGTTCTTATTACACGACAATGCGATGATCGCCGTAACGAAGGCAACGACCATTGAGAGGCGTAGATTCGTCGGCATGGACAGTATCCTCCTCAATTCGCTTGTATGGTTGCCGAGCTTTGTTCCGCGCGACGTCATTCGATTTCTCAAAATGGAAATTCCTGAAGCACTTCCCGACGCTGCTCCTGATGCTTTGCCGGCTGAGGTTTTGCTGCCAGATGGATTTCATTGGCAGCGACAAAGATTGCTTTGCGCGGCGTAACCGGGCAAGCGTGCTCGCACGCGCCGCAGCCGACGCAGTATTCATTGTGTACTTCCGGAAGAAAGCGATTTTCATACGGTATCATCTTCACCGCTTTCGTCGGACAGTGCTCCGAGCACGCCGCGCAGTCTTTCTTCTTCGTGATGACGATGCAATCATCCTTCACGAACGTTGTCTTGCCGATCTGAATCAACTTCTTTGTTGGCTGATCAACAGGAAGAATCGCGCCCGTCGGGCACACGTCGGAGCAGAGCGTGCAATCGTAGTTGCAATAGTTGATGTCGTAATTCATCCGCGGCTGCAAGAGTCCGGCAAGGCCGTACTCGAAGAAACCGGGCGAGAGAACCTGGGTCGGGCAGACACTCACACAGAGATGACATGCCGTGCATTTGCTTGTGAAGTGATCACGGCCGAGCGAGCCGGGCGGCGTGACCGGATCCAGCGGCTGCGTCTTCGCCTGCAGTGTTGAACCAACGACAGCAGAAACGCCCACGACGCCTGCAATCGATCCCACAACATTTCTGAAGAATTTCCTTCGGCTGTCGGAGTGTATCGGCGGAGCGGAGTGCTTCATGCGTGTGTGACGTGCGCGACGATGTTTCTCATTCGGCATCGCGTCTCTCGTTGCGGAGTGAAATCGCGTCCTGTACTCGATGCCGACGCTCGGACACACTTGCATGCAGTTGAAGCAACTGACACACGCGCTGAACTCAATCTTCTGATCGTCTGTTTGAATGCATTGCGCTTTGCAGACCTTCTCGCACAGCGCGCAGCCCGAGCAGTTCGGTTTGTTCATCGCCATCTTGAACAACGATACGCGAGCGAGAACACTCAGCAACGCACCCGCAGGGCAGAGAAGATTGCAGAACAGTCTGCCATGCTGCCACGAGAGATAGACGATTGTGAGGAAGAGTGCTGCCGAGACAGCAAACGAAGTCCAGGCGATTGCGGGAAACGCTAACGGCGCAACCGCGTAAGGATTGAAGCGACTTATGACCCACACTGCCGCGTTCTGCAGCGCAACGACGACCGGCTTGACACCATCATTCATCACTCTCCCAAAGTTGCTGAACGGCTCTAACAAATCCAGCAGCGTCAGACTCCCAACGAGCAGCGCGGCGAACGCGATGGCCGTTAGTGTGTAGTGAGCAAGATATGTTGGTCGCGAGAAACGAAATCTACGGCGTCCGCGAAATTTTTCCGCAAAACGGATGACAATATCTTGCACGGTTCCGAGCGGGCAGAGCGTCGAGCAGTACACTCGACCGAAAAGAAGCGTGAGAAGAATGACAGCGGCGAACCCAAACACAAGAACGCTCACGCCTTCAGTCACTTGAAGCAACGATGGAATGAATTGCAGCGAGAGGAACGCGCGTTGGAATGAGGGCGGGAGTACGTTGTTGAAATCCAGAAACAGTGCGGCGCTGCATGCTAGAACTGTCACTGACACGACAACACGGAGCGCCTTCAGATGTTTCAGGTTCATTCTTCTTCCCACAGAATCTATCGCTGCTACAATGAAATGCGTTTGATGTTCAGCGCATCAAGATTCATGCGCCCGACTTTGTTCTCCGCGGCAAACGAGATATACGGAATGTCTTTCGGGTCCATGCCGAAGAGCTTTGCCCCTGCCGCGTCGAGAGCAACCTGATCGGTGGAGATCAACTGCGCCTTCATCGTCACGACATCGTCGACCGAAACGCCGCGCGGTCCGTTCTCCTTCATCACCGCGTACGCGTCGAGAATGTTCAGATCCGGTTTGCGGTACGATGCAAAGTCGGCGATGCATTGATGCAGATCCGTTCGATGCCAGTACTTCCGGTCCCACACAATGCCCATGTGGTTTTTCATTGCCATCGTTAGCCGGGAGCCGCCGTGACTCTTCAGCACGGGAACGTTGATGAACACATCGGACTCAAGAATCAACTCGTGGACTTTCGCTTCCGTGAGTTGCTTGCCCGCGGGGACTTTCACCACCTGATAGTAGGATTCGGCGTCGCCCGGCGCGATCTTCCCGCCCGCATCGGTCACTGCGCGTTCGATGCCGCTTGTACTGTAGCAGCGCGTCCACTTGTCGCATGTGTGATCAAACACGTACACCTCTTTCGCTCCGGCGTCGAGACAATGTTGAACGATCCGCGCAACAAGCTGCGGGTTGGTGTTGCCTGCACGTTCGGGCGAAACATCCCACCCGATATTCGGCTTGATGACGACCTTCTGTCCTTTCTTCACAAACGCTTTCATGCCGCCGAGGGCTTCAATGCCTTTGTCGAACATCGCTGCAGGCTCGCCGCCCTTCACTGCAACGAGATCGAATGTGGATGCTGGAGAGGCAAAGAGATTGTCGTATCGTCCCAGAGCGGAATACGATGCGGCAAACGCCGCGGCGCTAAGTGATTGTTTGATGAATCTTCTACGAATCATTGTCCGTTCCTGACTCTGTAAATGTTTGCACAAGTGTCCTGTTCCGTCATCCCTCTTCATCCTATTTCACGATCATAAGTTTTCGGGTTTGAACAAATGTCTCCGAACGGAGGCGATAGAAATACACGCCGCTCGAAAAGCCCGAAGCATCCCATTGCACCGTGTGTGTTCCCGGCTCATTCACTTCATTCACCAGCGTTGCGACTTCGCGACCGAGGATGTCGAACACTTTGAGCGTCACGGTTGTTTGGGGTTTGAGGTTTGGGATTTGATATTTGATTCTCGTTGTTGGATTGAACGGATTGGGATAGTTTTGCCAAAGCAAAAAATCTCCGGGAGTCCATTTCTGTCGATCGCCAACAGACATTGTCGGATATCGACTGCGAAACACGCCGCCGTTCATCGTCCCTGCAAAGAGAGTTCCAGACGAATCGATGGCGAGCGAGCGCACTTCGCGATGGGTCAATCCTGTATTCACTTGCGCCCATGATGCGCCGCGATCAGTTGATCGGTAAATGCCCGTACTTGAGACAAAGATATGCCCCAAGCTGTTTACCGCTATGTTACGCGCGCCGATGGATTGCAGTCCGACCGAATGCCACGACTCCCCGAGGTCGGACGAAGAGTACACGCCGCCGCTCATCCCCGCGAAAATCTCGTCATCGCGCCTACACCTCACACTGCCTACAAATCCAGATTGAAGTCCGTTGTTAACCCAACTCCAGGTTCCTCCTGAATTGGTTGAGCGGCGAATGCCATCTCTCGTTGCGGCAAAGATGATTCCGTCGGGTGTCAGATCTATTTCATTTACTCCAACAACTGTATCAACTCTCTCCCACAAGTCGCCCCGGTTCGTAGAAACATATATGCCGTCGATTCCTATGCCGCCGGAAACGCCGGCATAGACAACTCCATCTTGTTTGGCGCAAAGCGCATCGATATCAAGTCCTGCCAGACCTGCACTCGCCCAATTCTGTCCGTGGTCTGTCGATCGGAACACCCCGCCGGTAGAAGGAAATGAAATGAGTGTACCGGCATAGACAATGCCCGAAGGATCGACAGTCAGCGATTGCACGAACGGCCTCGCCACTCCCATCTGCGTCAATGTCCATGTCTCTCCGTTGTCGGTCGAGAATTGGACGTGGTCTCCTTCGGGCGCCGCATAGAGACGACCCGATGAATCTATGGCGAGCGCGACGACAGTAGAATTTGCAAGCCCGTGACTTGACCTGTTCCAGCTCAGGCCGGTGTCCATCGAGCGATACACGCCACGAAAATTCGTTCCAAGAAAAATGCTGCCGCCTTTGGTTCCCGCCATCGAAAGAACTTGCGCTCCAAACGCGCCCATGTTGTACCACGAGCTCCCGGCATCGGATGACCGGTAAACTCCGTCGTGGCAGCCGGCAAAGATGAGACTGTCGGAATTCACGTGGAGCGAGTACGCCGACATATACGAAGGGTACAGCCGCACCCAATGGTCGCCGTTGTCGGTGGTGCGGAAGACGCCGTCGCCGTTGAGCGCCGCGAAGACATATCCTTCGCTTGTTGTTGCCATCGCGTTCAGATATGCCGGGGCGCCGATACCGTTGTTGATTTGTTCCCATGTTTGGCCCGCGTTCGTTGAGCGGAGTGCGCCGTAATAGTATGTTGCGGCAAAAATTCTTCCGGTCGCATTCGCTGCGAGTCCCCGTGGCGGATATGGAAAATCTCCCTGTCGAGTCCATGAATTGCCGTGGTTCGTTGAACGATACAGGCCCAGCCCCTCCGATGTATAGAGCCACCCCGCTGGATCTACCATAACAGCCCAGGCCAGATCACTCACCCATCCCGAATCCACGCGTGTCCACGTCGCGCCGTCATCGGTGGAACGAATCACGCCCCGCCCGAGTGTGGCTGCAAAAACGTCTCCGCGCTGATCAACGGCAAGAGAGTACACCGAAAGCTCTGACGGATTGGTGGTGACACACTTCCACGACGCGCCATCATTGTACGACGCAAAAATCCCGGCCCCGGTCGTCCCTGCAAACGCATGACCGTGTGCATCCACGATGAGGGCGTTGATTCTGCCGCCGTATGGCCCGCTTGTGTGTACCCAAAATTCTGTCTGTGCGATCACAACACTGCTCACGCAAGCGACGAGTATGCAACAGTAGAGTGCCTTCATAACTCGCTCTTCGAGTACAATTGGAGAGGGCCGACTTTTCGAACTGCGCTCGACACCTCTTTTCCAAAAAATGCATCCACATCATCGGCAAGCCTCACTAGCTCCGTCAGCTTCACGTCTTCCCGCATCCCCGTTCTTTGCAGCATGTGGACAAAATCTTCCGTACACGTATTGCCGCCAGCAATCTTAGTAAACGGGCAGCCGCCGAGTCCGGCCACGGATGATTCGAATGACTTCACGCCAACCTTCATCGCGGCGTAGCAGTTCGCGAGCGCAAGTCCGTAGGTATTGTGGAAGTGACACGCGCATTCGACGCCTTCATCGAACTCAAGAATCGCGCTGAACATCTTTTCGACTTGGTCGGGCGTCGCATGTCCGGCGGTGTCGGCGAGACTGATGTTCTTCAAACCGGCATCGAAGTAACGCCCGACAATTGTCATCACGCGTTCTTGCGGCACATGCCCTTCGTAGCCGCAGCCAAACGCAGATTGCACCGACACCTGAACGCGGTGCCCTTTGCCTTCAGCCATCTTCGCCATCGCGATGATCCGATCTGTCGCATCCGAGATTGACATTCCCGTGTTCTTCATGCTGTGCGTTTCACTTGCTGAGACACCCATGCAGATCATTGGGACCTCGCATTCGAGCGCGCGCTCAAGGCCTTTTTCGTTGAGAACGAGAGCGGAGAGCAAAGAGCTGAGAGCAGAGAGCGGAGAGTGAAGAGAGCGGAGACCCTTAAACAACTCGGCTGTGTCCGCCATCTGCGGCACTTTGTCTGCGCGGACAAACGAGCCGACTTGAATGATGTCAAAGCCCGAGTCGATGAGCCGGTTGATCCACTCAATCTTCTTTTCCAGCGGGACAACTTGCTTTTCCATCTGCAAGCCGTCGCGCATGCCTACTTCATGGATTTCCAGCCCTGAGCAATTTAGCCGAAGGGTGTCCTCCTTCATGAAAAGCTCCTCCTCTCTTCTTTACCGCCATGACGCGATGAACGCTATGGGTATCTCCGCTTTTTCGCGTCCTTTGCGTCATTGCGGTTCATATCCGTGGTATTCGTTTAACCGCGATGACGCGATGAACGCTATGGGTCTTATTTTAGAAAGAATCACTCGCTTGATTCCATCCCGCAAGACCACAGTATTGAAATTAATCAGCAAGCCAAGAACACAGCCTGTTGCCTTCAAGTACGACAGCAATTGTGCTGTGTGTATGGGTAAGAGAGTTGCCACTGCTTTCAATTCGACGACGAGGTCTCTTCCCACTCTTAGGTCTAGACGTCCGCCGCCGACCTTGTGTCCTTTGTAATCCACCTCTACAGTTTCCTCATAGGTGTAGGGTATGTTTCTCAATCCTAATTCCACACACATCGCTTCTTCATATACTGGTTCAAGAAATCCAGGTCCGAGCGCCCGATGGACTTCAAGAGCAGCACCGACAACTTCATGTGCGAGCCGTTCAACCTCTTCAGAGGGCTGCGATAAATCTGCGCTATTCGTGAGAACCGCCTTCTCGTTCATTTATGATTTCCTCTGCAATGAACCTCGTGTCTTTTCTTTCGCTTTTTCGCGTCTTTTGCGTCATTGCGGTTCACATTCCAGGGTATTCGTCCAACCGCGATGACGCGATGAACGCTATGGGATGAACCTCATGTCTTCTCTTTCGCTTTATCGCGTCCTTCGCACCATTGCGGTTCATATCCAAATATTCGTTCAACCGCGATGGCGCAATGAACGCTATGGATTTTGTTGTTTGGCAAGACCACAGTATTGAAATTGTTCAACAAGCCAAGAACCTCGTTTCACCCTTCTGCTTTTTCGCGTCCTTTGCGTCATTGCGGTTCATATCCAAGGTATTCGTCCACCGCGATGACGCGATGAAAGCTATGGGTATCTCCGCTTTTTCGCGTCCTTTGCGTCATTGCGGTTAATCCGCCAGATGCTGCGCGATAGCATTCGCCATATCGAGCGTCGAGCTTGTTCCGCCCATATCGTACGTGCGCACACGCCCATCTTTGATTACTGACGCTGTTGCGCGTTCGATGCGAGTTGCTTTCTCCGTCTCGCCGAGCCAATCGAGCATCATCTTCGCGGCAAGGATCGTCGCAATCGGATTGACTTTGTACTGACCGGCATACTTCGGGGCGGAGCCGTGCGACGGTTCGAACACCGCGAGCTTCTCGCCGATGTTGCCTGAGCAGCCAAATCCCAACCCTCCGACCATCTGTGCTGCGAGATCGCTGATGATGTCGCCATAGAGATTCGGCGCGACGAGCACGTCGTAGTTGTACGGATTCTTCAGCAGCCACATGCAGATCGCATCGACGTTGGCGTCGTCCATCTGGATTTCCGGAAACTCCTTCGCCACTTTCTTCGCGGCTTCGAAGAAGAGTCCATCGGTGGCGCGCACAACGTTCGCCTTGTGCACAACGGTCACCTTCTTGCGTTTGTTCTTTCGCGCAAAATCAAACGCCGCTCGGACGATTCGCTCTGAGCCTTTTTGTGTATTCACCTTGCAGGAGATTGCAAATTGGTTCAGAGGCAGATCGCTGAACGGCGCAAATGGTTTGGAGATCTTCGCCAGCACGTCGGCCAACTCCTGCGGCACAGGATTGAACTCGACGCCGGCGTACAAGTCTTCGGTGTTCTCACGGAACACCACAATATCGATTCCTTCTTTGAAGTTGAGCGGATTGCCAGCATATCCCTTGCAGGGGCGCAGACATGTGTACAGGTCGAACAACTGCCGCATGCGGACGATGGGAGATCGATAGACCAGTCCCTTTCCTTTCAACGCCGGAACCAGCTCCGACTCGGCAGCCTTCACCGGCTTCGACGTGATGGCGCCGAACATCGCGGCATCAACGTTCTTCAGCAAGTCGACAGTTCGCTGCGGAAACGCATCGCCCTCCTTGCACCAAAATTCCCATCCGATGTCGCCGTGAATGTACTCGGCATCGAGCTTCACGGCATCCAGCACGATCTTCGTTGCGTCCATAACATCTTTCCCGATTCCGTCACCGGGAAGCCAGGCAATCTTGTACTTACTCATACATCTTCCTTATGTGATTCGTTGTTCGTTTGCACATTGAATTCGTCGTGAAAAGTATGGTCTCCTTCTACCCGAAATCCGTCGCGACAAACACGGTGAACCCCAAACGCCAGAATGTCCGTCGACCTTCCAGGCGATTTTACACATGATCAAGAACAGCTCCGCGCCAGATCACGCGTGTTTGACACCCGTCCGGGTTTCCCGATGGATTTCGATTGAGTGCAGGAATGCTTCCCCCGCCTCAATGCCGAGGCCCAAACCCAGACCAATGAACAGCCCGTCAAGAAAATTATCGCGAAACAATCGCGCAGGCAGCAAATCAACTCCCGATAACGCCGCAACGAGCAGCGTCAGCAGCACAAACATCGCCCCGTACACGAGTCCCACCACAATGAACTTTGCCTGCTTGAAGTGTGCGAGGCGTTTTTCAAAGATGAACGCCAGTCCGACCATCGGCAGGTTGACGCCGAACGACCAGAGCAATGCGTTGAGAAGCGGGAACCAGCTCGTGCCGACGATGAACTGAATTGCGCTGACAACAACCGCGGCCGTGATCGTCTCGCTCAACCCGCGCACATGATAGAATGCAAAAATGAACGCGCCGCTTAAGCCAAAGGATACAAACGCAAACGAAACAGACTGCGGCTGAAACACGCTTCCCCCATAAACGAGTAATCCCACCACGACACTGGCTACCATTCCTGAGATCGTGAGAACCAGAAGTCGCAGCACCTGGTGCAGAGTGATTGTCATAGAAGCCTCCTATCGAAAGCGTCTTCCTCGTTCGCTTCTCGCAGGCAGATCGAGGAGTGTCCGCCGCGTGCGATGCCGAAGCCGTCCGGCTCCGGTCATACACTCAGTCTGCCATGCCGGCTTCTTCCTGCCGCTCGATGCGCAGCTCGTCGAGTTCCTTCCGCAGCGTATCGGCATGACCCTGCTCCATCTCCGACAACTTCATGAGCATGCGCTGCGTGTGCAGGTTGCCCGCAAGCTTCGCTGCATGCTGGTAGTAGTCTCGCGCATACTCTTCGTCGGCAATGGCAAATTCAAAAATCTCCTCCATCGAGACGTCGTTCCAGTTTACTTCTTCATGTCGCTGATGCGTCATACGATTCTTTCTCCCATTCCGGGGTAAGCAGCCCGTGTGAGCGGTGTTGCGCTACGCGAAGCTGTCGTTGATGTTATCGAGTGTCTCAAACTTTGCCACGAGCATCGCACGCTTCTCTTCCAGCATGCGTAACGAGTGCTCACGATCTTTGATGACCTCCTGCAGCAGCACGCGGACATCGGGGTAGTCGCAGTTCTCGGCAAAGCGGCCATACTCTTTGATTGCTTCCCGCTCCCGATGTTCCGCAATCTCAAGTGCGTTGCACAAGCCTTTGCAGGAGTGCGCGCACGTCGGACTGATGGTAAGCTTCATACTTGCTCCTTATGAATGTCGTGAGGCAGTCTTAGGCCGGCACGCCTTGCGCAACCAACTCGCGTCCGCGGGCGAGCGCTTGCTCGTTCAACGGCAGCAGATGGTGATAGCGATCGGGCAGCACTTTTTTCAGCGCCGTCATCACCGACTCGATGGCGACGACGTCGGCCTTCGCGAGAAACGCGCCGAGCACAATCATGTTCATGATTTTCAGATTCTTCATCTTCGATGCTTCTTCGCTCGCGGCAATTGGTTGAATCTCGATATCCGTACGCGTCGGCGGATTGATGATGTTCGTCGCTTCGTAGATGAGCAATCCGCCGGGCTTCACCGCCTTCTCGAACTTGTCGAGCGACGGCTGGTTAAGCGCGATAACGGTGTCGAATGTTGTGAGGATCGGCGAGCTGATTTTCTTGTCCGATACAATCACGATGCAGTTTGCCGTGCCGCCGCGCATTTCGGGTCCGTACGACGGCATCCAACTGACTTCTTTATTCTCGATCATGGCGGAGTAGCCGAGCGTCATTCCCATCGAGAGCACACCCTGCCCTCCGAAACCTGCGATAAGTAATTCGTGTGTCATAAGTTTTCTAATTGACAATTGAACGTTGAACATTGACTATTCTAAACCCTGAGCGTCTTTTCAGCGAAGGGTCTTTGTGATTTTTGCTTCCGATACATTTTCTTAGCTTCGTGCATTCCATATCCTTCGCCAGAAAGCGGCTCAGGATTTTTTTCCACCCTGAGCGTTTTGCAGCGAAGCCTGCCCGCCTTCATGTGCAACAAGGCAGGCGGGGGTCTTTGTGATTTTTGCTTCCGATACATTTTCTTAGCTTCGTGCATTCCAGATCCTTCGCCTAAAAAACAGGCTCAGGATTCATTTTGGGACCTTGATTTCTCCCGGCGGATACATCGGGAACATATTTTTCTCCATCCACTCGTTTGCCTGCAGCGGCGTCATCTTCCAGCCGCTCGGACAGTTGGAAACGACTTCAATGAAGCACGTTCCCTTCTTTTCTTTTTGATATTGGAAAGCCTTGGTCAGCGCTTTCTTCAGATAGCGAACCGCGTTGGGCGTGTGCACCGAGTGTCGCGCAACGTAGTACGCACCCGGCAGCGTTGCGACCATCTCCGTAATCTTCATCGGAAAGCCTGCCGTCTCCACCGTCCGACCGAACGGCGACGTTGTCGTCTTCATGCCGAGCAATGTCGTCGGCGCCATTTGTCCGCCCGTCATGCCGTAGATGGCGTTGTTGATGAAGAGGACGAGAATATTTTCGCCGCGGTTCACCGTGTGAATCGTCTCCGCCGTGCCGATTGCCGCGAGGTCGCCGTCGCCCTGATACGAGAAGACGTACTTGTCGGGATGAATGCGCCTAATGCCCGTTGCCACCGCCGATGCGCGGCCATGCGCGGCTTCTTGCATATCGACGTTCATATAACTGTACGCAAACACCGAGCAGCCCACCGGCGCGACGCCGATCGTCTGCTCTTGAATGCCCAGCTCATCGATCACCTCCATCAGCACGCGATGCGCGACCCCGTGCCCGCAGCCGGGACAGTAGTGCATCTTTGTGTCCGTCAGCGTGTCCGGCTTCTCGTACACACACTCCATCTGTTCAAGTTCATCGTTTGCTACGTTTACTTCGAGAATTTCGTTTGACATATTTTCACCGAATTGATTGCCGAAATATTTTTGAATTTCTGTTGTGCCGTCAGTACGCTTCCGCGGTCGCGGCCACATTCTTTTTCACGAGCTTGCCGAGCGCCTTCACGATTTCTTCGGGCGAAGGAATGATGCCTCCCATTCGTCCGTAGAACTCGACGGGTACGCGTCCTTCAACCGCGAGCCGAACATCTTCCACCATCTGCCCGGCGTTCATCTCAACCGTGAGAACGCCGTTCACTTTCTCCGCCAGCTCTCTGATCGCGTTTGTCGGGAAGGGGAACAATGTTTGCGGTCGGAGCAAACCAACGCGAATGCCTTGTTCGCGTGCAAGTTCGACTGCACGATGCGCGATGCGTGCAACAAGACCGTAGGCGACAATCAGAAATTCTGCGTCATCAGCCTGCACCGTTTCGTAGCGGACTTCATTCTCGGTGATCTCTCGGTACTTTGCCTGAAGATGCAGGTTGATCTCCTCCATTTTCTCCGGTTGAATGTGGAGCGACGTGATGATGTTGCGCGGACGATCGTTCGTTTTGCCCGTCGTTGCCCAGGGCTTCACCGGCGTATGATCTTTCGGATCGTAGTCGGGGAATTCCACTTTCTCCATCATCTGTCCGAGCGCGCCGTCGGCGAGAATCATCACCGGATTGCGATACTTGTCGGCGAGGTCGAAGCCATCATACACGAAGTCCGCCATCTCTTGCACACTGGCGGGCGCGAGCACAATCAGTCGGTAGTCGCCATGTCCGCCGCCTTTCGTCGCCTGAAAGTAATCGCCTTGCGACGGCTGGATAGTGCCGAGACCGGGACCGCCGCGGTTCACATTCACCACAAGACACGGAAGCTCTGCGCACGCGATGTATGACAAGCCTTCCTGCATCAAGCTGATGCCCGGACTCGATGACGACGTCATGGCGCGTGCACCTGCGCCCGCTGCGCCGTACACCATGTTGATCGACGCAACCTCGCTTTCTGCCTGTAGCACAATCATGCCGCGCTGTCTCGCTTCTTCCGTCAAATACTCCAGCACTTCCGATTGCGGTGTGATAGGATAGCCGAAGTACCCCTGGCAGCCGGCGCGTATCGCCGCTTCCGCCAGCGCTTCGTTTCCCTTCATCAGTCTGATGTTGTCGTTATCTGACACGTGTGTTCCTTTCATGATTCAGAGTTCATTGAGTTCATCGAGTTCTTAGAGTTCCTAGAGTTCGTGGAGTTTGTAGAGTTCACAGATCGATCCACAACTCCATCAATCCACAAAAAGAAACGCCGAGCAGCAACATGTTGCGTTGTCATTCGACGTTTTTGGTTTTTCAAATAACGCTTGTACTTCTCGGATGACGGTCAATCGTCATCCTCGCCAAAAAAAGGATGATGAATCATCCTCTCACCACTCCACTCCACCCGAAGTGCTGGGCACGCAGGCAGGTTGACAAATGACAATTGTCTTGCCTTTCCGCAAAGCCAGGCCCTTCCTGCCCGCCTCATTGCACTAAGAAGGCAGGCGGGCGCTGAAAAACGCTCCGGGCTTAGAGTGCAACCGTAATATCCTGCTTTACATTCGTAATTGTCGCGAGCGGAACGGGCTTG
>JACRFA010000240.1 GCA_016218065.1 Ignavibacteriota bacterium | reverse complement strand
ATTTTGCTGAGTACTTTTGATATTTTCTCGTGACCATTGCAGCGTTCGTAAATTGAAATCGAAAACGAGCGAAAGACACGTTATCTGTCGCGATAACAACACCTTATAGAAGTTGTCCATTTACTCAGTTGGACAGTAGTGCTATTAACCCACGACTTAAGTCGTGGGTTAATAAGAAGAAGCAATGTTTGCAGTCGTTTCTGCGAAGCCATCACTACGTGAAACGACTTCCTTCACTTCGTTCAGGATTTAGTGTAAACCCTGAGCGCTTCTCGCGAAGGGTATGTTCGTCGGAAGCGCTCAGGATGTTGTGAGCTTATTTCAGAAGTAACATCTTCTTCAACGACGTGAACGGTTCGCTGCCATCGGCAGGCCGTGCTTCGATGCGATAGAGATACATACCGCTCGCGACCTGATTGCCCGCGTTGTTCCGGCCGTTCCAGACCAGTTCGAATGTTCCGACGTTCTGGTATTCCTCCTTTAGCGTCGCGACTTCCTGACCGAGAATATTGTACACCTTCAATGACACGAAGGCGTCCTTCGGGAGGCTGTAGCGAATTGTTGTCGTCGGGTTGAACGGGTTCGGGAAGTTCTGAGCAAGATCGAACGTCTGCGGAATCGTCGGCACGCCGATCTGTACTCCGGTCAGTGTACCGTAGAACGATGCGACGCCGCCTGTGCTGCTGACAAGCCAGCCTGCGATGTTCGATCCCGCTGCGACCATGTTGATGTGATTCAGTGTTGTGCCGATGCCGCCGGCATAGGAGGTCGTCCATGTTGTGCCGCGATCTGTGCTAGCAACAACCGTTTGTCCGCGGCTTACATAGAAGTTCACGCCGGCCCCGCTGACGCCGTAGATTGCGCCCGTGCCCGGCAGCGTCGCCGACGTCCATGTCAAGCCGCCGTCTGCTGTGCGTGCTGCTTGTCCGCCGTTCGCTCCGACAACGCCGTGTGTCGCGCTGTTGAATGCAATGCCGGCTGAGAATGTTGCAGTGAACGGCAGGTTGACGCCGGTCCAGGTTGCTCCGGCATTCGTCGATCGATAGATCCTCGACGGTGTGGTATTGGAGTGGAACCAGATGTGCGACGTTCCCCACGTTGCCATGCCGTTGTTGGAGCCGGCTTCCGTGAGAACTTGTGTCGGCTCGGTGGCAATACGTGCCCACGTTGCGCCGCCATCAGTTGTTCGGGCGATAGTCCACTTGCCGCCGACAGGATCGCCGAGCGCGATACCGTTCGATGCATCATACATCTTCATCGCGTCGATGAAGCCGCCCGATTGTTTGTACACTGTGTCCCACGTGGCGCCGGCGTTTGTTGTACGGAAGATGAACGACGTCGTCGCCGGTGTTGCCGTGACAATAGCTGATGTCGAGCTGATCGCATCGACTGCATAAAGATCGGCAGTACCGATGTTGCCGCCGCCAACGTTCGTCCACGTTGAGCCGGCATTCGTTGTCCGCAACACCTTGCCGCCTGCGCCTGCAATCCAGGCAATCGCCGGAGTGACTGCCTTGACCGAGTACAGCGCGGTTGTTTGTCCCGATGTTTGTACAGTCCACCCGGCGGGCGGAGGAACAAACGATTGGAATAACGTCACCGAGAATGTGTCAACGCTCGACACCGGAGGATTCGGTGTATCTTTCGCCAGAGATGTCCATCGGAAGACAAGTTGCTCAGCGGTTCCCATGTATCCGAGCAGCGTCGCTCCCGTGACGGTCTTGATAGTGTCCCGTCCGCTCGTGTTGGAGAGCGAGCCGGCGAAAGCAACGGGCTTGAATTGATATGTGAGCACCGAGTCGGATGCGTTGAAGTCAACTGCTTTGCGCCATGTGAAATTGTAGTTCGCCGCCCCATCGACGACAAGAGAGGAGCCATTCGCTGGAGTGAGCAAACGGAATGTCGAGATCGGCGGAGCGTTCACTGGAACGAAATCAGCAATGAACATCGGCGTGATCTGGTATCCCGTATCGGAAACTGTGCCGCCGGCAAACTGCGATGCCGTGCCGGTGAGTCGCACAGGGAAGAGCGGATACGGACTACCGTCGATTTCCGTATCGCTGTCGAGACGCAGAGTACAGGTGTCGCGTCCATCCATCACCTTCAAGTTCGCGCTCGAACCGGAAACAGGCCACTGCGCCGAGGTGAAGCCATACGGCTGAGCCACAGGGAATTGAATCCGGCGGCTTTCGTACTTCTCGGGATCGGCAAGAAACTGACCGATGGTGAGCACGATCGGGGTGATGACGTTTCCGGTATCGATGATCGTAATGTCTGTCGCGAGATTGCCGGGAACGATTTCCGTTGTGCCGCTGAAGTACTGAATCTGTCCGATGACCGACACGCGAACACCGGGACGCAAACTCGGAGCGCCCGTCAAGCCGCTGCGGAAGATCTGAATGCCCGCTTCATCATCCTGAATGAAATATCCAAAGTTCGTCGTCTGAATGTTTACCGAGTTCACGATGCCAATCACCTTCACCGTATCGCCTGCGCGATCAGGACGACGATCGCCGTTGCCGTCGAAGCGCGCTTCGGCAATAGTCATGAATAGCGGCGCGATGCCTGCTGCAGTAACGTTCACCTGATCGTACGATGTGTACGTGTAGCTGTTGGCGCCGCTCGCCGGAGAGATCAGAACAACTTGCTCGTTTGAGTTCTCAAAGTAGATGATGTTGCCCAAGACGTCGGTCGCTAACGCGCTGCGCGTCGAGGAGCAGTTGTTGTCCGGGTCTGCCCAGGCAACAGCACGCGCTGGCGCAGCGGCTGCGAGATTTGTGTACGCATAGATGCCGCTGTTGAACGTATTGGGCGCGGCCAAATCTGTGTTCATATAGAGTATATCATCTGTAGCGGCTGTTGTAGCGCCGTCGAACATCGCGAGCGTTACCGGATCGCCGTCGGGGATGCTGGATGTCCACACCGTATCTGCAAACGTCTTCGGCAGGACTCCCGTTGTGAGATTGAACTTGGCAATGCCGCGCGGACGCGCGCCAAAATTCCCGAAGGTTGAATCCGCACGCCAGATGGCGTAGAGCGAATTGTCTTCGCCGACCTTTGCATCCCAGAACACCATACGCTTGTTGGGAATAACCCGCGCAAGTACCGTCGGAGGAATGATGTTGAAGCTTTGTATGCCGATAGGAATTCTGAAAATCGAGCTGTCGCCCGTGACGTAGAGAATCTTGCCTACACCAGATCCGCGCACGTCAAGTCCCTGTATCTGCATGCCGTATGCGCTTGAATCGAACAAGACAACGTTCAGCGTGTCGAGATGGTAGCGGTAGATTCTCCGCGCCGTACGTCCGATGAGATAGACGTAGCCATCCTGATCGACTGTTGTCGCGTAACGCAGTTCGCTCGGACCAACCGGAACACCGGTCGTGGTCAGCGTGGCGGAATCAGGAACGTTGCCCCACTGTCGTCCAGAGGAGATATGTCGTCCAACGCCCGTGACGTAGCCGCCGTTGCTGGCAGTGTAGATGAAGCCGAACCAACGTTGAGCCGGATTGTTGACGCTGCCAACGCCGCGTGTGAAGATCGACGGCGTGCTCAGATGATACTCGGAGTAGGTTGCGAACCCGCGATGATATGCAGTGATCTGCACTTTGTATGCGCCGGCCGGAGCTGCCGTGTTGGTGTTCGTGCTGCCATTCCAGACCATCACGTTGTCGCCGCCGGGGAGATTCACCTTGCGAATCGTCTTCACCGCCGCGCCGCCTGCTGCGGGCACGACATTGATGATGACGGAATCCGCCGCGTGATTCAGAACGAACCGGATCGAACATCCCGATCGGTCGGCAAAACTTCCGTCGAATGGCGCCGTCGTGCCTTCCTGCGTAAACCGGACAAACGAAGCATACACCTTCGCTTCACTCCGATCGGCAAGCAAAACAGACAGCACCGCGATGAGAACAACCGACAAAAGTGTACGGCTTGCTTTCATGAGTGCCTCCACAAGATTTGTGTGTGTTTTAGTTGATTGAGAATGGAAGTTGAGACTGGATTATCACGGGTCGTGATAATTACTGGATTCAATTTAGTCAAATTATCGGCAAAAGCAAGAGCTTGACATCGAGAATCTCGTTTGGTAGATTGGAGTGTCTTTCGAGCATCAACTTTCCTTAGCTGGTCCAGCTTTCATTACATACACTAACAGAAGGAGTCATCACGATGAAGAAATCGCTACTTTTGTTTTTCGCCGCAGCTCTTCTCTGGAGCTTTGCCGGCGCGCAGGTACGGCTTGCCTCCAAGTACAGCTTCCCACTTCGTCCGTCGCCAGCGACATCTTTGGACAGCTTGCTCAACGAATTGAAGAGCATTCGTGGATGCGCATTTGCAACGGATGTTGACGGCGATAACAGATCCGAGATTGCAGTGACGAGTTACGGCGGCGCTGGCGGTGTCGCGGTTTTCGAGGCAATTGGCAACGATTCGATTCGCATGGTGTGGAATTCACCCCGTGTCGCTTCAGGTGGTGGTGGTTCAACACCGCGCTTTGTGTTATTTGGCGATCTCGACAACGATAACAAGAAAGAAGTGATCTACCAAAGCAACTCAAACGGCATTATGATCTTTGAGTGGGATGGCGTGACGGGCAGCGACAACTACGGAACCGCCCCTTCGCAGATCATCGGAACGCCTTTCATCACGAACGTCACCGGAAATTGCGAGTACATGGAAGTGGGAGATGTTGACGGGGATGGCCAACAAGAGTTGTTGGTAGCATACAATTCGTCGACAAATGATGGTGACAAGTACTATGTGATCAGTGGTGTCGGCGATTGGACGACGGGCGATCCGGGTTTCTCCTCGTTCAATGTTGACTACACAATTGGCAGAACACAGGCTGGCGCGTCGGCGTATTCGCTTGGCGGAAGTCCGGTTGCCATTATCGCAGCGAATTTTGATGGAACAGGCAACAAGGAAATTCTCATCCATAATTGGAATCTCAAAAACATTGTTGCTCCGATTCGCGTTACGGGTGCGAATACCTTTGTCATGCCCGACACACTGACCGGGAAGCAAAACCTTCTGCTAGGAACAACCGCTTATGACGATGTTGCGCTCTTCGGAGGCATGGCGTACGACATCGACGGCGACGGTCGCGAGGAGGTTTACCTTCCCACATATCCGTCAACGGGCACGATCAACCTCGGCATCGTGCACATGATCTCGTACAACACGGGCGAGAACATCGGTATCATCGACACCACGCGGGTTACACGCTTGAGTCATGCTGCGTTGGCAGGCACCGGATTTGGCTACGGCTACGGCGACATCGACAATGACGCGAAGAAACAAATCTACATCACTGGAGCGTATCCGAACAATGTGATGACAATTGAATTCCAGGGAGGCGACAAACGCAATCCTGCGAACTGGGTTGCAAGCGTGTTGTATCGCGGCGACTCGACAATCTATACTGCGATCACGTATAGAGATTCCCTCGGGACTCGAGACACAATCAAGACTGTTGATCCCTCGTTCGCTTCGAAGATTCATGGTCGGAACACTGATCTTGATCGTGATGGGCGTGAAGACATCATCCTTCCCTATCAGGCTCTGAGCGATAGCGTAACATACCGTGCTCTGACGTGGAATGTTTCGTTGAGCAAATACGATACTGTGCTCACTAAAACTGCCAACCCGAAGCGCTGGAGTCTGCGCGTTATCGAGCGCGATCCTTCGGCTGGCGTCGAAGTGAAAAACCTGACCGTGATTTCTCCCGATGATTACAAACTCGAACAGAATTATCCCAATCCCTTCAACCCCTCAACAACCATCGGATTCTTTCTCCCGATACGCGACAAAATTTCGTTGAAGGTGTATGATGTGGTGGGACGCGAAGTCCGCACGCTCATCAGCAACGAAGAATTTGAGCGCGGAACAAGTCGTATTGTGTGGGATGGAAAAGACAACAGCGGTAAGTTGGCTGCATCAGGTACGTACTTCTACACACTGCGATTCGGCAACTTCGAGAAGACGAGTAAGATGTTACTCGTGAAGTGAGTTTTTCGCACCCTGAGCCGCTCTCCAGGCGAAGGGAATGTTACTCGTGAAGAATGAGGAATGGGAGAGTGGGAGAATCGGGGAGTGATGCCGCCCGCCGAAGCCGACGTTTCATCAGGCGTAGGAGGGGAGAGTGAAAGTGCAAAAGAGCAAAAGCTCTGTCAACGAAAGCTGGCAGAGCTTTTCTCTTTGTAGGGCGAAATGCCATTTCGCCCAACGCGTTGTCGAGTCTGAGACTCGACCTACAACGCCACAAATGTCCACTGCTGTTGTCTGCTACGAAGAAACATACCATTGCCAAAACTCGCGCCCCCGCGCTGGTATTGCAAGACAATCGAGGTACGCTGCGACGACGCTTCTGGGGATTTGCTTCACCTCGCGTGCAGTGCCTCTCTCAAGCAGTCGTCCGAGATGGATCAGAGAAAGCAAAAGCTCTGTCAACGAACGCTGGCAGAGCTTTTCTCTTTGTCATTCTGAGTTCAATGACCACGCCGAAAGCAAGCGTGGCTATTTGGGGCAATGACGTGCGCTCGCATTTGTCATTCTGAACGAGTCCCGATTGCATTTCAAATCGGGACGAAGTGAAGAATCCAGATCAGAGCGGGACTAGGGTTCTGGATTCTTCAGCTCTGAAAAACGAGCTTCAGAATGACAAGTTCATGTCACGTCATTAGCAACGAGCGGAGCGAAGTGAAGCCTGCCTGCCGCAGGCAGGAATCCAGATCAGAGCACGACTGGGTTTCTGGATTCTTCGGCTCTGAAGAACGAGCCTCAGAAAGACAAATTCATGTACGTCATTAGCAACGGAGTCCCGATTGCTTTTCTCCGAGGGAGTCCTTCGGACAAATCGGGAAGGAGTGAATGCCGCTTCGCAGGCATCCCTTTGGGAGAATCTCGACGAGTCAGTTCGTCGACCAGAACCATGACTCGGGCATTCCACAAGATGCTGGATTCTGGACTCTTCGCCCCGCCACAAAGCGGCGGGACTCAGAGTGACAGATCATGTCAGGAATTGCCCCCTACAGCCCCACTCCCAACGAGAAGTACTGCACATTCTTCAATCGCCCGAACTCTGCAAACCCGTAGTCAAGTTTGATGGTCGTTGAGTTGTCGAGCGTGTAGTGCAGACCGAGTCCCCATGTGAGGCCTTGTTCGGTGTCGCGGAGGAAGAGCGCCTTGTAGCCGACGCGCGCAAAAAGCGTTTCGCGCCACGCAAGTTCAAGTCCGCTGTTGACATACTCCGTGTTGTCATTCGGATGCGTCGCGTCGATGGCGGTGGTTGCGCGGAATTCGTCGGCGAGCCGCAGGTCGTACGCGATGCCGATGCGGAAGGAGAGAGGCATGTCGAAGCTTTCCGTTGTGTACTCCGACGGAATCTGGTTCGGGCCGCTTCCCTCATTGTTGTTCGGGTCGTTGTTGAATTGCAGATCGCGACCGCTCAGCCGCATCTTCGTCCCGAAGTTGGAAATCGATGCGCCGAGCGAGAGACCCGGGATCTCGGAGTTGTACAGAGTCCCAAAGTCCAGCGCAAAGCCGCTGGCGCTTTCGCTCCAGATGCTCTCACGCACGAACTTCGCATTGAAGCCGATCGAGAATCGATCGGTGAGGGACTTTGCATACGCCAGTCCGATTGCGAGCGAACTGCCGTCCCACGTGCGTCCGTCGCCTTCGGGAAAATCAACGGTGCGAACAACGTCTTCCGGCACACGCAGCGAGATCACGGAAAGTCCGAGTGTTCCGAAGTTCTCAAGCTGCAGCACGCCGGCGGCGAAGTCGTAGTTGATGTCGCCGAGCCATTCCACGTGGTTGAACGTCAGCTCGCTTGTCACGTTGAGTCGCGACAGCGCGCCGGGGTTCCAGTAGATGGCGGAAATGTCTCCCTGCATTGCGGCTTGCGCCGATCCCATGCCGATGGCGCGGGCGCCCACGCCAATCTTCAGAAACTGGGCGGCTGTCGTGCCGACCTTCGTTGTACTGCGGAAGAGTTGAGCGTGGGAAGAGGTGGAAACCGCAACAACGAGAATCAAGAGTATTGCCCCGACCTTTAGAGCTTGTGTGAAAATCAATGAACTCATCCCCCGGCCCCTTCTCTTGAAAAAGAGAAGGGGAGGATTCAACGGCAGCACAGTTGCAGCAATGGACATATCGAAAACAGATTTTTCGAAAATCTTCATAGTCGTCTCCATTCCTTATTTGATCAAAGCTAGACGTCCGATTTTCTCGCCAACCCCCGGCGCATCCACATGATACAAGTAGATGCCGTACGAGAGCCGTTGACCTTCGCTCGAAAGTACATTCCATCGGGCGATACTAGTGTTATCATCTTTGTTGATCGTGGCAACTAACTCGCCGACCAACGTGTACACTCTGATCGTACACTTGGGCGGCAGGTTTCGGAACTGTATGTCAAGTTCGCCTCGCCGCGCAGATGTTGTGCCCGGCCCTTCAGTGAGACTGTATGCCACGTAGGGATTCGGCACGACGTAAATCCGGTTGAGTATCGAGTCGCGATTTGCCGGATCGTACTTCACGGCTTTTGTCGTGAATGTGAACTGGTCGCCTTTGACGAACGGTTTGCTCGTCTTTGCGGCGTACACGTTTCCTTCAGCCGGCAGAATTGTCGCGCCCGACGAGGAAGGATGGAAGTTGATTGCCATGTAGCTTCGCACAGGATTTACTGGAGTGACGAGCGCAATCTCGCGTCCCGGTCGCCACATGCTATCGGCGTTTGCGTTGGCGACAAGGCCGCGGAACTGCGATGTATTGGTGACGTTCACGATTCTGAATGGACAGATCACAACTTTGCGTCCGAGGTTGTTGAAGAGCGTGTCGCCCGGATGCGCCCACTTGCCGTTAGCTGTCGTGTCGGTCGAGTTCCACCTGATCTCGAAATCCAGTGGCACCGGACCAAATGGTGTTCCTGGCGGGAAGACGATAGTCTGGGGAATTTGAATCTTGGGAAGGAGATTCGTGTTGTTCTTCACGAGCCATCCACTCCGAACAGAATCCAATCCAAGTATTTCATCTTTCGCATAGACGCGCATCCCGTCAAACGCGGGATTCGCATCCTCGTTATTCAGGAACTTACTCTGGAAAACTGCATAGTACCGATAACGAATTTCAAACTCCTGACCTGCGGGCAAAGCATTCGCGCTGGCGCCGCGTATGCGTCCGGAGGATGCATCAACGCGATAGGCAGTTGGCGCAATCACTGTCCCGCTGGATGCCAGGACGACGATGCTGTCCGGCACGAGATTTTTGCGCGACAGAGAGACGAAAATAGTGTCACGGGAGATGAATTTTTCTGAGTACAATTGCTGCGGCTTCACGCTGTAGCCGAGCGACGTACCCGCAGAATCGAAGTCGATCGTGTACGGCACGTTCTCGGGGACCGTGAGGTTATCCAAGACCTTCACACGAATAGCGCCGGTCGAGATACCGCGTGTCCGTCGGGCAAATCCGTTGTCAACGCTCGCCGAGAGTGATCCGGCGGCCAGCGGTCCGGGAGCGACGCCTGCGGTGTTGACGTCGAACGACAGCACTTGCGTGACGGGATCTCTGATAATGGCAATCTGCGATTCGGAAGGCGGAAGTTGCACACCGAGAGAATCAAGCCCGTGATCGTACGAAGCAACCGCATAGTAGTACTTCTTCCCGTTCGTCACGGACGAGTCGACGTACTCATGAACGAGTCCCGTGTTGGAGCCAAGCTGATATTTTACTCCTCGTCCGAGATACTCGACTGGATGCAAACCTTGCCAGCCATTGTCCTTGAGATCGAACTGTGCGGGAATTCCTTTTTGCTCCATCGGCTTTCCCAGAAACGCCGATCCGTTTGCGTCGGTAATCGTGAAGACATCGGCAAACGTCGGATCTTCGCTTCGATAGATCTTGTAGCCTTCAAAATCTTTTGTGTTTGTGAGAGGATCGGTTACCGCTTCCGAGGCATTATCCCAGTACAGAGTCACTCGCTTGTCGCCGGGGATTGCGGTAAGTCTTGGTTTGGGAGGAGGTTGGGCGAAGCGATAATTCGCCTCAAGTACGCGTTGGGCAGTTTCAGAATTGAGCAACAAGTCGGCGAGACTTTCGCCCATCAACAACGCAATCGAGAATCGCTGTGTTCCATTTTGTGCAAGAGAGAACGGTCCGGATCCGTAGAGGAACACATTGTCGCCCGGGTTCAGTCCGGGATCGAACGCGATCGTGTCGCTCGATAAGCGTTCGAAGTAGAGCGCGTCGTTGCGCGGATAGTTGGTGGCGTCGAACACGGCGGCCCAGAAACTGGTCAAGCCTCTCTGATCCGACTCGTTGACGTCGCGAATGCCGAAGCTTGGTTCCGACGTGAAATTGTTGTTCGCATCAAAGCCGATGTCGGGCCTGCCGTTTCCTTCACCAAAATCTCCCGTGCCCGGTAATCCGTCGATCCCAACGTCGTCGCGCTCAAGCGACCAATCGCCGTTCTCGTCGCCCGACCAGCGCGGCTTTGGCGCACCGTACAGCCGTTTGTACTTTAGCGTGTCAGCGATGCCGGTCGTCAGTGGACGCGACACGCCGTCGATGAATACGCCGGCATCGTTGAACGGACTCTCATCGATAATGCCATCGTCATCGTTATCCCTCAGATCGTCGGAGCTTGTCGGGCTTTCGAGAAACTTGAATCCGAAGTAACCCGTTCGCAAACCGCCATCGCCAACTCCGTCCTCATCCCAAGCGTACACAATGTTCCTTGCTCGCTGGCTGATGGTGGAATCGGTTGCCGCGTAGAATCCGAAAGAGTCATCGCTATAGTTGTTCGGACCTCCGACGTGCGGATCGCCGTACATGCCAAACCACACCTTGTCAAGTGTGCGTGGACTTTTGTTCGTCACACGATAGACGAGGAAGATGATATCTTCGGCCAGCGGATTGTTGAATTGGAAGAATCTGCACTGCATTTCCAGTCCGAGGCCGCGCTTCGACGAATCTGCAGGGAATGGGTAGTACGGAAACTCTGCGTTCGTGAAGTCATCCATAACAAAGAAAACTTCTTCATCAGGCGAGGTCGCATCGTTGCCAAGATAGGCAGGCCAGACATATCGACCAAGAGCAGAATTGTACCATGCCTCGGGCCAACTGTGTGGTTTGCGAGTGAGATCTCCCTGAGCGATGTTGTCGTTGCGATGGCTCCACGCCGCAATGTCGGATTGTCCTGTTTGCGAGTAGCCGGGCGTCGGCAGCCAGCCCCATTTCAGTCCTGCGGGCGAGTAGTCGCCTTGACTGCTCAGCCAGAGACCGTCGTCCATGATGCGATACGTTGATGTATCTTGACGAACTTCGGCAGTAACAAGCGGAGCGAATTCGTAGCCGTAGCCCAACCGATTCCAAACAAGATCATACACATTGCCCCCGACGTTCGGCCGCGTAATGGAGCCGTAGTTGTACACGATCGTCGTAATCTTGTTCCCTTTGATGATGAGACTCTTGACTTCTGTCGGGCTTCCCTTTGTTCTGTTGAGTGAGTCGAGATTGATTTGTGTGAGAAGCTCCATGTATTCGTTCACCTTGGCCTTCATCTCAGGTGAATCGCTTTTCGGATTGAATGTCTGCCAGTCGAAGTTCTGGAATTCCCTGAGCAGCGCACGATCTTGTGCAAAGGCTATCGCGCTCAAGAAGAGTAACAGACTGATAAGTTTCAAATTCTTCATAGGATTCCTTGATTGTTGTGCTGCGAGATTGTTCATGCACAGTATCGCGATCAAAAGTTGAATGACGCGCCAAGCCTGACAAGCCGCGGCTGACTGAGATTGCCGGGATTCGCGTAGTAATTATCCAGTGCGCTCATCGCGATCAACCCCTGCTGTCCCCGATTGATGCGGTCGCGCAAGTTTGAGAACTGGGCGGGATTTCGGACCTGCTCAATATTATAGAGCGCTCGCCCCGAGTTTGCATACACCGATGTTTCGTTCTTGACGTCGAAGACGTTATCAACCTGAACAAACAGCGAGAAGGTCATATCGCTGAAGGAGAAGAACTTCTCAGCCTTCAGATCAACATTCCACTGCACTGTCTGCCTGTCGCTGTTCTGAATGAACGTAATCGCGACGAGGTCGGAAGGGAAGCTCGGCGTGTACGGCGTTCCTGTGCGCACATAGCCAATCGCGCTGATGCTCCAGTCGTCCGGTTGATTCAGCGTCAGTGTCGAAGTGATTGTGTGGCTCCGGTCGAAGCTGAACGGAACGAGATATGTTTCGGTAAGCTGACCGCTCTTCTCGCTGAAGTACAATTCTTCCACGGGTTCCGTTCTGTTTCCGTCAGCGATCTGGAACGTGTAGTCCACTGTTGCAGAGAAAATGTCGCCGGGACTTCGTCGCTTCAGCAGCGAAATGCTGATGCCGCGCGTGTTTGCGTAGTTGAGATTGGTGAGAAGTCGATACGCGAGATCGCCATTTTGTCCGGCAAGAATTCGTTGTGAGTAAATGTAATCACGCACATCTTTGTAGTAGCCGGTGATTTCAATCTTCAGATTATCGGTCAACCCTTGCTGCAAGCCAAGCTCATACTGAACGCTGCGCTGCGGATCGACATTGGCGTTGCCGAACGTCGGTACGGAGTTTTGCGTGCCGACGTAGAACGGATTCTGATACACCGAACTAAGACTTCCAAGTTGGTAGAAGTGTCCGTACGAGAATCGGATCGTTCCCTGATCGGTGATCGGAAAGGAGACGCTGACTCTTGGGGCGAGCATGTGCTTCTTTTTTGCCGCGAGAGAGTTTTTTCCGTAGTTGTTGTTCGGATCCGGAACCGCAAACTCCTCGCTGATCTTGGGATTGTAGCTCGCGGCCGGATCGAAATAATCGTAGCGCAAGCCAAGATTCAGAATAATCGATTGGAACAGCTCGACCTTATCCTGGAGATAGGCTGCAAGCTGCAACGGCTTGAAATCGAAACCGACAAAATTTGATTCTCCGCCGGCAATGAGTGAAACGAAAGGCACGTATTGTTTACCGTTCAACGCATCCGTAATGGTCACCGACGTGAGGTCAACCGGATTCACGAACGACAGAGTGTACTCAGTGTTGTCGATGCGATGCGAACGGAATTCGAAGCCTGCTTTGAACTCATGGATGTCCCATTGGGCAACAGCGTCGATCTTGCCGCTGAGGGTTTTCGTTTTGCGCAATTGTCGGTAGAGATCCGTGCCACCCGTCAGGTATGATGTTCCGGGCAGCGAGGTCAGGTAGAAGGAAGGGAGATAGCGAGGATCGGCAGCGTCTTCAAACGCGCGGCTCGTGAACTCATTGGTGATGTACGAGCCTTTGATCGTGTAGAAAAAGTTGGTCGAGGGTGAATGGGTCCATTCCACCGAATGGAACCAGCCCTTCTCAGCGTTGAGGTTGCGGCCGTCAGGTCGATACCGTGAATTGAACATCGAAGAGTTGCCGGCATTGCGCGGCCGCAGATCGTTGTCGTACACAATCTCATACTTCAGTTTCATGTCCGAGCTGAGTCGGAGCGAGAGGTTGCCTTGCAGATTGTACGATCTGCTCCAGTTCAGCGCAACGATCGAACCGTCGCCTGAGGGCGAGCCGACGAGATCGTCGCGCGTGTTGCGCAGGGGTCCGAAGTACAATGGATCAGACGATGTCCCGCGCCGCGGATCACCGCTCGGGAATCCTTCACGCGACAAGTAACCATCTTCCGGCCTGTACAGTCTGCTGCCGTACAAGTAACCGCCGTTCCAGTTGTACACGCCCGATCCGTAGAACGAGAGAACGTCAGGAATAATCGGCCCGCCAATTGTTGCTTCGGTGCGGTTGACGTTGGCAGGATTAATCTTGTCGATGTTGAAGAACGGCGACGTGTGGTTGCTTACATGGTCGCCGGTGTAGTACTTGATGCCGAACGTCAGATTCGAGCCGCCATCCTTGGTCACGTAGTTCACAACGCCGCTCAATGCGCTGCCGTACTCCGCGTTGAATGTGCCGCTGGAAATCGAGACCTCCTGCACGGCATTCGTTGCGAGCCCGACAGAGCGTGTGTTCGCGTACGGGTTGTTGATGTTGATGCCGTTGAGCGTGTAGGCGATTTCGTTTCCGTAGCCGCCGCGAATGTGAATCGATCCGTCATCATCAACCGTCGTCCCGGCTTGCAGCCCGATGATCTGATCAATCGATGTCACCGGCAGCTCTTCGATCGCTTCGGAGGAAACCGACGCAACCGGATTCGTGAGATCTTTTCGAATGAGCGGCGATCGCTCGCCCTGCACCACAACAGCGTCAAGCTCGATGTCGCCTTGCTCAAGCACGAAGTCGAGCGTGGTGGTGAAGTCGGACGAAACGCGAATATCCTTCACCGAATGCTTCTTGTAGCCGATGAACGACGCGGTGACCGTGACTCGTCCGGGCTGCACGTTGAGAATCACGTAACGTCCCTCGACATTCGTGACTGCGCCGAGCGTGGTGCCTTCGACACGCACGTTGACGCCGGGCAGCGCCTCTTTGGTGCTCGCGTCGGCGACATGACCGGAAATTTTTCCTGTCGAGCCGGCAAACAACGCGAGGGGCAGCGCACAGATCACGAGCAGCAGATATGCGAATCTGTAGAAATGCTTCATGCGATTCCCTTTGAACTGTTAGAGAGTGATGTGAATAACCGATGGAAGAGGAGGTGGATCTTCTCCGCGTGACATCTCCTGACACGCAGGAGCAAAAGTGCTTGCGAAAATATAGACAATAGCGTTTCGTATGTCAAGCATTTGAAGAGAGAGAGCAGAAACCCCGCAGACACACAGATGAGCACAGATTGAGATTATCCAAGTATGTGTCAATCTTTGAAATCTGTGGCCTCGTCAAGGGCGACCGCCTGCCTGCTCTATGAGTCGTAGACCGGGAGGCAGGCCCGGCGGAGGCCCAAAACTTCCCGGAAGAATTTCGGAATTGCTTCTGTTGGCAGCGATGGTTATTGTTAGATGTATGAAGTTCACACTGTTCTTTCTTTCACTGCTTGCTCTCAGTTGCAGCGGCAACAACCAAGGAGCGACTATGAACCCGTACTACTCCCGCACGGATACTACCGAGCTGCACGTTCCCGATTCGGAGTGGAAAAAAATCTTGCCCGATAGCGTGTACGCCATTGCGAGGGAGAAAGACACTGAGCGGGCCTTCACGGGAAAATACTGGGAGTCGACGGGCATCGGCACATACTATTGCGCGGTGTGCGGCAACGCGCTCTTCAAGTCGGAGTCGTGGTTTGCGAGCAGCTGCGGATGGCCGAGCTTTTTTGAGTCGCTGCGACCCAATAGCGTGACGTATGTGCCCGACACATCGTACGGAATGAATCGCACGGAAGTTCTCTGCGGCCGATGTGGCTCGCATCTCGGACATCTGTTCGATGATGGCCCGCCGCCGACGGGAAAACGGTTCTGCATGAACTCGATCGTTCTGGAGTTCGAACCCGACAAAAAATAATTGCCGCCGCCATCAGCCTATGCTCGTACAGTGGACCCTCAAACATTTCGACCAACTCTCACCATCCGAACTCTACTCGATTCTCCGATTGCGAAATGAAGTCTTTGTTGTTGAGCAGAATTGCGTGTATCAGGAAGCCGACAACCACGATCAACGCGCCTGGCACCTGATGGGATGGAGTGATGAACATCTTGTGGCATACACGAGACTCCTTCCCGCAGGAACAACATTTGCGGAAGCGTCGATCGGAAGGGTTGTTACGTCGCCTTCTGTGCGAGGCAGGATGTGGGAAAAGAGTTGATGCGTGAATCTATTGAACAACTGCAGCACCTCGTTGGCGTTGTTCCCATTCGGATTGGAGCGCAGTTGTATCTGAAGAAATTCTATGAATCATGCGGCTTCGTTCAGGCAAGTGAAGTTTATCTGGAAGATGGCATCGAACACATTGAGATGATCAGACACTGATGAAGAATACCATCGCTCTTGTTTTTGATTTCGATGAAACGCTCGCCGCCGATTCCACTACAGCCTATCTCAAGAGCCTCGGCATCGACGTCCAGAATTTCTGGCGGAACAAAGTCGATGCGTTGCTCGACGAAGGCTGGGACCCGATTCCCGCGTATCTGTTTCAGATGATTCAGGAGTCGCAGAGCGGTACGCCGATCACGAGACAAAGCCTTCAGGCGTTCGGAAAGAAGGTCGGCTTCTACAAAGGCGTCCCGAATCTCTTCTCCAATCTTCGCAAGCACATTGCCCGCCACACCGACACGCAACTGGAATTCTACATCATCAGCAGCGGCATTGGAGACATCATCCGTCAGACAAAAATCGCAAAGCATTTCTCCGACATCTGGTCGAGCGACTTTGCCTACGATTGCGATGGGCGAATTCTCTTTCCGCGCAGAGTTATCAGCTTCACAGACAAGACGCGATACCTCTTCAGCATTTCAAAGGGTTTGATCGGCGAAGAGTATCGGAACAAGCCGTTCGAAGTAAACGAGAAGGTGGAGAGGAAGGACGGCTTTCGCATTCCCTTCACGCAAATGATTTTTGTGGGCGATGGGATGACGGACGTTCCGTGCTTTGCGTTGATGAAGAAAATGAACGGCCTTCCGATTGCCGTGTACGATCCGAAGAATCCGAGCAAGTGGGAACGCGCGTGGAGGTTTCTACAGCAAGAGCGTGTGAAGAATCTTGTGCCCGCCGACTATTCGAGTCACTCTGCGCTCACAAGCTCATTGAAGATGGCGATCGATTCGATCGTCCAGCGAATCGAGCTTTCGAAAAAAATGTATCCCGGGTAGCTCATGCATCTTTCCAATATTTACAAGAATATTCCTCCGCGTGCGCCGGATGAATTCATCGAAACGCTGCTGACGCATGCAGCGGGGAAGGTCGAGCGGATTGTTTCATTCGGGCATGTTTCGCCGGAGAATTTTTGGTACGATCAGGAGACGGATGAGTGGGTGATTCTGCTCAGCGGCAGAGCGAGACTTCAGTTCGAGGGAGAATCAGAACTTGTTATGATGGAGACGGGTGATTACGTCTTCATTCCCGCCCACACAAAGCATCGCGTCGAATGGACAGACCCCGGCGCGGAGTCAATTTGGCTGGGAGTACATTTCAAGCAAACTGCCGCGTGAAAATGCGTTGCTTCTTGAGCGTGGTTCATGTATCTTCTTGCAGAGCCGTTCTCTGATACTACGAAGCGTATGCGAGTGTTGCGAGCGGCTCAGTGCGCCTTTTGGCTGCTCACCTTGTCCCCAACAATCCCCCGATTCCTCAATTGATGTTCTTCGTGTGTATCTCGGATTCCGGCGCTGACGTTTTTCTAATCTCTCACACAATCGCGAATCGGGTATCCTGTTGCCACAGCTTCCGTGGGCACGGTACCGCTGAGATATGCTTACCTCCTACATAGTACTCGTCATGCTGTTGTTGCTCGCGGTCGCGGGAGTGATTGAATTCTCGCGACATCAGAAGCGTGTGAGGTCGATCCCCGTCCGCGTACACGTCAACGGCACGCGCGGAAAATCGAGCGTCACGCGGCTGATTGCTGCCGGACTGCGCGCCGGAGGAATTGCGACCATTGCCAAAGTCACGGGCACGTATCCACGACTGATACTCGAGGATGGAAGCGACGTTCGCATCTACCGCAGGGGAGGCGCGAACATTCTTGAGCAACTGCACGTGACGCGCTTTGTCGCCGAGCGCAACGTGCGTGCCCTCGTCGTCGAGTGTATGGCGCTGCAGCCGCAGTTTCAGTGGATCAGCGAGAACCAGATGATTCATGCCACTGTGGGCGCGATAACGAACGTCAGACTCGATCACGTCGAGATCATGGGACGAACACTTCCCGAAATCGCCGCGGTGCTTGGCGAGACGATTCCCCCTGGCCGGCATTTTTTCACGGCGGAAACTGTTGCACGGGAGATGCTCGCCGGAATTGCCGCAAAGAAGAACGCGACAATGTGCGTCTCGTCTGAAGATTCCGTCTCCATCGAGGAGATGCAGGGCTTCAACTACATCGAGCATCGCGAGAACGTTGCGCTTGCTGTTGCCGTGTGCGAGCATCTCGGAGTTCGCAAGGACGTTGCATTGCAAGGCATGTACGCGGCTGTGCCCGATGCTGGTGTGCTCACGCGCGCAGAGGTTGAAGTCGATGGAAAGCGAATCACGTTCTACAACGCGTTCGCCGCGAACGATCCCGACTCGACCTACCTCGTGTGGCGGCGATTGCATGATGAGATTGGGATGGAGGGGAAGTTGATTGTTATGCTGAACACGCGTCAGGATCGACTCGACCGCGCACGCCAACTCGCCGAGCTTGCCGGCACAAAGTTGAATGCGGAGATGGACTACCTGATGCTCATCGGGCAATGTCCCGAGGTGGTGCGACTGATGGCGATGCAGAATGGCGTGGCGTCGGAGAAGATTCTCGAGGTAGGATGGACGACGCCTGAAACAGTGTTCGACGCCGTGAAGGCATCAGTGGACGGCGACGCCACTGTTGTGGCGATTGGCAATATGGGCGGCATGGGAGCGAAGGTAGCAGAGTATTTCGAATTCAGGAGTTTGCACACGCATGATAGAATTGGCGATTACGTTGGGGCTGGTTCTGAGCCTCTTGTCGTATGAAGTGTTCGGCCTCGCGGCCGGCGGCATAGTTGTTCCCGGGTACATTGCGCTGCATCTCGCGCATCCCGACCGCATGCTCGGCATGCTGGCCGTGAGTCTCGTGACATATTTGATTGTGAAGATCGCGGGGAGCTACACATTTCTCTACGGTCGCAGACAAATGGTTGTCTGTTTGCTGCTCGGCGCTCTGCTGGCGAATCTTTCGCGTCATCTGTTCACAATCAATCTTTCGGCGGCAACGATTGAGCTGACTGCGGTCGGGTGGGTGATTCCCGGATTGATCGCGCATTGGTTTGGCAAACAGGGAATCTTCAAAACGATCTGCGTTCTGATCGTTACATCGGTAATGGTCCGACTGCTGGTGATTGCAGTCTTCAACGGCGAAATGCTGCCCGCATAACATGTACTGACGAATGTCATTCATCAAACTCAACTCCAATTCCGTACTTGCCTTCTTTGCCGCCATCGCGTTGCTGGCATTCGTGCTTGTTGAAAACTCGACGCACAACGAGCGGCAGAAATACTATGACGAGAAGCTTGTCGCCGCTACGCTTGCGCGTGACGCTGCAAAGCAGATCAAAGAGTATCGACTGAAGAACGGCGTGTTCATCGACGCCGTCAACGACCCGAACGAGACTGCGCTCATTGGGCAGGATATTACGCCGATTACGACCGACCGCGGCTACATCGATGCCAAGCTCGCGTCGACGAATCCAAATTTTGCGGCAGTCGTTGTCGAGATGTTGCAGCGCGCCGGCGTGAAAGAGAACGACCACGTTGCGGTCGCGATGACCGGCTCGTTTCCCGGACTGAACATTTCCGTTCTGTCGGCGCTTGAAGCGTTGCATGTCAAGCCGATCATCATCACGTCTGTGGGCGCGTCGAATTTCGGCGCGACGGATCCCGAGTTGACGTGGCTTGACATGGAACGCGTGCTCAATGAGGCGAAGGTGTTTCGTATGCGCTCGGTCGCGGCCTCGATCGGAGGCGGCAGCGATGTCGGCAGAGGCTTGAGTCCCGAAGGCCGGGGGATGATTCTCAGCGCCATCAAGCGCAACAACGTTGAGCTTATTAATGAGGGGCGCATCGAAGCAAGCGTCCAGAAGCGGATGAAGGTGTACGGCGCACACAGCAGCGGAGCGCCTATCAAGGCGTTCGTGAATGTCGGTGGAAGCATTGCGAGTCTCGGCTCACTTGTCACCGGCGAAGTGATTCCGAACGGTTTGGTGATGGAATTGCCCGCGAAGAATTATCCGATGCGCGGGGTGATTGTTGAGATGGCAAAGCGCGGCATTCCAATCATCCACCTTTATGATATTCGAAAACTCTGGGTAGAGTTCGGACTTCCGCTCAACCCGATGCCGATGCCTGAGCTGGGATCGGGCGGAATCTTCATCCGCGAAAAATACAATATCACACTTACATGGATTGCGGTGTCCGTACTCGCGGCATTGACGGCTATTGCAGTCTATCTCGATAAGAAGCGCCACAAGCTTGGGGTGGATATCGTCGCCAATCAGACTTCGACGTCAGTGCATGAAATATGATTCGCTAACCAATGAATGAGAACGTACCATGAAACACAGGCTCACAACCGTTTTGATCCTTTCCCTTCTACTCATGGGAACACTCTACACCGGCGGCATGCGCGTATCGGTCAAACCGGAAAATGCAACGTCTGAGGTTTTGCTTGTCAATGCGGGAAAGATTCGTCCCTACTATCCGCTGAGCATACGGAAGACGTCCGTGATTCTCGTGAAGGGACCGGGCGAGCTGCGCATTATGACGCGTGCGCGCTTCACCCCAAAAACAAAAGGGCTCCTCAACTATCGCGTTGCATACAAAATCGATGGCGGTGATGAGCATCTGCTTGATGTGTCGGATGTGAAGAGATCGAACGATGCGTCGTTCAAAGATGAGGAGTTGGGAATTCCCGGTGATTCACATCCGCTCGCGCTGCGACTTGGGCGGGGATATCACTCCATCGAGTTTGCTCTGCGCGACTCACTGCCGAAAGTTCTTGCGCGATATCTTTGGGCGCCCGGCAAAGAAGTGAAAATGAAGTGGATCGAGTTGGAACCTGTGAAGCCCTACAGTCCGGTTGAGCTGCTCGCCAAAGAAGAAATTGCGAGCTACTATCGCTTCAGCGCGCAACAGCCGCTGAAGGTTGAAGTGATTGGGCCGACTGAGGTACGCTTGCTCACCCGCGTCGAGAACAGCTATAACATGCAGGGTGAGGCGAACTATCGCATTCAGCTGCGGCAGTACGGCTCGGTCGTGCGGACGTATCAGCTTTCGAGCATGCGGTCGGAAACAACAACGTATAGAGACAGCTCCAAGTACGTGGCGGGGAAGGCGCGTGAAATCGTCTTCAAAGTCCCTCAAGGGAAAAATGTGTACGAGATAGCGCCGCTCGAAAACGTGTCGATCCTCGGATGCATGAGAATTCCGGAACAAGATGTCGATCTTGAAGAGTAACATAGCGCTCATTATTGCGCTGACGAGTTTGTCGTCGATCGCCAACGCCGGCGACTGGCTTTCATCGTGGAGTGTTGAACTCGGCGTGTCGTCAATCTATGATGACAACATTCTGCGCTACTCAGACAAGTATCTCACACTCTTTACAGAACGACAGGATGAAGGACGCTTTCACGTGAACACGCGCGATGACGTGATTCTCGTGAGTTCGATTCGCGGAATGACAACGCTGAAACTCGTGCAGTCGCTTCCCACGACGCTCACGGTTGACTTCAAGCAGCGAATGTTCACCGGCAATGGCATCAAAGATTGGTCGACGTACGAAGTGAATGCGCGGCAAGGATTGGGAAAGCGTTTTGCGGCAGGAGTTGGGTACAACTACTCGCCATACTTCTACGTCCGGCATTACCTCGACGGCGATTGGGCAAGTCGGTACGGCGACGGACCGGAGTCATATCAGCCGTTCGACTTTGCGAAGGATGAGATTGAGGGATGGGTTCAAAAGATGTTGTTCAATGCCACTCGTGTTCGCGTCGGCGGCCTCTACTCGCGGTACTTCTACAACGAACACTTCACTGAATACGATTGCACCAACAAGACGTTCAGCATTGACCTTGGCCAACCGCTTTCGAGGAACCTGCGGCTTACGTTCAAGTACGCGTATGAACTCTCGCGTGCAAAAGGGGATGCGAACACTGATCCCTCATACAACGAAGATGCCTTCGGCCTCGGCGCGGTCTGGAGCTTGCCTGACATTCTGGGGCGTGATAACTCGCTGCGCGTAACAGGGGAGTATGCGCGGCGATGCTTCACGACAGATCATGCGCTCGAAGTCGATCCTCTTCACGCAGGCAGGGTCGATTATGCGACGCGACTTTCTGTGGCGTATGAATGCAAGCCGCTGAAGAAGTTTGCGCTTGCGCTGAACGCAGCATGGCAATCGCGGGACGCGCAGACGCAAGCGGTAGTGAACGCCGATTACCTTTCCGCAGAGAGAGACTTTCGTCAGTTCCAGGTTGGGCTGGAAGTGAAGTACATCATCAGATATGTGGCGCCGGAAGAATCTGAATTCGAGGAAGATGAATAATGTTCAAACTCTGTTGTGCTCTTCTGAGCTGTGTGATTATTGCAGGATGCGCGAAGCCGAACGATCCTGAGTCGCTCACGCAATCATCGGGCGGCTATGCAGTTGTCAGCAAGCTCGCGACCTCCGCGTACGCGCAGGATGTTGAGGTGAAAGACTCGCTGGCCTACATCGTGCAAGGCGAAGGCGGACTGTTGATCGTAAATGTTGCTGACCGCGCGAGACCGCGTATCGTCGCGAGTTGTCAGGAAGGCGTGCGCGGGTACTCGTACAAACTCGCGCTCAAAGATTCGATCGTGTACGTTGCGGCGGCGACGTTTGGCGTGAACGTTGTGAATGTCAGGAATCCGTTGTCGCCTGTTGCCGTGGCGTCGAACATTGCCATCAAGCCCGCGAAGAGTTTCTCGGTGTTCGGCGATTATCTCTTCACATCTATCAGCGAGTCGGGCGTGAAGATCGCCGACATCACTGTTCCCTCTCAGCCCGACATTCGCGGCGGCATTCAAAATCCCGGCTACGCGCAGGCGCTTACGACGACACAAGACAGCGCGTACCTGCTCGTTGCGTGCGGCGAAATGGGAGTGGCGCTCTTCGACGTTCGCGACATGCAGGGCGGCTTCGGGTACTATCCGCAAGTCGGCTGGACTGACCTGCCCGGCTACGCAGTCGATGTGGCGACGATGGGGAATCGTCCGATTGCGCTTGTTGCGTGCGGGCGCGGCGGCGTGCAGGTAGTTGACTTCTCGGATACGGCCCATGTACGCGTGATCGGAAGCTACGCCACAGGCGGCTACGCGAAGGAAATCGCCTATCGCAACAACCGCGTCTACGTCACGACGGAGCTTCGAGGACTTCAGATTCTCTCCGTCGACGATCCCTCATCACCAAAACTCATCGGAGTGATCGATACGGAATTTGCGCTGGGTCTGGCTGTAGATCAGAAGTATGTGTATGTGGCGGATGAAGAGGAGGGCTTGATCATCATTTCCATACCATCTTACTAAGAGCGAACATGCGCAGCTTCGGCAAGCCAACGATACTTCTCGGCATATATCTCTTTGCCTTTTGTCTCGATGCGGTTGCACAAACATCCGAACGTGGCGTCATCGAGCAAGTCATCAACGAAGTGCGCGATGCCATGCCTGGCTATCACTCGGAACGCTTCGTCATTCCTACCAATACACAGCTTGACGCGTGGACGACAATTTTCAATGCGCTCAAGACAGCCGACTATTCGACCGCAGCGCAGCAGGCGGCCACGTTCGGCTACGAGTGCGTTGCGTACTACGATACCGTTGAAGTTGAGACTCTGTTCGTTCTCAAGGAACGTATTCCTGTTCAGCGCGGGTGGGGAACGTACATTCTGAATACACGCGGCACGCAAGACCTCACGATCGAAGTCCCGCATGCGAGAAGCGACACGAACACATGCATTCAAGGCATCCGAACGTTTCTCAAACTCAACGCGCAATGGTTTTTCATGGCGGGAACGCATCGCTATGCAAACACCGACACCTCGTCGGACATGGCGCATGTAACGCAATCCGTGTTCTACCGCGGCCATGTGACTGTTGCTTCGGCCCGCGCAATTCAGTTGCACGGCTTCGACCGGACAAATCCCATCTACAACGGCTATCCGCAAATCGTGATCAGCAACGGGACGACGAGTCCGCCCGCGATTCTGACGACGCTCAAAGCGAACTATGAACTGCAAGCATTCACGGCAGGAGTCTTCAGCTCATCGACGTATTCGCAGCTCTGGCGGCTTGGCGCAACGCAGAACAAGCAGGGACAATGGTCGAACGCGAACGGCAAAGCATTCGTGCATGCCGAGCAGGAACTTCCCGTGCGCATCGACAGCATGAACATCGCGAAGACAATGAACGCGTTGTATTCGACCTACACGCCGCCAATGTCCGTCTCTGACTATGCAATCCCGGCTGCGTTCAGTCTCGATCAGAACTATCCGAACCCGTTTAATCCAACGACAACGATTTCCTACATCGTTTGTGTAGGGACAGGGCCCGCCGGAACAACATTGGCGGGCAGGCATGCCCTGTCCCTACGAGTGTATGATGTCTTGGGTCGCGAAGTCGCAACGTTGATGAAGGATGTAGTGGATCAGGGAAGATACTCAGTGACGTGGAACGCTGAGGGTTACGGAAGCGGCGTGTACTTCTATCGACTCGAATCCGGTGGTTTCAGTCAGACGAAGAGAATGATTTTGATGAAATGAATTCAATCGATACGGCAATACAGTCAAGCAAGAAAGGCAAACCATGAGACGCAAGATTTGGACTGTGAGTGTGTTGATGATGGCACTGGCGATTTCGGCGAGAGGCGAGTGGGTGACATTGAAGAACGGGACTTCGGTATCTTCGGCTCCGAAGATCACTGTCGTTCAGGATGATGCGAGCGGCACCGTGTTGAAAGTGGAGCTGAGCGGATTTGAGAAGACGACGTTCACGTCGGGTGATCGAACGTACACGTCAATTGATTTGATGACCGACGCGTTCACCACAGCGGCTGGTCTGCCTGAAGTTCCCTGCGTGACGGGAATTCTCGCCGTTCCCGACAACGCGGCGTTGACGTTCGAGGTGATTGAAGTTGCGGGCGAGCAGACATTTCAGGACGTGGTGTTGCAGCCTGCGCGACCGAGTTGGAAAGAAGGCGATCCCGAACTGCCGTACGTTGAAAGTGTAACGGCATACCAATCCGCGTCCGCGTATCCGGCGCAGTACGCAGCGGTTGACCCGCCGGGTATCTTCAGAGACTTCCGCATTACTCGAGTTGCTTTGTATCCCGTCAGATATGTTGCGGCAACGAAAGAACTGCGCGTCGCGACATCGCTGACGATTCGCGTTGTGTACGGCGCGGGCGTCGTGGTGAATCCCAAGACTACGTTGCGCAAGCCGATTGCGCCATCGTACGGAGCGCTGTATCGCAGCTCGATTCTCAACTACCAAAACGTGCTCGACCGATTGTATGATGGGATGGAATCGGGTCGTGATGTTATGCTCTGCATCTCGCCCGACAACTACGTGAACAGCTTGCAGCCGTTTGCTCAGTGGCGAAACAAAACCGGCACGCAGGTGCGCATCACGAAGTTCAGCGAGATCGGCGCAACGTCTTCCAATCCCGACATCATCAAAAACTACATCGCGCAAGTCTATCACACGTGGCAGAATCCGCCAACATATATTCTACTCGTTGGGGATAACGGCGCCGTCCCGACCAAATCCATCACGTACGACTACACCATCGTCAGCGAAAACTACTACGTTGAGATCGACGGCAACGATTATTTTCCTGAGATGATGATTGGCCGATTCACGCACGACAATGAAGCGGGGGAGCAAGTACTCGCGAGTAAGATTGTCAACTATGAAAAAGCGCCGTACGTCGCAAACACGGCGTGGTTCAAGAAAGGCGTTGTCGTCAGCAACAATCAGTATGAATCCGCGGTTGCAACCAAGCGATTTGCCCGCGAGCGTATGATGCTTGATGGCGGATTCACTTCGGTGGATACGTTTATGAACCACAGTCCGTGCTACTCAAGTCTCAATGACCTGATCGGCACGCTGAACAACGGTCGGGGTTGGCT
>JACRFA010000237.1 GCA_016218065.1 Ignavibacteriota bacterium | reverse complement strand
GGGTGGAAGTTGTCGTCGTTCTGCGAGAGTGATGCGACTCCATATTCGTATGTGAGATTGTTGACCACGTCGTGAAGGACGTCTGCTCTTGTCTGCTCGTCGAGCATGGTCGAAACGAAAATCTGGTTGGGGCGAACCTGTTGATCAACTGATCCGTCCTTGCTCAGGTGATCAGTTACATCTCCCTTGTTGACAAAATACTTCGTGAAGTTCTCCTTCAGAAGTTTCAGTTTTCCATCCCAACGTCTCGCCGACGTAACGTCCCCGAGTCGCGTCGCGAACCAAATCCCGGCTTCCAGCTGTTGTGCCCACAACGCCTGCATGTCGTTCGCACGATTTCCTCTCGGACTCCACGGCCCGTCCGGCCCAACTGCATCCATCCACGTCTCGGCGTCGCCATGAGTGAGGAATGCAAGTGAGTCGCAGTGGAACTTGAGCGTTCCCTCAATGGATCGAAGCACTGTAGGATAGACTTCGGCGAGGAACGTTGTGTCGCCAGAGCGCTCGATGTATTCACGCGCCATCATTACAAAGCGGGGAGTTCCGTCTGCGGTGTTATATGCCTTCTCCGTTGTGGTGACGATGTTCGGAATTCTTCCATAGTCTGACGACATGGAATCGAGTTGCTGAAACGCAGCAAAGCTCCGGAGAATCTCTTTCGCTTCCGTGAACCGTCCCTGCACAAGTGTGGCGCCCGGAAGCGAGATGAATGTGTCGCGTCCCCAATAGTTGTTGAACCACGGCAGTCCGGCAAAAATCCCTTTCGTAACCTGATTCATCATGAGAGCATCGAGAGAGAGCTTTGCCCATGCCAGCGCTTTGTTGAATCGGGCATTGTCTGTTTCAACGTACGTCTCTTTGAGAAGCTTCTCCATTCGTGCACGACGAAGATCATGATAGTGCTGTTTGTGTGAGATGTACGTTCGTGCCGCCAGTTCTCCCGCTAGTGCTTCATTGGCTACGCAGAATGTTAGCGTGTGAGATCTGGCTCTGCGAGACGCCATCGCAATCGGCGAGAAGGCTCCGTTCCTTTTTGATTCTTTCTTTTGCGGAAGGAATCCCGGACCATGCACAACAAGCCAAACCGGATAGTTCTCCTTTTCAGTTTTGGTCAGATGAGTTCTTCTGGCTATGCAAGCAATCTCCGGCTTCGTCACGATTTCGAATTCGTTCGTCGATCTGCCATCGGTGAAGTATGGAGAGATGACAACATCAATCGGTTTCAGCGAAGTAATCGTTACCGAGAAGAGAGGCAGACTGTCGACAAGCCGCAGTTCTTCAATTATTCCTGAAGCATAGAAGCGTTTCAGATAGTCAGGATAGACGATGACTTTAGTCGCGGATTTTCGTTCGACTCGTTTGCCATCGACAATAAGATCGTAGTCATCGAGAAACTCGTGCCCGAAAACATTGAACCCCTGCCAGCTTGATTTGTTCCCGCCATGCGTTTCGCCGTAGAAGAAAGCCGATTCTTTATTCGTAAACGAGAACTCACGAGAGGTCCCCTTGACTTCAATTGCAAGATCGTCAACCAGCGATTGAGAAAGAAGAAGGGCAGGGAACAGAAGTGAGATGATGAGAGCGACCTGAAACTCGAACCCTGAACCTGTCTGCGTACAGCGATGGATCATTTTCCACTCCAAAAATATTCAAGGAGGTTCGCGAGCCTGGCCCGCCAATTCGCCCAGTTGTGTCCTTCAGGATGTTCTTCGTATTTGACCGCGTATTCCTTTCTCTCCAAAACAATTTTCATCGCCGAAGCCTTCTCTTGTGCATCGCGGATTGTCCCTGTGCTGATATAGAACCGAATGTTCTTTCGCGGACTCTGTCGTGCGATCGTAATCATCGAATCATTCTTCCACCAATACGAAGGAGATTGCGCGGCGCAGAGTCCAAACACATCCGGTCGCTTGAATGCCGTATACGTCGCAATCAGCCCGCCCAGCGAGGCTCCCATGATACCCGTGTTTTCGGGGGCCGACGTTAGGCGATACTTCTTTGTGAGTGAACCGCGGAGCTCGTCAGTGATGAATGAAACAAACGTGTCACTCATCGTGTAGTCGAACATCCGCTTGCTTGTACTCAGATCGCGGATGTCCGTGCGGGGATCGACGAACACTCCGATGATCGGCTCGATCCGTTTTTCGGCGATGAGATTGTCGAGCACATTCGTCATGCGGGCGAGCGTGATGTACTCGCCGCCATCCGTGACGTACAGGGTTGGGAATTTCTTCCGGCCTGATTTCTTGTACGATGGGGGAAGGTACACAAACACGGGATGCGTCCGCTGCAACAGCGAGCTTGTGATGCTCAGCGTCTCAAGTTTTCCATGCAGGATATCAGGGCGATACTCAATGTCAGGCGGTGGTTGATAGCGCGGCATCCAGATTTCAGAATTCGCCCCGTATCCGCCCATGACTTTCTGTGCGTTGAGCGGATCGAGAATCCACGCCGAGTCAACGACAAACTTGTACTCGAATCTCGCGGCAGGGGGAACGTTCTTGCTGAGAACGAAGAGGTTGGTGCGGGGAATTCTGGTCATCGTATCAGCAGACGGATCCCAACCGTTCAAATCGCCGGCAATGGCAACGCTGCGCGCTTTGCCCTGGTAAACAAAGTACACCGTCGAATCTTCGATGATTGCCCGGCTATGCGAACGGACTCGCGCAAGATACTCGTCGATGATTGTGCGTCGGGCGGATGAGTCCTTCGCGCTCTGCACCACCGCGAGGAAATCACGGAATCGCCTGCCGGTCGCTTCAGTGGATGTTTGCTGCCCATCGAGCTGCGCCTGCGACTCGGTCGCTGCGGCAAGTATGGCGGCGGCGCTGATGAACTTCGCAGTCTGCCTGACAAACGTTGAGCGTGCAACGAGTCTCAATTCGTTTCCCCCGCGGGGAAGAACCAACGGAAAATGTTTGGAAGGTCTGTTCGCCATCGCGCCCAACTGTGTCCGTCACGAAATTCTCTGTACCTGAACTGGTATTGCCGTTGCTCGAGGGTCTTGTTGAAGCGCCGGTTTGCAGCGAGAAAATTCGTCTCTCGTTGCTTCAACAGTGTGCTGCCGATATTCTTTTCATAAGTGCCGATGCTGAAGTAGATGCGGAGAGGCTTTGCGGACGATTGCGCGAACAGGTTGATCAGCGTGTCGTTCCTGAACGAAACAAATCCTGACTGGCTCGCAACGTTGCCGATGAGTTCCGGATTGTTGAACGCGATGTTGAGCGAGATGAGTCCGCCAAACGACGCCCCGACGACGAGACGAGAACTCGCGTTGGGATCTGTGCGGTATTTCTTGTCGATGAGCGGGATCAGTTCGGTTGTGAAGAATCTCTCATAACTCTTGCTCATTCCGTATTCAGTCATGCGATTCCTCTTCTCGCCAACCGGAGGTACGACGAATACGGCAATCACCGGGGCGATTGCGTGAGAAGCAATCAGATTGTCGAGGATGAGCGGAGTCTTTCCGAGGTCAGTGTACTCGCTGCCGTCCTGAAAGTACGCAGTCGCATAGCGTGCATCGCCGGATTCATATCCTGCGGGGAAGTAAACCAAGACCTTGTGCTCGTAGCCGAGGACTTTGCTTGCGACGTCAATCGACAGGAGCGTTCCTTTTGCAACTTTGGCGGTCTCTTTGAACTCAGGCGCTGCGACGAAGTCCGGCATCGCAAGCTCGGAGTTGTCTCCGTATCCTGTCGGCGCAATGCGCGGATTGTTCGGGTCGAGAATCAATCCCCGTCTTCCAACGTCGAACTTGTAGTCGAGCCGCGCATCAGGCTCGAACGTGAGTTTCAGATACCACAAGTCGGAGTTGACGAGTCGTCGCATCGGAATGCGAAATGTCCAGCTTGTGAAGTCGCCGATGAGCCGAACGGAATCAGCGCCGCGATAGAGGAAGACGGCGTCCGTCTTGTTGCCGGCGAGATACGGAACGCCGCGGCGCTTTGCATTCTGCCAGAACGCATCGAGCAGCGAATCTCGCTCATGGCTGCCGATTGCTTTTGCGTGCGCCCGGAGAAAATCGTCGAACCCCGACGAACCGGAATCATCATTAGCTACGCAAAGGGGAGTGAAGAGGAAAACTATCGTACCGACAAATGCGAAGAGTCGTATGCGCATCCACGTCCTTATGTGAAGGTTCAAAGATTGGTGGGTCAATATACAAACACCGTCGTGTGAATTCAACGACAGCACAAGAGCGTTGTCATTCTGAATCCTGCTTTCCAAGGATGAAGAATCTCGACGAGTCCCAATGGGTCGTAGACGAGTCTTCGACCAGAAACCGAGTCGGTGCTCTGATCTGGCCTTTGTTGTTCATCACCGTGACATCTGTGCTTCACGTTTCGTCTCGTCACTACGTGACGATTGGGTGACCGGGCTATTGTGCAGACCATAAATGGTCTGCCTAATATCATGCCGTCCCTACGGGACGCCCGTGCATGTAAGCTTGCCGCGTAGTGGCAAAACAAAATTAGCCCGACCTTTCCTCGAAGGGGTCCTTCGGACAAGGTCGGGTTAGATTGAGTACGCACGACCCGTCCGTCGCGTAGCGACGGAATGAATAGTTGACACACGCATGAAGGATCATGTCAATAGCAGGCTCGTTTTTTGCCGAAGGCATCCCTTCGGGACAGAGCCGCCTGCCTGCCGGTCTACGACTCGTAGAGCAGGCAGGAAGAATGACAAATGGAGGCTGCACGCCATTACCTCAAATTTCCACGTCTGCTTTTCGGCGTGGTCTTGAAACTCAGAATGACAATTAAGAAACTATCAACATGCTTCTCGGCGTTTTCGGGAATTTCCATTGCACCATTGCACCATTGCACCATTGTACCATTGCAGCGTTATGCTCTTGGATTGTGGGGAGGAGGGCGACGAACTTTGCACCGATGTTGACTGCTCCGCTTCGCGCCATGTACTGCAGTGCTGACGACGAACACCCGCCAGCGGCCCACAAAAAATCAAAATCCCAAATCCCAAATCCAAATTGCACGATACTCTATTGACTCCACCAACTCTATCAACTCCGCGAACTGTATTAGCTCCACGAACTCTACAAACTTAATGATCTTGCTTTTCACCTCCTCGTTCGATAAGTTTAGCCCGTCATCAAATCCCCTGTTCTCAAAATGTCCGGCAAATACGTTCTCGCGTTCCTACTGGTTCTCACAGTTTCTTCCTGCGATGAAGGAATAAAGCCGCCGCCTTTCACCGGTTTCTCGGGCGTGATTCGTTACAGGAACTGGCCGCCCGCCGACAGCTTGCGCGATCTCCGCATTGTTGCATTCAGAAATTTTCCACCGCGAAGTATTTTCGAAGAAGTGCTGAACGGCCGCGCCGTTGTCTATCCCGGATTGCTCGACACGTTCGCTCTGCCGTTGTACGTCGATTCGATGAAGTACCACATTGAAGCGCCGCTCGGACGGTTCGAATACATCGCCGTCGCGCAGCAGTACGGTCCGAATATCTTCACGGACTGGCGGCCCGTCGGGCAATATGATCTCGACACGAATCTTGCCGTACCTTCGCCGATCGAGATCAAGCAAGATGTGGAAACACAAGACATCGACATCAATGTCGATTTTCAGAATCCGCCACCACGACCGTTCGCTGAATAGTCAATGAAGACCATCTCCTCGATCATCATTGTTCTCACGCTGAGTTCCGTTTGCGCGTTCAGCCAGACCGGAAGCATCAAAGGCAAAGTCGTCGGCAAAGCCGATGCGGAGCCGCTGGTGGGAGTGAACGTGATTGTGCAGGGAACGCTGCGTGGCGCGTCATCGGATATCAACGGCGAGTTTACCATTCAGCGAGCGCCTGTTGGCCGGCATACGCTGGTGTTTTCGCTCGTCGGGTATAATCGCGAAACGCTGCCCAATGTCGTCGTTGCAGAAGGTGTAATCGCCGAAGTGCATGTCGCGTTGACATCAGCGCCGCTGCAGACGGAACAAGTTGTCGTTACGGCGAGCAAGCGTGAGCAGTCGCTGCAAGAAGTTCCGGTGAGCATCTCGATCATGGATGCGAAGGATATTTCGTACCGCAACTCCACCACGGTGGACGATGCGCTGCGCTACGTACCTGGCGTGAACATGACCGAGTACTCGGTGAACATCCGCGGTTCGAGCGGCTATAGCCGCGGAGTCGGCAGCCGCGTATTGATGTTGGTAGATGGCATTCCGTTTCTCACCGGCGATACGGGCGAACTGAATTTTGAAACGATCCCGGTTGGTCAGGTGGAGCGCATCGAAGTGGTGAAAGGCGCAAGCTCCGCGTTGTACGGATCAAGCGCGCTCGGCGGCGTCATCAACGTCATCACCAAGTCGATCGCGGATGAACCGCAAACGCGCATCCGTCTCTACGGCGGAATCTACGGCAGGCCGTCGTTCGAAGAATGGGACTGGGGCGGGGGCGACCGGCTCAACGACGGACAATCGATCAGCCATTCGCGAAGGTTCGACAAGCTCGGCATGTCGGTGTTGCTTTCGCGCCTTGCGGACGATGGCTATCGCCAGAATGATTTTCGCCGACGCTACAACGGCTTTCTGAAACTCCGCTACGATCTGTCGTCTGAGGAAGCGCTGACAACGACATTCAACTACATGCACCAGCGACGCGCGAGCTTTTTGTACTGGAAGAATCTTCGCGAAGCGCTGGTGCCGCCGGACGGACAGCAGGGCGACGGCGTGAAGTCAACGAGATTTTTTGCCAGCTCTCAGTACACCAACATCATGTCCGATGAGTTGTCGTTCAACGTGAAAGGCTTGTGGTTCCGGAATGATTGGGAAGACACGATCGACGAGGGAGCAAATCAATCCAAGTCGGACGTGCTGAATGCGGAGGTGCAAGGGATTTGGACGCCGGACAAACTCAATATCGTTACGTTCGGAATCGAGGGAAGCTACGACAACGTTCGTTCGTCGATCTTTGGAAAGCGGAGCGGCGCCGGATTTGCCGCGTACGCACAGGATGAACTTCAACTTTCCGACGCGGTGAAGCTCACTGGCGGTGCGCGATTCGATTTCCATGACCTGGATTCACTTGCCCCGGTCAGTCAGGTCAACCCGAAACTCGGCATTGTTGTCACGCCAACATTGGGAACAACGCTCCGCGGCTCCATCGGTTTCGGCTTCCGGGCGCCCGCTGTTGCAGAAGCGTTCACGTCAACACGCATCAGCGGACTCGTTATCATTCCGAATCCCGCGCTGAAGCCGGAGAAGAGTTTCTCCGCGGAAATCGGAGCGTCGCATGCAATCAGCGACGATGCGCTGCTCGACGTGGCGCTCTTTCATAGTGAGTTCCGCGATCTTATCGAGTCGGGCTTCATCGCGAGCGGTCAGGGACAATTCAAGAACGTAACCAAAGCGAGAGTGCAGGGCGCTGAGGCGTCGGTGAAGGCGGGCTTCTTCAACAGAAATCTCCTGCTCGATCTCGGTTACACGTATGTTTATCCGAAAGACCTGACGAAGAATGATCTGCTGAAATATCGTCCGCGACACGTTGCGCATGCGAGTTTGTTTTCGCGGCTGGGATTTCTCAGCGCCGGAATCGACTATCGTTTCGTCAGCCGTCTCGATCGGATTGATGAGGAGTTCGCGCAGATCATCGCCAACGGCGCCGAGCGCGGAAGTGCATTTGTCACCGACTTCCGTCTGAGCGCCGACTTTTCCCACTTCGGATATCCCATCACGACAACGCTGAACATCAACAACGCCTTCCAGTACAACTACGTTGAATTGATTGGCAACATGATGCCGCCGCGGAGTTTTGTGTTGGTGATTGAGGCGAAGTTGTAGGCGACGGGTCGACGCTTTCAATTGTTCGAGCCGTGACAGCCGTGGCAATGGTCGATAACGTTTAGCAACAGCGCAACGCCACACTCTATGCTTTTTCTTCTTTGGCAAGAATGTGTGTGGCGTTGAACGAACTCAACTGAAGGAGAAACCTTTGCGTCAACATTGCCTCACCAAATGATGTGAGCGCCGCTGTTGCATTTGTTATGTGAGGTCGTCGCTCAACGAGTCCAAGGGGGAAGTCCATCTCGAACCCAGGACTCGACGATTCTGTCGAGGAAGTCCCGTGAGCGAAGACTTCTTGCCTTGAACCACGGGTTTCGTTCAGGCGGGGGAAGGCAACTCATGCCAGCAATAAACGCCCGCCTAACCCAACTGTCCATGTTTAGGCTTTGGGACTTGTTTGACCTAAAGAACTTGATTGCATTGGCCCGTGCCAGAGCTAAGTACACCTCTCTTGTCGTTCCGGGATCGGTAAATCGCCGCGTGAGCTTCTCGAACCCACTAACATTGTCCCATTCACTGCTTCTGGTGAACAGATTCAATAGCCACATTCGATTGAAGTCAATCTGCCCAACGAACGAATCAGTAACAAGCTTGATCACCTTCGCTCCGATTTCTGTCCGCTGCGATTCGGAGAAACTTCTTACTCGCTCAAGGTAGTTCATGATCGTATGCAGCTTGGGAAAGAGTTTGGCCATGTTTGTTTCTGTCAAAATGAGGTCTGCAGCGTCGGTGTTATCGATTCGAGCAAGATTAGCTAGCAAGAACGAAACCAAGAATGAGTCTGGCTCTGTTTTCTCGAGTTCTTCGGAAAGAACCTTTTCCAGGTTGACGGCTCTGAGACGATCCCAATCATCTTCATTTAGATCGTCAGGCTCCAGTTGCTCATAAGGATTTGTGCTAAGTCCGATTTCGCTCAGCAACTCGTTGAAGTTGTCAATGATACTGCTCTCTTCGGTCGCAGCCGGCGGTTTGTGTCTATCGACGAAGGTTTGAGCTTCGAGGATGTGAGTCTTCAATTCGCTGAGCTTCAAATGTCTTGAATCGTACAACAATTGAGCAAGCTCTGCTAGTTTCTTGTATGCATCAGATTCGGATTTTGCAAATATCACGAAGTCGTCAACATACCGAACGTACTTCGTCCTATTCCTAAGAAGGGAACCATCAACATCGTCGAGTATTAATTCCGCAATAGGTCGAGAGAACTGAGGGCCAACAGGAAGCCCCTTGTGCGTCTGGTTCAGATGCATTGCTCGGAGAATATCGACAAGGAACTTAACATGACCCTGTTTTCCAGACTTCTTCACAGTATCATTAAGAACCGTCTCGATGTAATGAAGATAGATGCTCGGACACTACTGTCCAACTGTCGAACTTTCAGAATGTGTTAATTGCATACTGAACAACGGACTACAGTCATGTGAGACCATTTTCGATTTGAACTTGAGAACAGAAAAATACTCTCTTTGGGGTACACATTACCCCGAAGGAATC
>JACRFA010000236.1 GCA_016218065.1 Ignavibacteriota bacterium | reverse complement strand
TGGAATTGTCGGACCGTCGGCGATCACTTCCAACTCCACGACTGCTGAATTTCCGACAGCGATAGTGGACTCTCTCAATCCATTCGGCGATGCAATCGGCATTTTCCCCGGAAGAGTGGTGTGGGTGCATCGCGCCGATGCGACGAACGAGAATTGCGACCCGCGGGCTGCCTTGCATGAATGGTACCGACCCGAAAACAATAACCAGGGGGTGATAGACACGATGGTGTCCACGGCGATTCGCGGACTCACCGGTGAGGCAACCGACTCGGCTGCGTGGAATGTGATCTTCCGTTTCCACAACACACGGCGCGGACGAGGGAATGTCGGCTATGCGAGCGGAGAGAAGATCTTCATCAAGATCAATGTGGTGAGCAGCTGGAACGGAAATTTCAATCCGGTGGATCTTTCCGCGCGAACAGATGTCGTCTATCGCGGCGTCTCTGAAACGTCGCCGGCGATTGTGCTTTCGGTTCTGCGACAGCTGGTCATTGTCGTGGGGGTTGCGCAGTCCGATATTTATGTCGGCGATCCGATGAGGCACATCTACAAACACGCCTACGACTTGTGGCACGCCGAGTTCCCGAACGCACATTACCTCGACGTCAGCGGCTATGAGAATCTCGGGCGAGAGCGTGTCGTCAAGAGTACGACTGCGAGAGTCAAGTACTCCGACCGGGGAACCGTGTTGCGATCGGGCGGAACAACCGGCACGCCGATTTACGAAGATTCTCTCTATACAATCTTCGAGCAAGCGACGTACATGCTCAACGTCCCGATGCTCAAAGGACACAAGCGCGCAGGCGTGACGATGTTTGCGAAGAACCATTTCGGTTCTCATGTTCGGGCCAGCGCTTCGCATGTTCACGGCGGATTGGTTGCACCGAATGAAGAGAACCCGCCGACTCGTTCGGGATATGGATTGTACCGCGTGCAGGTTGATCTCCATGGTCATGAGCTGTTGGGGAAGAGGAATCTCTTCTATCTGATGGACGCGCTGTGGGCAACCGACTATGAATTGGACACGCCGTTGAAATGGATGATGCAGCCGTTCAACAACGATTGGATGTCTTCGATGTTTGCTTCGTTGGATCCGATCGCGATTGAATCTGTGGGATACGATTTTCTGCGCACGGAATTCACCTCGGCTCGCGGTGCAGGCACCTACGTGCAGATGTACGGCACGGATGACTATCTGCATCAGGCTGCGGACACAACGCGCTGGGCAACCGGCATCCGCTACGATCCCGAAAATGATGGAACTGTGCTTGGCTCTCTTGGCGTGCACGAGCATTGGAACAGCGGCGCGCTCAAGCAATACACGCGAAACCTCGGCATCGGGAATGGAATCGAGTTAATCAAGTTGAACACCACTGCTGTATCGGTTCAACTTGTGTCATTCAGAGGAACGTACGCCGGCAACAATCGCGTGCAACTCGCATGGAGAACGATCTCCGAGATCAGCAACTACGGCTTCTTCGTCCAGAGGAAGCTGACTTCCGCGAGCGAGTGGAATGAATTGCCGGAGTTTGTAGCAGGACACGGCACAACGAATCAGCCGCACGACTACGCGTCGACAGATCAGTCTGCACCAACTGGTGTTGTGTTGTATCGTCTGAAGCAAGTTGACTTGGACGGCACTATTCACCTGACCGAGCCAATCACCATCAACACCGTAACGTCTGTTCCTGATCAAAGCCCGGTGGAGTTTGTGTTGATGCAGAATTATCCGAACCCGTTTAACCCGACAACGCTCATTCGCTTCTCGGTTGCGTCGAGGAATGGGAGAGGGGGAGAATCGGAGAACGTGTCATTGAAGGTGTTTGATGTGTTGGGAAAAGAAGTTCGAACGCTGGTGAACGAGAATCTGCAAGCAGGAAGTTATGAGACGACGTTCGATGCAACAGGGCTGGCGAGTGGCGTGTACATTTACCGCTTACAAAGTGGTGGGATGGCAAGCGTGAGGACGTTATTACTGTTGCGGTAATCCCGACGCTGTTTGTCGGGACTGTCAACTGAAAGCAGGAAGCTTCACGCAGACGAGGAAGCTCGTCTTGGCGAAGTAATCTCAATACAATCGCAACTCCACAATGCTCACGTCAATCGAAAAGGAGTTCGCATGAAAGACGGTCATCAGATTCAGAAGGTTCGACTGATCACGTCTTTGGTTTCCTTCACAATATTCGCCGCGACCCTATCTGTTGAGGCAGGCGTCAAGCTCGACACGGTCTATGTTCCGGCGTATGGAGAGGGCACACTCAACGATGCGATCACCGCTGCCATCAACGATGGCACGATTTCAAATAAGGTGTTCAAGTTGAGGTCATTTGAAAGGTACGTTCTCACCGCCACGATAACCATCCCCGCGGGGAAACGACTTACGATCGTTGCGGATGAACCTGTTTCTACTCAAGCATCGGCGCCGCCGCAGATTCTCTGGACTGCCGCCGCTGGAGTGGACAAAGATTACAACTTCGATTGCTACGGAGATATCATACTGAAAAATGTCTGGCTTCTGTACGCAACGACCGCCGGAACTCAAACGTGGTCGAGTCTCAGGATTCGTGATAGCCAGGATTCGATCAACGGACAGCGCGCAACGTTTGAGGGTGTCATCTTCGACTATGCAGGAATAGGGGCGGATGGCGGCGGGGCGGTGAGCATCACGGCGAGACATTTCAGGGGCAAGTTCACGAACTGCTATTTTAGGAATTGCACAGATCCGCATTGGCGCTACTACGGCAGAGCCGTGTCGTTTCCTTTCATGTCGTCAGGTTGGCATAACGACAGTCTCACGTTTGTGAATTGCACATTCGCCAACATAGGCTACGTGATCATGCAAGAGGGTGGAGAGTACTCGGATTACCTCTTCATGAATCATTGTACGTTCCTCAACACCGTGATGTTCACGCTGGAGTCAGGATGGTGGCATTGGTTGTCTCTGACCAACAGCGTGTTCGTCAATGCGTTCATGTACGGAGACTTCCCGGTCTTCACTATTGTCACTGGCGAGCAGCCACCAGGTGGAACGGTTTGCATTGATAGTGTGGCAAGATTTGGATTCCCGGTTCCCTTCAACGATACGCAACGCCACATTCTGTTCACCAACAGCAGTTATTCGATTCAGAGCTGGCTGCGCGAGCACATGGCAAATGCCGATCCGATCTGGTATCCCGATAGCACGATCCCGATTGATGCTCGCAAGCCTCACCCTCAGCCGATGATGAACAGGCGCACTCTCGCGTTCTTCGACACGGTCATCAACGGAACAAAGGTCTTCCCGTACATCAGCAGAGCCAACTTGCACGACTCGACGGATCCGGGTTATATCCTTCCTGCAACCAACGAGGCAGCTATCAAGAGGTTTCTGACAATGAGATGGACCACGAGCGAAGACACAAATTGGGCGTTCATGCCGCAAGCGAGCCTCAGCCAAACGTGGCCTCTGCCGGAGAACCTGAGGGTGACGAATAGCGTGTTGAGAGCGGCGGGAATAGGAGGGTTTCCGTTGGGCGACCTGTACCATTGGGACAAGCCACGTTACGTCGCGTGGAAAGCACAAGAAGCAAGCGAGAATGACCGGATACTCAGTTGGCTGCGGAACGGAATAACCGGTGTTGTCGAGAAGCCGGACATGCCGAGGCAGTTCGCACTCGAACAGAACTATCCGAACCCGTTCAATCCATCAACGAATATCCGGTTCACCATTAAGAATCGTGCCGAAGGCATCCCTTCGGGACAATTCACAATTCTCAAAGTCTTCGACGTGCTTGGAAGAGAAGTGGCGACGCTAGTGAATGAGGAACTGAAGCCGGGAAGTTATGAGAGAGTGTTTGATGGCAGCAGATTCGCGAGTGGCGTCTATTTCTATCGACTAAAATCAGGAAGCTTCACTCAAACGAGGACGCTTGTTTTGACAAAGTAGTTTCGAGAAAACATTCGCGACTCCACCAATCTCAAGTCAGCTGCAGAGGAGTTCACATGAAAAGAGATTCAGAGTATCAGAACATTCAACTGCTGATGTTGCTTGTTGTCTTAGCAATGTTATCTCGCCTCTGTTCTGTGGAGGCGAAAGCCCAGACAGATACCGTCAACGTACCGGGCTACTTCCAAAGCGGGGGCATGGAGGGAACGCTGAATACTGCCGTGACTGCTGCCATTAATGATAGCACGATCTCAAACAAGGTGTTCAAGTTAAAGCAGTTTGAATGGTACGTTCTCAATGCCTCCATAACAATTCCGCAAGGGAAGCATCTTACTATCGTTGCGGATGAGCCGGGAACAACGCAGGAGTCTGCTCCGCCACAAATTTTGTGGAGTGCAGCAGGGGGCATTACCACATTGTACAACTTCAATTGTTTTGGCGACATCACACTGAAGAACGTCTGGCTTTTGTACGCAACTACCGCCGGTACTCAAACCTCGACAAGTTTGAGGATACAGGAGAGTCTGGATTCGATTCACGGACAACATGCAACGTTTGAGGGAGTCCTCTTCGACTATTCAGTTCGAGGGACAGATGGCAGCGGAGCAGTAAGCGTAACATCAAAACACTTCAGGGGAAAGTTCACGAATTGCTATTTCAGAAACTGCGCAGACTCTCGCTTCGAAAACTACGGCAGAGCAATTTCGTTTCCATTCCAGTCAACCGGATGGCACATTGACTCTCTGACATTTGACAATTGCACATTTGCCAATATGGGTTATGTCCAGAATCAGGAAGGAGGAGAATATGCCGACTTCGTCAGGTATAACCACTGCACGTTTGTGAATACGATGATGTTCACTCTGCAATCGGGTTGGTGGCATTGGCTGTCGATATCGAACAGCGTGTTCGTGAACGCGCACATGATGGGAGATTTCCCGGCGCAACGATTGCCCGGCGAGCAGCCCTATGGTGGAACCATTTCGATTGACAGCGTTGCAAGGTTCGGATTCCCGGTTCCCTTTACTGATGTCAATCGACATATCCTCTTCACGCACAGCAGCTACGAGATTCAAGATTGGCTTCGCGACTACATGGCGCATGGCGATTTGTGTTTTCCCGACAGCGCGTATCGTCCGCATCCTCAGCCAATGATGAACGCACGAGCGCTTTCGTTTTTTGATGCCGTCGTCAACGGGCAGAAAGTGTTTCCGTTCATGAACAGAGCGCAGCTGCACGATTATGTTGATCCGGGATTTGTTTTCGCTCCAACAAATCGCACGGGCATAAAGAGATTCTTGTATTACAAGTGGTGCGGGGGGGGGCGGTGATACGCGTTGGGCGTTTGACCCTGGTGCGAGCCTTAATCAACTCTGGCCGTTGCCTGATAACCTCGCATACACACATGCCGGTCTGCTGACCGCAGGAATGGGCGGCTTCCCGCTTGGAGATTTGTACCACTGGTTTCCGGACAAATATGCTCAATGGAAATTGCAGGAAGCAGCAGAGAACACAAGAATCAACTACTGGCTCACCACGGGCAGAGACACGATAATCGTCGAGGTGAAAGAGGGTCCATTGCTCGTGGACCAGTTTGAGTTGGGGCAGAACTACCCGAACCCGTTCAATCCATCAACGAATATCCGGTTCACCATTAAGAGTTCGCAATTCACAATTCTCAAGGTTTTTGACGTGCTTGGAAGAGAAGTGGCGTCGCTAGTGAATGAGGAACTGAACCCGGGAAGTTATGAGAGAGTGTTTGACGGCAGCAGATTCGCGAGTGGCGTCTATTTTTATCGTTTGCATTCAGGAAGCTTCACGCAGACGAAGAAGTTCGTGTTGGCAAAATGACGTCAGTGTTTATGCATTTGAAAGGAGTTCTTGTGGGAATGAATGTGTGTTATCGATTTTGTTTGATGAGAGATCGCGTTCTGCTTACTGTTTTGCTTCTAACGTGGGCCACTTGTCTTCTCTTTGAACAGTCGTCTGCGCAACCGTTGGCACAGGGACAGAAGAAATATCTCGGCAACGTCATCTCCAACGGATTCAACATCCGATCCGATTTCCAGAACTACTGGAATCAAGTCACGCCGGAGAATGCAGGCAAATGGGGAAGCGTGGAGGGCAGTCCCGGCTCGTACAATTGGACGGAGCTTGACAACATTTACAACTACGCAGTCTCGCGCAGTTTTCGCTATCGGCATCACACGCTCATTTGGGGCGCGCAGCAGCCGTCGTTCATGAGCGGACTCGACTCGGCACAGCAATACGAGCGCATCGAAAGCTGGATTCGCGAATCCGGCCTGCGCTATTTGTCGGCATCGTTTGTCGATGTGGTCAACGAGCCGCTGCACCAACCGCCGGCCTATCGGAACGCGCTCGGCGGCAGCGGAGCGACAGGGTGGGACTGGGTGATTCGCGCATTTCAGCTTGCACGACTGCACTGGCGATTCACAAAACTCCACCTGAACGACTATGGCATCATCAACGACGGCAATGCGACGACGCAGTACCTTCAAATCATCAACCTGCTCAAAGACCGAGGACTGATTGACGGCATCGGCGTTCAAGGTCACCGATTTGAAATCGAAAGCGCTGCCCCGACAACACTGCGTTCCAATCTTGACCGGCTTGCTGCAACCGGACTGCCGATCTTCATGACTGAAGTTGATTTGGGAAATCTCGGCAACAGCGGCACGCCGAATGACTCAGTGCAGTTGTCTCTCTACCAGCAACGCTTTTCAATCTTGTGGGAACATCCCGGCGTGCAGGGCATAACACTCTGGGGCTATGTGCAAGGATTGATGTGGCAGGCAACCTGCTACCTCGTTCGCTCGAACGGAACCGAGCGACCCGCGTTGGAATGGCTGCGACTCTACGTGAAGACGCCGCTGCCGCCAGGCATTGTGTCGCCGAACGGGACGACAGGCGAGCCGCGCAATCCGCTGTTGGTGTGGAACTCGTCGCTGCTTGCAACGTCGTATCGCGTTCAAGTTGCCACAGATAGGAACTTCACATCCGTCGTCGTTGATACAGTCACAGCCGATACTGTTTGTCGGCCCAGCCCGCTTGCTGCGAGCACGACATTGTTCTGGCGTGTCAGTGCAAGAAACTTGTATGGAGCGAGTTCATACTACTTCCTCGGAAGTTTTGCGACGGGCACGCAGATCGTCGCGGCGCCTGAACTTACCGAAGTGCCTTCGCGGTTCGAGTTGATGCAGAACTATCCTAATCCGTTCAATCCGACAACGACGATAAGATTCATCATTCCAGTAGGGACGGGGCCCGCCGGAACAACATTGGCGGGCAGGCATGCTCCGTCCCTACTGAAGGTGTACGACCTGCTTGGCAAAGAAGTCGCGACACTTGTGAACGAAGAGTTGAAACCGGGAAGCTACGAACGCGTATTCGACGCAAGCGATCTATCGAGCGGCGTGTATCTATACCAATTGCGCGTCGGGAATCTTGTTCACACAAGAAAGCTCATTTTGCTCAGATGAATCATGGCGACTCCAATCAAAGTGACCATCGGACAGATTCCCGCGGCGTGGCTACTACCCATAGGGACTTGTCGAGATTCCTGCCTGCCGCTCTACGACTCGTAGAGCAGGCGGGCTTCACTTCGCTTCACTTCGCTTCGCTGAGTTTACCCTGAGCGAAGTCGAAGGGTTCAGAATGACAATGCTCTGGCGTGGTCATGAAACTGCTAATGACGTGACATGAATTTGTCATTCTGAGGCTCGTTTTTCAGAGCCGAAGAATCCAGAACCATAGTGGTGCTCTGATCTGGATTCTTCACTTCGCTTCGCTCGTTCAGAATGACAAATGGGAGCGCACGTCATTACCTCGAATAGCCACGCTCGCTTTTCGGCGTGGTCATGAAACTCAGAATGACACATGAAGGCAAGCGAGTCGAACCGTTCGTTGCATTCTCAATTAGAAGGAGAAACAAAATGAAACCACCTGAGGCACGATTCGGCAGAGGGAAACATCTGGAGCTGCTCACTTTTGCAGTTATCCTGCTCGCGTGCTGCGCAATGCAGGCAGTCTCCCAACCGTCCGGCGGACCATACGGTCCGATGCGGCAGACGTATGAACTTCCGAAAGGTGCGGTCAAGATCTATTATGTTGCAGTTGAGGGAAAGTCGGAAGCAGCCGGCGTTGCGCTTTCAACACCAACGACGCTGGAAGCTGCCATCGAACGAGTGAAAACCGGCGACGCAATTGTCATGCGCGGCGGCGAGTATCGGACAGGAAATCTCGTGTTCAACCAGGGCATCACCATCCAACCATACAAAGATGAGAAGCCAGTGTTGAAGGGAACACTCGTCGCTGAGAGCTGGACGAATCTCGGGAACGGATTGTGGACGACGAAATGGTCGAAACTCTTTCCAACGAAGCCGGCGGATTGGTGGCGGCGCAACAGGGAAGGAAAGACCACGCCATTGCACCGCTTCAACAATGATATGGTGTTCATCGATGGAAAGTTTCTTCAGTCGGCGGGGTGGGAAGGCGAGGTCGATGAGAACTCGTTCTACATTGACTACGACGCCGGGCTGGTTTACATCGGCGTTGATCCGAAAGACCGGCTGGTGGAGATCACCGCGTTCGATGTTGCGCTTCTGAGAACGACAAAAGAAGCGCACGGGAAGAAATCTGATCGAAACGGGTACACGATTCGCGGCATCACGTTCACGCAATACGCGTATCGTGCTCTCGAAGTGGAAGGGACGGAGCCGGAAGGAATCTCCGATGAATCCAAGCACGGTAAGGAAGTTGTGGGAACGACACTTGAGGATTGCACGATTTCGTTCTGCTCACGCGTCGCGGGCTACTTCCGCGGCGATCACATGACCATCCGCCGCTGCAAGGTGACCGATACAAGCACCGAGGGTGTGTACGTCATCGCCTCGAACGACGTGCTGCTCGAAAAGAATATCTTTACAAGAAACAACATCGAGAACATCACCGGCTACTATCCTGCCGCGGTGAAAATTTTCAATCAAAGTTATCGCGTTACGTGTCGCGACAATCTTGTGATCGACCTGCCGAACTCCAACGGCATCTGGTACGATGTCGGGAACGTTGACGGCGTTTTTGTCAACAACTGGGTGGAAGGCGTTGGGCGGAACGACCGGCCGATCTCGACAACCAACCTCTGGCCAAGCGACAACGGATTCTTCTTCGAAATCTCCAAAGGATGTATCGTTGCTGGAAATGTTTTTCTGAATTGCGATCACGGGATGATGATCTTGAACAGCTCGAATGTGCAGGTCTATCAGAACACGTTCCTCAACAGCATGGCTTGCATTGGACGAAATGCGCGGAGCGCTGTTGGCGATCACTTCGGCTGGCACCCGAGCACCGGGCCCGATGTCGACGCGAGAGAGGGCCACGTGTTCGTCAACAACTTGCTTGTTGGCGAGAAGGAATTCGAGAGACCGCTGTTCTTCGCGTGGCAAGCCGAATCTCTGTGCAAGCAGCTCACGCAATCGCAACTGAAGCAGCTCGACAACAACACCTTCGTTCGAGCGTCGGGGAAAGAAAGCCCGTTGATTCTCTGGAGTCCGTCGGCGGGTGAGAAATGTCTGATGGCGTACAACTCAACGGACGCATTGCTGAGAGATCACGCCGGGTTTGCAACGAGCAACCGAAGTTACCTCGGTTACGATGGGCCGCTGTTCAAAGGCGCGGTGTTGAAAGACTTTCGTCCGTTACGATCATTTGTCGGTTCACGATCCGAGAAGTCTTCGCCCAACGCAATCTTCAGGTTGGTTGGCGAATCGAAGATGGATGCTGCGTACGTTGGCGCGTATCCGGCGAGTTCAGAGGGACGCGAGTAGGCGGGCGACCGCCTCGGACGCGACGTACACGGTTCCGCGTCGCGGCATTATGCGCAGTGTTGACGTGGAGAACCGATTGGAAGCCCCAAAAACATCTCTTTGAACTTTCTGGGGATATAGTGAGTAATTTCATTCGGAAAGGTTGACTTTGCGCTGCTTTTTATGGAGTTTTGACTAGTTCATTGAACCGTTTCAAATATCGTAAATCGCGTTTGAACAGTGGAGAAGGCAAATTGAAAAAAATAACTATAGAGGACGTCGCCAAGCGGGCACGAGTTTCCAAGGGGACTGTTTCGGCAGTGATCAATGCAAAGGACTCCGTCAAACCCGTTACGCGCGATCATATTCTTGAAGTGATGAAGGAGTTGAACTTCCGTCCCAAAGGTGTCGCGAGAAATTTGAAGAACGGCGGTCAGGAAAAAAGCATCGGCATCATCATCAAGGATCTGAGCTATCCGTTCTACACTTCCATCGCGGCGGGAGCCAAAGAGTACGCGAGCGGCAAAGGGTACTCCGTGCTCGTTTCCAGTTCGGATGATGATCACAAATGCGAGAAGCGACTCTCACATTTGTTTTCAGCCAAGGACATCAAGGGCACGATAGTCGCGCCGGTGGTCGAAGGGACAGCTGAGATCGAGCATCTCTTCAAGCTCAAGATGATCAACTATCCGTTTGTGTTGCTCGAAGACGTGCGCGGCATTCAGGCGAACGTTGTTGCGATCGACAACCTGAAGGCGATCAAGAAAGCGGTGAAGTATCTGATCGACAGCGGGCACACAAAAATTGTTCACTTCGCCGGCCCGCCGCAATCGTCGCACACGTTGGAGCGCATCGAAGGTTTCCGTCATGCATTCAGCGAGAGCACGCTTGCATTCCGCAAAGAGATGGTGGTCTCGGTGGGGTCGCATTACGATGAGTGTTTCCGAAAGACGAAGGAGTATTTCAAGAATAGGAACGGCGAGGATTACCCGACAGCGATTGTCTGCTTCAACGATCATCAGGCGCTCGCCGTGATGATGGCGTTGAGCGAGTTGAATATTCGCGTGCCGGATGATATTTCGCTGATCGGCAATGACGACATCTACTACGCGCAAATGTATCCTGTGCCGCTGACGACGATTCGTGCGCCGCACAACGAGATCGGGAAGCGTGCAGCAGAAATCTTGATTCGCAACATCGAGTCCACGACGCTGTTGCCGACAGAGCGAGTGGTGTTGGAAACGGAATTCGTGATCAGGAAGTCGTCAAGAGTTCTGAACGCTTAGTAACATTCAGCTGACTTCATCTCCAAACATTAGGAGCAACCAAGCTTCATTCTCCGCTTTCTCCCTGAGCAAAAACAATCATTTCAACTCGAAGGAGAGTGATGCTGTAGAGTCGAACCGATTCCAATGCATTTTGAAATTGAATTCATAACTGGTGTTACGCGAGACTGAGATTGTTGTGTTTTGCCTTAATAGACCTCATCCCCCAGCCCCCTTCTCCTAAGAGGAGAAGGGGAGGTGTGAGCGCAGATTCGAGAAAGTCCCTCTCCCCACGGGAGAGGGATTTAGGGTGAGGGTATCCAAACAAAGAAGATGCTGCGTAACGTCAGTTCCTAACTCAACCACACACATCAACGACAAAACTATGTCAGGAAGATTTTTTACCAAAGTCCAATCGCCAATTTCTTTTGAGGGGAAGAACTCAAAGAACCCGTTAGCATTCAAGTACTTCAACAAGGATCAGCGCGTCGGAAGCAAAACCATGAGTGAGCATCTGCGCTTCTCGGTTGCGTACTGGCATACGCTGATGGGAACGGGCAGCGATATGTTCGGCTCGGCGAGTTTCAAACGCGAATGGCACAAGGCAACCGACCCGATGGATCGCGCAAAGGAGACGATGGAAGCGGCGTTCGAGTTCTTTCAGAAACTGGGAATCGAATACTACTGCTTCCATGATCGCGATATCGCGCCTGAAGGCGATACGTTCACAGAGTCGTGCAAGAACCTCGAGACGATTGTCGAGCTTGCCAAGACTCTGCAGAAGCAAACGGGCGTGAAGCTGTTGTGGGGAACGGCGAATCTCTTCAGCAATCCGATGTACGCGCAGGGCGCAGGCACAAGCCCGAACGCGCATGTGATGGCTCATGCTGCGGCGCAAGTGAAGAACGCAATCGACGCGACGAACGAACTCGGCGGAGAGAACTACGTGTTCTGGGGCGGACGAGAAGGATACGAGACGCTGCTGAATACCGACCTCAAAAAAGAGCAGGAACATATAGCGCGGTTCCTGCACATGGCCGTTGACTACAAGCGCAAGATTGGTTTCGATGGACAATTCCTGATCGAGCCGAAGCCCGCTGAGCCATCCAAACACCAATATGATTTTGATGCTGCGACAACGCTCTCGTTCCTGACAGAGTATGACCTGCTCGACCATTTCAAGTTGAACATCGAAGCAAACCATGCCACGCTCGCCGGGCACACGTTCGAGCATGAGCTTGCGGTCGCTTCGGCTGCCGGCAAACTCGGGAGCGTCGATGCGAATCGCGGTGACCTGCTGCTTGGATGGGACACGGATCAATTTCCGACGAACATTTACGACACAACCTTTGCCATGCTCATCATCCTGAATCAACAAGGCTTGGGCAAAGGTGGTCTCAACTTCGATGCGAAACCGCGGAGAAGCTCGACTGATCCGACGGACCTTTTCCACGCTCACATAGGCGGCATGGATATGTTTGCCCGCGGACTGTTGATTGCCAATGCGATCATCGAAGACAAAGCGTTGAGCGGATTCATTGCGGAGCGATACGGTAGCTTCAACTCGGGAATCGGCGCGCAGATTGTCTCCGGGCAGATTGGACTAGAAGGAATCGACGAGTGGGTTCGCACGCAGCCTGCGCCAGTGTTACAGAGCGGGCGGCAGGAGATGCTCGAGAACATTATCAACTCGTACATATAGTGCGATTGGTCATTCTGAACCCTTCGACTTCGCTCAGGGTAAACTCAGCGGAGCGGAGTGAATGCCGCTTCGCAGGCATCCCTTTGGGAGAATCCAGAACAGGCATCACAGGTGTAAACTAGGTTCTGGATTCTTCCTGCCTGCCGGCAGGCACGGAGGCTCTAAGAAGCGAGCCTCAGAATGACAATTCCGGCGGGACGTCATTAGCAGACCCGCTTCTCAGGGACGAAGAATCTCTTCCCCGCCTGCCCATCCGATAAGACTGGCAGGCGTTAGGAATGACTTGGTGATTCCTCTTGGTCGTTCGACTTCAACACATGCCCTTGTAATCTGTAATCGAAGAAAACTAGCCGATATGAGAACAAGAATAAGTCGTCTCACAACTTTCGTCCTCTTCATCAGTCTTGCATGTATCGCGGCTGCTTTTTCCGCCGATGATGGCTACGACCTCTGGCTGAAGTACAAACAAGTCGACGATCCGACTCTTCTTACACAATATCGACACACGATTCAATCGAT
>JACRFA010000238.1 GCA_016218065.1 Ignavibacteriota bacterium | reverse complement strand
GCGCATCGATTTTGCAGAATTCCCTGATCTCTTTCGATTGCATATCCGCATTCGCGAACAAACCTTTGCGCCCGACGAATCGTATTGTCTGAAGCTCACGCGCGGCGATGACCCGTGAGCGAATGTTCTCGGAGTGTTCCCCGCTTTCTTTGCTCGCGAGTTCCTTGTACTTCACCGCCGGGACGTCAATGTGCAGATCAATTCTGTCGAGCAGCGGGCCCGAGATCTTTGCCATATACTTCTGTATCATCATCTGATTGCACGTACACTCTTTGTTCGGGTCGGTGTAGTAGCCACACGGACACGGATTCATCGCGCATACGAGCATGAAGTTCGCCGGATATTCGACAGACAACTTTGACCGGCTGATAGTTACGCGGCCGTCTTCAAGGGGCTGACGAAGAACTTCCAGAACATTGCGCGCAAATTCCGGTAGCTCATCAAGAAACAATACTCCATGGTGCGAAAGCGAGATCTCACCCGGACGAGGAATTGTCCCGCCTCCAACTAGAGCCGCATCCGAAATTGTATGGTGCGGCGAACGGAAGGGCCTCGTTGCAACAAGGGCCGTATCGGGCATGAGCATGCCGGCAACCGAGTGAATCTTCGTTGTCTCAAGCGCTTCCTCGAACGAGAGTGGAGGAAGAATGCTCGGCAGACGTTTTGCCAGCATCGTCTTGCCCGATCCGGGCGGGCCAATCATGATGATGTTGTGTCCGCCTGCCGCTGCGACCTCGAGCGCTCGCTTGACATTTTCCTGACCCTTGACATCGGCAAAATCAGACATGTACTTCTGATCATGCGAGAAAAGCTCCTTCACATCAACATGAAGCGGCTGCAGGCGTGCATGATCGACATTCAGGAATTCCACCGTTTCCTTGAGCGACGACATGGGATAGACTTGGATTCCCTCAACCATTGCTGCTTCCTTTCCGTTTTCTTTCGGAACAACCATCCCCCGCAGCTTTCGTTTTCGAACTTCGAGCGCCATCGGCAAGGTGCCATGCACCGGGCGAAGCGTCCCATCGAGAGCAAGCTCGCCAACCAGCACGAACTCGTGCAGAACTGTTGGCTCGATCTGCTCCGTCGCAGCTAGTATGCCCGCCGCCATCGGAAGGTCAAATGCCGATCCTTCCTTCTTGATGTCAGCAGGGGCTAAGTTGACAGTGATTTTTTTATTGGTGAAGGTGAGATTCGAATTCTTGATCGAGGCAACAATCCGTTCACGACTTTCGCGGACTGCGTTATCAGGCAAGCCGACGATCGCAAAGCCCGGTACCATCTTTTCAATGTGAGTTTCTACTTCAACCAGAAACGCGTTGACGCCGTAGGTAGCGCATGAGATGACTTTGGAAAGCATCGTAGTAGTTCGGAAATGGGGAGTTCACGTGATCGACGCTGCTGAAAGATAACCACTGCGCCTGACATTGTCACTACACGAAACGACATCAATCACCAACGAGTCTCCGCGAGCAACGTGTCGGACTCGTGGAGAGTATCATTCCATCGGTGCTTACGCTTGCATCACTTCAAGAGATATTCTTTCATGAACATCACGGTTGCGTAGAACTGGTAGTCTTGATTCTTCTTCTTGGCAAATCCGTGTCCTTCGTCTTTCGCCATGAGGAACCACACCGGCGTGTTGGTTTTCTTCAGCGTGGCGACCATCTGCTCCGATTCGTTTGCCGGCACTCGCGGATCATTCTTCCCTTGCACAATGAACATCGGCTTTCTGATCTTCTCCGCGTTGTTGAGCGGAGCGATCTTCTCGAAAAACTCCCGCATCTTCGGATCGCGTTCGTCGCCATACTCAACGCGTCGCAGATCCCGCCGATAGGCTTCTGTGCGCTCAAGAAACGTCACCAAGTTCGAGATGCCAACTACCGGCGAGGAGCATCTGATCTTGTCGGAGTAGTACGCCGCAACCGCGAACGTCATGTGTCCGCCGTAGCTTCCGCCGACAATCATGATCCGATCCCCGTCCAAATCCGGCTGAGTCTTGATCCAGTCAAGCAGCGCTGCAATGTCCTTGTACGTGTCTTCTCTCTTGAACCCATTGTCCAACTTCAAAAACGTTTTTCCATAACCTGATGAGCCTCTGACGTTGGGATAGATGATGGCAATGCCCAGCTCGTTGAGATAGTAATTGCTTCGTGCAAGAAAACCTGGACGAGCCTGACCTTCAGGCCCACCGTGGATGCTCACGAGCACCGGACGCTTCCCGGTGAACGATGACTGAGGCTTGTACAGAAATCCCGAGATCATGCGATCATCGAATGAACGCCACTTGGTCAACTGCGGCTCGGAGAAATTCTCGACGTTCAGCCCGCCTGTTTCGCTGAACGTCCATCGTTCGACTTTACCGGACTTGAGATCGATTGCATACGCATCTTGCGATGATCGCGCCGAACTCATGCTGAATCCGATGAAACGATCGTTCCTGTGCCAGGTCGCTCCGCCGATGATGCCGAGAGGCAGGTTGGGAAGCCTCTCCTCTTTTTTCGACGTCAGATTGAGCAGATGCAACTTGCTGACGCCATCTTCATTTGTTGTGAAGACGATTCTCTTTCCATCGTGAGAAAGGTTGTAGCCGGCGACATCCCAGCTAATGTGCGAGGAGAGATAGTTGTGAGCGCCGGATTTCAAATCGATATACGTGAGCCGCATGAACTCGTTCTCGCGATCCGTCGTCGTGTAGATTCCCTTCCCATCGCGGCTAAACTGTCCGCCGCCGTACGCAACAAGGTCTGCGCCTTTCGGCGTGAGAAGAGTCTTCTCTCCCGATCGCACGTCAAACAACCAGAGATACGATTCGTTCGCCGACACTTCTTCTTCGGCGAGAATCTTTGTATTGTCCGGCGACCAGTCGAGTACGCTCCATGCTTCACCCTTGTCGAGTTGCGCGAACATTCTGTTGCTCTCGGGGTGCAGCGGATCGATGATGTAGAAATCCATGTCTTTGCCATTGCGACGCGTCGATCCGTATGCCATCAATTCGCTCTTGTGCGACCAAGCGCCAAATGTGTTCCGCGACTTTCCGTCGGTGAGCATGGTGATGTTGCCGGTCGCCAGATCGTAGCGATAGTTCTGAAACCATTCTCCACCGCCGATGTCTTTCTGGAACACGAAGTAGTCGCCTCGTGTCGGAGGAAAAGATGCGCCGGCAATTTTCTCCGGAAAAAACGTCATCTGCTTTCTCGCACCGCCCGGCATGGTCACACGATGAACCTGCAGCACATCAGCAAACCGCGTCAACACCAACATCTCGACTCTGGTCGGATGCCAACCGGAAAACGTTGCCGAGCGGAACTCAGTGTATCTTCCCACTCCATCAACAATCACACTGGGGATAGTCGGGATGCCGTCAACGATGAGATTCTCCGCCGGCGTCATATCTCCGCTGAAGGAGACATTCTGCACAAGGACAAAAAGAAGCGCGATGGTTATTCTTCTATTCACAAATACCTCGTTGATTGATTTGATCTTTTTGAAAGAGAGAATTGAACGCATGTGAGAAAGGACTGACTGAATATATGTGTTGTGTCCCTCAACCTCAATCTCTCCTCAGCCTCAGAACAGAATTTCAATCTGCATGCTGAGTCGATTGTCGATGTCGTTGTGAATCTCGGAATCGCCGGAGCCAAGACTCGCGACGCCGTCTTTCTGCGTGAGTGAATACTTCGCAGCGAGGTTTACGACTTTGAGAGCCTGCCAGTTGAGCAGAGCATACCAGCGGCGTCCCTTGCCGTACATCGCGGGATTGGCGAACACTCCGCGAAGATCATTCTCATACTCATACAGCCGCGTGTCGTATGAGTCTGTGTGAAAGAAGGCGAGCCTGGTTTCGAATCGGAGTTGAGACGAGAACGCGAATTGGAGATCGTTGTAGATGAGGATGCCCGTTTCCGTTTGCGATGAAACCACCCGCCTCAACGTTGTGCTCTCCACTCGACCGCGTAACCGAAGCTTCTTGCTCACCTGATACGCCGCAGTGAGTCTGAACTTTTCCTGACGTCGATCGACTTGAACTCTGGATTGTCGGAGTCCGCTTTCATCAATACTCTCTTCGAATTCAGATTGCTTGTTTGAATATCGAAGCGCAAGGACGAAGCCGTTCAGCACAGTACCTTCAGCCTGAACGAGGAGATCTTTGCCCGATGTCGGAAATGGATTGTCAAACGTTCGCCAGGGAAATGTGAACTGATCAAGATACGCCGACACACGCAACCATCGCAACGGACGAAAATCGACGCCGATGTAGAGTCCGCGTTCATTCTTCGCTTCACTTCGTTCGCCGAACGCCGAGGAATGCAGCGGAACAAACTGCGGCGCATAGTTCCGATAGATCAGGGCTGCGCTCGCACTCCGACTCAGATTGAAAATCACTCCCGCCAGATACGAAAGGCTGTGAGGTCCTGTACTTGCCGCCTCACCGAAAAGAACAATCTGCGCCAACCGCGGACTCAACCACCCGAGCCGCACTTCTGCATCAATGCCAACTGCTGAAGCCAATGAGCCTTCGAGCTCATACAATCGCGAAGCTGCAACCGGCTTGCTGAACGTGGCGCGATACATCGTCGATCCCACACTCCAATCCTCCCCCGACTCAAATTCCAAACGACCGCCGATGACTTTTTCGCTGAACGCCGAGAGCTTTCTCTTCTCCGACTCGGTCCGGAAAAATCCTTCTTCGTAGAATGAAGTGACTGCACTACTGTCGCCCGATGCCGCAAGGGATCGACTCGAGTAGAGTGCAGTAACATTGAGTGTGTTCGATCCAATCACAAATGACCCAGTAGCCGCCGCACCGCGAAAGAAGTTGAACTCGTCAGCGGAGCGATAGGGATGAATCGCGCGGCTGTTCTTCTTGATGATCGACATCGTCTCACTCCCCTTTCCGTACGATGTCGCACGCCAGAGGACAAGCCCTTGCCCGGCCTCGACAACATAGTCGCCAACGACTGCGTCTGCGAGCACGCCCGCGTTCCGCACATTCACGTAACCTGACAAGAAGCTATCGCCCAGCTTTTCTCCGGCATCTTTCTCCGTCAGGATCCCGGCCTGCAAGTTCTCCGACTGCTCGTATGTGAGACGGCTATAACTCTTGATGGCAGATCCGGCAAATGTACCGGACTGAAATCCCTCACGCGGCTGAAGATCCTTGATCACTCGCGATGTGAAGCAAAGTGACGCCGATCGACTCTGATTCGCTTCCGGCACAAAAACGTATGATCGAATCTTCGAAAGAATGTTCTCTCCCTGCTCATGCAACTGCGCAAGCTCTTCAACCGATGAAAACTTTGCTGCCTTCTTTCTTGCCTGGAGAATGATGTCGATCTCGCCAGCAGTCAACGTCGGAATGGAGGCCAGATCCTTTCTGCCGGCTTTGTTGAGATTGATGGGATGATCTTTCAGCCAATCGAGTTGGTCGATGATTTCGGAATTGTCAGTCTCGCTCTCCACTGACTCGAGCAACACCTCAGTCTGCTGTTCGATGAGCGAGTCTGCGGGCGTCTGCGCAATCGCGACGCCAAAGAAAAGTGCTGACCCTGCGACGAAAACGAATCGTGACATTGGTCGCCTCCTCACAGCTCGCCGAGGTTCAACGACAACGAGAACTGATGAGTCACTCCCAACACTGCATGCGACGAAAGCGCGTAGTCGAGTCGCGCAAAGGCGTACCGAATGCCAACACCTCCATTAATCACATCAGGGTCGGTGCTTGATCCAGCCCGTAGCGCAATCATCTCCATCAACTCATACTCAACTCCCAAATGAAGCGTTGCTGCGTATCTGATGTCCTTCTCGATACTCAGGAGAATCGTTCCATATCTCGCCGGACTGTATGCAACTCCCGTTCTGTAGATTTGCGGAAGTTTCTCTTTCGCTTCGCCGATCGTTGCAGCGTTGATGTTCACGGCGGCGAATCCCCACTGGATTTCATCAGTGATGTCGATGAGCATGCCGAGATCAATGCCAAAGCTCGCGGCAGCGCCATAGTTCTGAATCGAGAGTGAGTAGTAGTTCACTGTCACGCCGCCGAAGACTGACGGCGTCACAGCTTCGGCAAACGAGAGCGATAGCTGTGACTCCCTGTACAATTCAAATCCAAATCGTGAAGCCGAGAGCGCAAACGTTCCAAATG
>JACRFA010000234.1 GCA_016218065.1 Ignavibacteriota bacterium | reverse complement strand
TTCGTTTGCAGCGGCGCGAACCGCGAGAGAACATTCAGCGACAGCGAACTATTCCTGACGTCCGCATTCAGGATGGAGTTATCATTGCGCTGCGAATGGGAGTAGCTGACGGAAACGGAATGCGCTGCAAGAAATGTGAGGCGATGACTGAGCAGCGCATAGTATCGGTTGGTCTGATCATCGACGGCGCTCATCGAGTCGCGGCCGTAGTTGGTCAGATCGTTGCGGTTCACGTAGCGCGTGTAGCCGAAGGTCACGCCGGGCCACGGGCCGCCCGCTTCGTAGCTTGCAGCCGCGTTGATGGTGGTGAACCGCGTCGTTGTCGCTTTCGATTTGCTGGTGTTGTCGGTCAGACGTTCGACGCCGAGCGTGATGTACACGTTGTAGGCAGTCAAACGAATGCGGTCGAGCAGATTGAACCCGGCGATGTCTTTGCGCAAAAACGTTTGTCCGAACGATGTGTAGTCGCTGCCGCGGAAGAGATACGTGGCCTTGAACGAATTGTCAAAGTAGTTCAGCGCCAGACTCACATCGTAGGCGAACGTCGAGAGATTTTTGAATGACAACGGGCGCAGATTGTCGTTCACCGTGATGAAGTGTTTGAGAATGTCGCGGGCAGATTTGATTGTTGTCGCATCTTTCTTGTACACGGAATCGATGTACGCGTCTGTGAAGTTGCCGCTGGAGATATCGCTGTTGTAGGCGCTGAATGCCGCTTGCGCGCTCAACTCAACGCGGTTCTTGTCGAACTTCGAGATGAAGTCTGTGCCAAGCACGAGGTTTTCCTGGGGCCGCGTACCGAACTGGATCGAGGTAACATCGTCCTTTGCCTTGAGCCATGTGAAGCCGATCTGATATTTTTCACCCGAACCGAAACTCGGACGAATGGCGAACACATCCCGCGCGTACGTGCCGTACGAATACTTTCCCCACGTTATCGAATCGATCTTCGAGAAGGCAGCATACGGATCGGCTTGTTGCTCTACTTGTAGCTGTGAGGCGGGAATACGTTTGATGAGCGCTCCTTCAATGTCGCGCACCGTTGTTCCGAGCGCGAGATCGACATTGAATTTTCCGAGATGGAGCGACGTGTTCAAGCCGCGGACGCGTTTCCCGTTCAAGATCAGATTGGGAAAGTTCGGATAGCTGTCTCCATATCCAATCAACAACCAATCAGACTGCAACGCTGCAGAGTAGCGATTCTGCGGCTGCCGGTCGGGCTGTTCATCCGACGTAAGAAAGAGATTCGCGAGAAACCGCCAGTTGCCTTGCGAGCCGGTGAAACGCATGCCGCCGCGATTGTATGATGTCCGCACGTTCCCGACTTTCTCCTGACGAAGCTCAACATCAACCGACCCGCTCGCGATGAACACATTCGGCGCGACGTCAAGTTTTTCGCCCTCACCAACCACTGTGAATGTTGTGCTGACCTGCCGATGCATCACGCCGTTGCGATCATACAACCTCACGGCTGCGCGATGCCTGCCGGGCTTCAGTCGCTGTCCGACATTCTCCGGAACATAAATGAGCAAATCATCGCTCAGCACTGCAGATTGCGACACGTCGGCGCCATCGAGAAGCAATTGCGTCGCGCGGCGAACGACAATTGTATCGGCGCGCAGCAGCGACACCGAGATGACGACATCCTCCGGTGTTACGTTTGCGTTCGGATCCGGGCTGAGGAATACCGCCTGCAGGTCGTCTTCCTTGTTGATGATCGGGAGCTGAAGTGTTCTGCTCGGCGGCGATGTCAGAGGTTTCTGGCTGTCATTGAACGGGTATGCCTCGGCAACGCCCATTCGGTTCACCAGCACAATGTAGTATTCAAGATAGGGAGGACGCACATCTTCCTGCGGAACGCGGACGGACGCGGTATTGCCGAGAAGATCCATCTCGCGCTGCATCCATTCGCTCTCGCCGAACGTGCGATAGACAAAGTAGACGCGTTCGATGGTCTCGCCCTGCTGCAGCTCCGCAACCATCGTCACGGGTCTGTCGCTCACCGCGTCGGATGGGCTGACCGACGTAATGCGCGTCGACACCTGAGCATGAGCTTGCAGGAAGAGAAGCACGACAAGGGAGGAGAGGATAAGCCGGTGTGAACAGAGCCGGATGCCGGTGATCAGTCTTCGCATGGGGAGATTGCTAACTTCATCAAGGCGCATGCACACGAAAGCCCTGCAAGAACTCGTGCAGGGCTTCAAGAGGTTCGCCCATTCTACTTAAACTTGATTTCCAGTTGTTTCTTGTTGCCTTTACCGTCGTTCAATTCGAGGTCAAGACGGTTCTCTTTGTCGCCGAGACGCGCAGCAAGCTCAGCGGCGAGTTTCTCTTCGGGCGTCGATTGCCGGCGCTCAATCTTTCCGTCGCGGAATGAAATGCCGGTGAATCCCGCCTCAATGTCGAGCGCATGAGCAGAGACTTTGTTCATCAGTCGTACAAGACCTTCGAGCACAATCAACTTGTCAACCGTATCTTCCGCGCCGAACTGCCCGGTGGTTCCGCGGATCGACGCGACAGACGTCGGCGATGAGAAGCGGAATTCCTCCCCCTTCTGCTGCTTCTTGATGTTGAATCCGATGACGCCGCGCTCAAGGTCGGTAGATTTTGAAAAGATGTTCTTCTCATGCAGTCCGTGGACAACAACCTCGGACTTTTCGCGCACGCGCAGCATACTGTTGTCTTTGAATTTGATGATGGCGATCGACCTCTCGCCCGTCTTCACGCGCTCGCCGGATGAAAGCGTTTCGCCGCGTTTTGTCGGCTGCCAATCTTTGCCGACCTCCTTGCTCGTGACATCGAGAATCACTTTGCTGACGAGTGCAATTGCCGGATTGCCCGGCGGCGGCACAGCTCCGAGCAGCAGACCGCACGTCGCAACGAGAATAACGTTCGTGACAATCTTCATGGTCGCCCTCTATTCAAAGTTGACTGAGCTGATCGCTTCCGGGTTCGTCCGGAAATCGCTGAGCACTTTCAGAAAGTCGCCGACAGAAATCGTGGTGCCGTTGAGTCGGATAGTTCCGGACGGAGAAAAATTCTGAGCGCGAATCTGATCGAACACCGGCTTCCAACTCGGAGGCAGCGCGCTCTCAAGTTCCTGCAGCAACCAGCTCAAACTCGTGCTGCGCGATGTTGAAACGTTGAAACTCCGCAGCGGACTTCGCAGCTCGTTGTTTGTGCCGCCTGCCGCTCCCACGAGTCCCGCCACATACCAGATGTACGTCTTGCCCGGCTTCAGCGCTCTCGCGCCCATAACAGGATAGCGGAGCGATCGTGCCGCGACTGTTTCAGTGAAGTGCGGCGTACCGGAGGCAGTCTCTTCGAGAGATTGCTGTCCGGGAAGTTGTTCGTAGATGACGATGGTTGAGCGAGGGCCGTCGTATTGCCACTCGAACAGCGGAAACTCTTCGACGATTGTCTCTCCTTCAGCCGGAGCAATCAGAACGGGCGACGACGGATTCGTCAGCACAAACGTGAAATCATCCGTACCGCCGCTTCCTCCCTGAACCTCTTTGACGCTGACCGAAAACCTGTAACTGCCCGCGGGCATCGATCCGCTCGGCAACGCGATATCCTGAAACGCCGCCTTCGCCTGAGCATTGAACACATAGCCATCAACTTCACGCTGCGGAATTCCCGGCGGTTGCTTTCCCAACTCAAGGTTCGTGACCGTCCGCGTTCCATTGATCGTGAACGGCTTCGACGTAAACTGCGCGGCATTGATGTAGGTCGCTCCGGCCGCAAGCTGCACATCCAGATTGATCGTCATGACCGCTTCGACAGTACCCGGCGCCGTCATAGTAATCGTGAACAGCCACTTCGGCGTTGTCGCGTTCAAATAATCCAAATCACTGATGGTCAGCGTGTTCACCGGCGCAGCAATTGTCGTGACGGCGATTTGTGCTGATGTTGGCGACCACAAAGCGAGTGACAGCAACAGGGCGGCACAATGCCAGCCCGGTGAACGGAAACCGTGTCTTTTCTGCATTGAAGTCCCCTCGACGAAGGTGTGAATGAACAACATCCCCGCGAAATGATAATGAAATCCGTAGTGTATAGCAATCAGATTATCGGTGATGGGAAACAAAAACAGAGAACCCTTGGGGAGTTCTCTATGTGATTTCGCACAGAAGAGGGCAGGTTGTTGAAAAACTCCTATTTCTTTATCCACGAAGTTCGCGCCTGCGTGCCGAAACGCACTACGGCGTGCAGGCACGAAGGAACACGAAGAAGTGATTTGGGCTCGCATCAGAAGAACCTTCGTGCACATTCGTGCCTGCACGCCGAAGTTGTTCTTCGTGGATCGTAACGTCCCTACGAAAAGGCCCGGATTTTCGTCCGCGATTCTAGAAATTTCTAATATCGTTGAAGAGGGCGAACGCCATAAATCCCAGGAGCAGTACGAATCCCGCCCTCTGAATGATGAGCTTCATCTTGACCGGCAGCTCATGACCAATGATACCCTCGACGGCAAGAAACACGAGATGTCCGCCGTCGAGAGCAGGAATTGGGAGGATGTTGAGAATCGCCAGGCTGATGCTCAGGAACGCCATGAAGCTGAGATACGTGACGATGCCAAGCTCCGCGGTCTGCGAGGCGAGTTGCGCGATCTTGATCGGGCCTGCAACAGATTGGCTGAACGGCGTCTTGCCGCTGATGAGTCCGCCGATTCCTTGAATCGTAAGCGACACGACGCTGCCGATGCTCTTGACGCCTTCGGGGAGCGCTTCGAGTAATGTGTACTCAATCTTCGTCACGGGACCGTTGTACCGAAGTCCGAACGAGATGCCGATCAGTCCGTGCTCGTTGGGAATCACGGTGGCGCGCATCGTCGCGTCGCCGCGACGCCATTCGATTGGCAGCGGTTTGCCCGCATGCGCTTTGACGATCTCATTCACTTTCTTGTCATACCGGATCGGTTGTCCGTTGAGTGTGAGAAGAACATCCATCGGCTTCAGTCCGATTTTTGCCGCGGGCTTTCCCGGATCGACAGTGTTGATGACAATCTCTGTTTGATTGGGGGTGATGCCGAATGATCCTTCGTTCAGATTCTGGATCGTTTGCTGCGGCGCCCGAAGCTGAAGTTCTTTTCCGTTGCGCAGCACAGTGATGAAGAGATCGTTGCCGAGATTTTCCAGATAGACGTGAGTGCGAACCTCTTCCCAATCGTTGATCGGCTCATCGTTGATCTTCAGAATCTTGTCGCCGCTCATCAGGCCGGCGGAAGCCGCGGGCGTTCCTTCGAGCACGTAGCCAATCTCTGTCGTCGCCCAGACGCTTTTTCCTTGCGTGTAGTTGATGCCCCAGAAAATCGCGACTGCGAGCAGAATGTTCATGATGACGCCCGCCGAGATCACGATCATCCGCTGCCAGATAGGCTTTGAGCGATACTCCCACGGCTGAGGTTCTTGCTGGAGGTATTCGGTATCAAAACTCTCGTCGATCATGCCGGCGATTTTTACGTAGCCGCCAATCGGGATCCATGATACGCAATAGTCCGTCTCGCCGAACTTCTTGCCGAATGCGCGGGGCGGAAAACCAAGCGAGAACACATCCACTCTCATTTTGAACAACTTCGCCGCGAGAAAATGTCCCAGCTCGTGAACAAACACGAGGATGCCGAGCGTAACGATGAAGTACATGATGGTGTTCACGATCTCCATAACCAGCCTTCACTTATCCTGTAATGTGGCAGCAAATTGTTGAGACCGCTGCCGTGTCTCTGCGTCAATACGAACGATGTCATCGAACGTTGCGTTGTGGTGCGGAGCGTAGTGCGCGAGCGCCGCTTCAATCAGCCGCGGGATGGAGGAGAACGAAATCTCTCCGGCTAGGAATTTTTCGACGGCAACTTCGTTCGCGGCGTTCAACACCGTTGTTGCCGTGCCTCCCATTTCCAACGCTTTGAATGCGAGCGCGAGGCACTCGAACTTCTCAAGATCAGGCTCGCTGAATGTCATCTGCTGCACGGCGGAGAAATCCAGTCGGCGGTAGGGTGCATGCGGGCGTTCCGGATACATCAGCGCGTACTGAATCGGAATTTTCATGTCGGGAAAGCCGAGCTGCGCCTTCGTCGATCCGTCGCGAAACTCCACCATCGAGTGAATGATCGACTGCGGATGAATGACGACATGAATTTGCGATGCAGGCAAATCGAACAGCCAACGCGCTTCAATCACCTCAAGTCCCTTGTTCATCAGCGTTGCCGAATCGATCGTAATCTTGTTTCCCATGCGCCACGTCGGATGGTTGAGCGCATCGGCGACGGTGATCGTGTGGAACTGTTCCTTCGCGAGCGTGCGAAACGGTCCGCCGGACGCCGTGAGAATCAGTCGCTCGACATGATGATGCTCTTCGCCGCGCAGACATTGCAGTATCGCGCTGTGTTCGCTATCGACAGGCAGCAGGCGAACATCGTGCTTGCGCACGGCATTCATAATAATCTCTCCGCCGACAACCAACGTTTCTTTGTTCGCGAGCGCAACATCCTTTCCCGCCTCGATTGCGCGGAGCGTGGGCCTCAGGCCTGCAAACCCGACAAGCGAGCTTACAACAAGATCAACATCAGAGCGCGTGGCGACCTCGCACAACCCTTCCTCGCCAACCAACACTTCAGTCGCGCCGTTCACCAGCTTTTTTAGTACTGATGCGTGACAATTTTCAAGTACAACAACGCCCCGCGGCTTGAAGCGCTCGATTTGTTCACGAAGCAAGTCAACGTTCCGGTGCGCCGTCAGATACGAAACTCGGAAGCGGTCGGGAAACCGGGCAATCACATCGAGTGTACTGCGTCCGATGGACCCCGTCGAGCCGAGGATTGCGATATTTTTCTGAAGATTCACGCCGGAAATTTCATTCTCCCCACAAGAAACAAAATCACCAAGCGATTCGTTCTGGAATCTGAACTTGGTGATGCATTCGTGTCGGCAAAAAGGTACACAAATCGAGTGTTGTTCGCAAGGAACAAAACCTTAACCTCTCTTCCATCCGATATTCAAAAGGAATGGGAACGCGGATAACGCGGACTAGCGGATAGTGAAGGGATTTTTTGTTTGAGATGTGTTTGAGCAAATCGTGATCTCACCTAATCGGTGAAGAGCGGTTGCTTGTGAGTTGGCAACAATCCGCGCTGACCCGCCTGATCCACGCATGCCATCATGCCACTAGTTGGCGGGCGTTCTATTTCTTCGAGCGTGTGGAATTCTATGTCGGATTTCAGGACCTGACGCAAATTGCTTACTGAGCCATTTTTGATATATTATTCGAGAAGTTATGACTCGACCCTGTATTGCATATTTGCTTGTTGCCGGACTCGTCGTCCTTTCGCTCCGCGCTTCAAGTCAAACATCCGATGCCAACAACCGCTACCGGCTGGCGCAGAGCTACGAACAGTCGGGCGACTTCGAAAGCGCGATCAAGCTCTACCGCGATCTCGCGTCTGCCGATCCGACGAACTACATGTTCTTCGACGGACTGCGCCGCTCACTGCTGCATTTGAAACGCTACGACGAAGCGATTGGCCTGATCAAGAGCCGTCTCGCCCAAAGCCCGAACGATGTGAATCTCCTGTGCATGTACGGAAGCGCCTACTATCAATCGGGGAACGAGAAAGATGCGATCACTGCGTGGGAACGGGCGATTGCGATCGATCCCGCGAATCAGAACATCTATCGGCTTGTGGCGAATACGATGATGGAGAATCGATTGCTTGAGCGAGCCGCCGAGATGTATCGGCGCGGTCGCGTTGCATGCAACGATCCGAATCTCTTTACGATGGAACTCGCTCAGCTTCTTGCGGTCACGATGGATTATGCCGGCGCAACGCAGGAGTTTCTCCGCTATCTCTCGCAGGCGCCGGGTCAACTCGGCTACGTGCAAAGCCGTCTCGCACAGTTCACCGACAAGCAGGAAGCACGCACCGCCGCGATTCAGGTTGTTCGCGCGGCGCAAAAGTCGTCAGACGACGTGAACCTGCATCGGCTGCTGGGCTGGTTGCTGTTGGAAGGAAAACAGTACGACGATGCCTTCGAAGTGTATAAGGAGATCGATCGGTTTTCGAACGCGCAAGGAAACGAGATTTTCTCTTTTGCAGAGCGAGCGTACAAAGAGGGAGCGTATGCCGCGGCCGCCGAGGCGTTCAAAGCTGCTATCGACATCCCGCTTGCGCCGCAGCGATTGCCGTTTGCCAAATTCGGTTACGCGCTCGCGATGAAGGAACTCAGCGTTCAAGCAGACTCTTCCGATGTTGTTCCTCAGAGCGGCAGTGTGCCCGAGTCGCGTTCGCGCTACGCCACAGCCATCGATTACTTCCGAAGAATCATCGCGGAGTATCCGAACACCGATCACGCTGCGCGCTCGTATTATCAAATCGGGACGATTCAGTTTACGAAGTACTTTGATCTGGATGGGGCGCTCGCTTCGTTCAACGCCGTCGAGCAGTTCGTGCCGCCGATGAACACCGTGCTCTACGATGTCTTCCTGAAAACCGGAGAGGTGCTTACAGCGCGGGGAGACACGACGGCTGCCGCGGGAAGGTTTCGCAGAGTTGTCGCAGCGTCGAACGCAACGCCTGACCAGCAAGATGAGGCAACCTACAGGCTCGCCGAGCTTGAGTATTTCAAAGGCAACTTCGAGGAAGCGCTCCGATTGCTGCAGACGATCAGCGCAAACACAAAAGCCGATTACGCGAACGACGCAATCCAACTGCTGACATTTCTCCAGGAGAATTCCATCTCGTCGGCGGCGCCGCTGAAAGAATTCGCCCAGGCGGATCTTCTCTCTCGCCAAAAGAAATACTCCGAAGCAACAACCGCATTGCAGAAGCTGATTGACAAAAATCCGCAAGCGCTGTTTGTTGACGATGGTTTGATGAAGATCGCGTCGCTGCAGACAAGTCTGCGGCAGTATGCCGACGCGCTTGCGACGTATCAACGCTTGCTCGATCAATTCAAAGAAAGCAGCATCGCACTGGACAAGGCGCAGTTCAACATCGCCGCGCTATACGATTATCGGTTGAACGAAAAGACGAAAGCGCTTACTGCGTACGAGAAACTGCTCGCCGACTATCCTGCATCGTTGCTCGTCGATCAGGCGCGAAAGAGAATCAGAGAACTCAGGGGAGACTCACTGTGAGTATGGTACGAAAGATTTCTCGCGCCGCAGTGTGTGTGGCGCTGATGCAGTTTACTCTCGCATCGCTCGCGTCGTCGCAAGCCAAGGTCTTGATTCCGATGGATCTCTCACAAACGGATCATCTCAAAGCGTACGGCATCGCGTACTGGGCGCTCACGAAGGGCATCGAAATCGATTGGCTGCTCAACTATCGCGGCGGCTCATTCATGATCGATAACTACGAGGTGGTCGGGGCCGAATGCAGAATTCGCGGCGTCGCGTTCTCGCCCATCAGCTCCGCAGACGCTGCGCAGATCTACGCCGAGGTGCAGCGCGATGACAACAACATGGATGTGATTCGATTGGAGAAGGCGCCGAAAGTTGCCGTGTACGTGCCCCCCGGCTTTCAGCCGTGGGATGACGCGGTGACGCTCGCACTGGAGTACGCGGAGATCAAGTACGATAAGCTGTGGGATGATGAGGTGATGGCGGATAAGCTGAGCGAATATGATTGGCTTCATCTCCATCACGAAGACTTCACGGGGCAGTACGGAAAATTCTATGCTTCGTTTGCACAGGCCAGCTGGTACATCGAGCAGCAAGTGACCCTTGAGCGCGAAGCGAAGAAGCTCGGCTTCAGAAAAGTCTCCGAGTTGAAGAAGGCGGTGGCGAAAAAGATCAAGGCGTACATCGGCAGCGGCGGATTCTTGTTTGCAATGTGCTCGGCGACCGACAGCTATGATATTGCGCTTGCGGCTGAGAATACCGACATTTGTGATGTCATGTATGACGGCGATCCACCGGATCCGAACGCGCAGCAGAAATTGGATTTCTCCAGGACGCTCGCATTCACCAACTTCACGCTCGAGAAAAACCCGTTGCGCTACGAATACTCCGACATTGATCAGCCGCCCAGCGATCTGCTCGGCATGCAGAATCCCGAAACCGACTACTTCACGCTCTTTGAGTTCTCGGCAAAATTCGACCCCGTGCCCACGATGCTGACACAGAATCATGTCAACGTGCTGAAGGGCTTTCTCGGTCAAACGACCAACTTCAAAAAGAGTCTGATTAAGAGCAATGTGACGATCATGGCCGAGAAGCAAGGAATGGACGAGGTTCGGTATTTGCACGGCAACTTCGGCCGGGGCACATTCACGTTCTACGGCGGCCACGATCCGGAAGACTACCAGCATGCAGTCGGCGATCCGCCGACCGACTTATCGCTTCACAAAAATTCTCCCGGCTACAGACTTATTCTCAACAACATTCTGTTTCCTGCAGCAAAGAAAAAACAACAGAAGACGTGACGATCACTCAACACCAAACAACAATGGAGTTCATAATGAAAAAAACAGTTGTGGTTTGTGCAATGATGATGATGGCGGTTGGAGCGTTTGGGCAGTCGGCGAAGTTTGGATTTCAGCTTACGGGAGCAAACATCAATGTGTCCGGGGCGCTCTCGGATGTGTACGGTTTTGGATATGGCGGCGGGGTGCATCTGGATATCAATCTCCCGGTACTCCTTTCGTTCAGACTTCAGGGAGATTATGTCCGGGTTTCACCCGATGAGGGGAAGTATCAAAAGCTCGTGTCGTCAGTTATTCCGGGAAGTAACCCTACGGATTACAAAATCGAGGGAGGAGCAATCAACGTTTGGTCGGCGCATGCGAATGTGAAATCGAGTTTCCTGCCGCTGCCTATTGTCTCCCCGTACATCACCGGAGGGATTGGGTTAGCCAATCTGAGTTCTTCGGAGTTGACGGTCAAGTATCAAGGCCAGCCCTTAGGAAACGCTCCGGGCGTGAAAGGCGAGACAAATTTTTCTGCAAACGTCGGGGCCGGTGCGGATTTGAAACTTGGACTGGAGTTGTTCATCGAAGTTCGGTACACGTGGATATTTACTTCCGGCGAGACAAGCACATACATTCCGATCTCTGTCGGAGTGACCCTGTAAGAGATGTAAGAAAAAGCAAAAGGTCTCCGCGCGTTGGCGGAGACCTTCTTCTATAATTTGAGTTACTGCTTCCCGCCGAAAAACTTGCTTGCAATGTGGGTCACATCGTCGAGCACGTTGCCGTCTCTGTTCTGATCAATCAGTCCGCCTAACATGCCGAGTAAGTCCGGCGTTTGCGACTGCACAGCCTGTTGCTGCCCGCCGAGAAACTGCGCGAGTCCGTTGGCATCAAGTCCTTCCTGTTGCGTCGTTCTACCGAGCGCGCCCATGAGCAGCGGCGCAGCCAACTCGAGCAATTGTCCCACTGAGTTGCTGTTCAGCCCTGATGCTTGTGCAATGCCCTGCTCTACGGTCGGGCGCTGTCCTCCCAGGACGTGCTTCAGAATTCCCGCGCCGTTCGCTGAACTGGTGGCGCCACCGACGAATCCCATAACGTCGTCGAGAATGCCGCCGCTGTGGTCTTTCGCCAATGCCGTGTGCAGCGATTGCGCTCCCTGCGGGTTCGCAGCGTTGCGCGAAAGCGCCGTAAGCAGCAAAGGCAACGCCGTCGAAAGAGCTTTACTCGTCGTGTTCTGATCAGCGCCAATCCTGCCGGCAATCTGCTCCACCGCGTTTCCGCCGAGCTGGTTGGTGAGAAGATCGAGTAGTGAACTCATGTGAGCCTCCGTTTAATGTGTGAATGAGTAAGGAGATCTGATATGCGGGCGTAAACTAGTGAGTGAGGGAGAGAATTGCAAGCTGCGATTGTTGGCGCGATCTCTTTATGTCCTTGGCGCCAGTCATCGTTTCATCGCGCGATAATACGTCCACCAATTCAACGAATTGCTTTACCGTACTTCTTTCAACAGCGAGCGGCGTATGAGAACAAGAAGTGTACTGAGACGAAATGTCGCAGGACGTGCACATAAACTCGGACAAGACCATGGCGTTGCCTCAGCAAACCACGTCCGTGTTCCCCCGTTGATATGCGGTGTGCACGGCATTTCGGTAAAGGGCGTTGGGAGTCGATCTCCTTCGTGCGTGACGAAAGGGACAGAAAAACCTTAACCAATCAAACCATGAAAAGCAATTGCGGGACATAGACAGAAGAGGAATGCGCTGATGCGACTCTGAAGCGCAAAGAGCCGAGTTGGCGTCTCGCTGAGCGTTCTCCACCGCAGCAACACGCCGCGGCCCAGGGCAGAGTCGCTCAACGCCCCAACGCACATCCTCTGCCAAACCTTCAAAGCTGGAAATGTCTTGTTGAAATCGAGGAGCGGGGTTGCCGCGCGGCTGCGCGGCAACCACACAGAATCCGACTCCCCTTACTTCAGGATGATCATCTTTTTCACGTTGGAGAAGCTCCCCGCTTGAAGGCGATAGAGGTA
>JACRFA010000232.1 GCA_016218065.1 Ignavibacteriota bacterium | reverse complement strand
TTCTTGATCGCGTACGCCATCAATGTCATCGTCGCGCAACGCCTCATTCGTACACTCTGCAAGTACTGCAAGCGTCCCATTCTCCCCGACGAGATGGATCGCGAAGTGTACAAGCGTTTCGGCCTCACGGACGAAGACCTCGACAACCATGTGATGTACGAAGCCGTCGGCTGCGATCAGTGCAACGGCGGCTACAAAGGACGAGCTGCAATTCACGAGGCGCTCTACTTCACCAAACAGATTCGCGGCCTCATCGTCAAATCGGGCGCCGAGGTTGATGAAGAATCGATTCGTATGCAGGCGATCCGCGACGGCATGTGGACTTTACGCCGGTCGGGCATCGAGCGGATCAAGAGCGGCCTCTCGACATTGGAGGAAATTGCTGCAGTCACAACTGACGATTAAGTGGACAACTACAGGATCCGAACATGATAACCACTGCGACCGAAACGCTGAAACACCTGGCGGCATCCATTCCCGCAACAGCGCCCGGCGTCGAACGGCAGATGTTGATCGGCGATCTGGCAGGCAAGCTTTCGCCCGCGGAACGCTCCGCGCTCCGCAAACTCATGGACAACTTTCTGCTTCGCATGCAGAAGTCCAATGCGTCAGACATCGATCTCGGCGGATTCGGCACGAGGGGATACGTGTGGTATCGTGTGTACGGCGATAAGAAGCCCGATTCGGAGCTGCCGCAGTTCACCGTCGATGAAAGCAGTCTTCTGATTCAGAGCATTCTCGTCGAGCGACAGCGCTTGTTCCTGTACGAGAACAGGAATCTCGATTTCTCATACACCATCGTGCACGACAACGCGATGTTCAGGTTCCGCGCCGACGCGTACTTCGATCTCGACCAACTCGGTCTGAACATGCGTGCCATCAACGCGACTGTCAGACCCTACAAGAATCTCGAACTGCATCCGAACGTCACGAAGGCGCTGAGTCTTGCGCATTCAACGCAAGGTCTAACGTTGGTGACAGGTATTACCGGATCGGGCAAAAGCGCGACGCTCGACAGCATTATCGATGCGAACAATCATTCGGTCGATGCGCACGTCATCGTCATCTCCTCGCCGGTGGAGTATGTGCACAAACCCGATCGCTGCATCATCCGGCATCGCGAAGTGGGGCGCGATGTGCTGTCATTCAAAGAGGGCGCGGTGCAGGCGCTGCGTCAAGATCCCGACATCATCGTCATCGGAGAAATGCGCGACCCCGACACGATTCTGACCGCGCTCGAAATCACGGATAGCGGACACAAAGTCTTCTCGACCCTGCACACGGCGTCGGCGGTTGAGACCATTGACCGCGTCATCGGCGAAGTGCCGCCCATCGAACAAGAGCGCGTGCGGCTTCGTCTCGCGGATACGCTAAGCTGCGTACTTTCACAGAAGCTGGTGCCGGCAATCGACGGCAAACTCGTGCTCGCAAAAGAAGTGATGCTCATGATTCCGTCCGTGCGAGCCGCCATCAAAAACAACAATACGGGCGAGATCTATCAGATGATGGCGGAGTCGAGCGATATCGGTATGGTGACTTTGGAACAGGATTTGAAGCGACTCTACTTGCAGAAGAGAATCTCGCTTGAGGCTGCAATGGTAAACGCGAACAACAAGCGGCGTTTACAACAAATTCTCAATTCCAACGTGATGGGCGACTAACCGGAACGGGAGAGAATTGCGGCCACATGAGTAATAATAGTCACCATTTTCAGAAAGCAGAGTTATGGCTGCGATAGGCGGTAGAAAGTCGGTCATTGGATTGTTTGTTGACGGACTGGACGTGAAGCTGGCCCGGGTGAGCAAGAAGGGAAAGCGCCTCGTTGTTGACGAGTTGAGGTCGGCCACGCTGGTTGCGAAACTTGAAGAGCGCAAGATGGTCGAAGTCGCCGGCAATCTGATCGACGAGAAAGATCCGTTCGCGTTGCCGGATGTGCAAGCATCAGAACCTGCAGTCATGAGCGGTAGTGAAGATAACAACGCCGTGTTGCTGGGCCTGCTTTCGCAATACAAACCCAAAAGCTATTCTCTCGCCTACTGCGTCTCCGAGCCTTCAATCTACTATCATCCTGTTGAAAGTGATTTTGGGTTGAAGGGAAAGAAGCTCAAAACTCGCCTCATCGAAGAACTGAAGAACGTCCGCACATTCCAGCCAACTCCCGATGCGATCGATTCGATCGTGACGGATGACGGCAATTTGCTTTGCGTTGTTCGCGAAGAAGGTCTCTCGCTCCTCAACCATCTCGAAAACATCAAGGGGTTCCTGGGCAATCGTCTTCCCACGATTGCCGGCATCGATAGCTCCGACATCGCGCTGATGAATATGGTGAAGATGAACTACGATCTTCAACCAGACGAAGTCTCCGTCATCATCTACGTTGGGGTAGAATTCACGCGGCTCATCTTCATGAGGGGTCAGCATTTCTTCCAGTTCGCGCCGATTCTGAGCGAGGGTTACGATTCTTCAAATCTTCAAAACACTGTCTATAGCCGTCTGTTGCTGGAGCAGGATAACCTGAACATCCAGCGCATCAGCAAAATCATTCTTGCCGGTGAAAGCCGACGGATTGATCTCAAGAGTTTTCTCGAACAACTTCTCCCCGACCAGCAAGTCGATTATCTCCGAACGCCGAACGTGGATGTGAGCAGGCTGCCGGCCGAGCAGCACGACATCATCTCGGATTACGCGGTTGCGATTGGCGTCGCGTGGAGGTTCATCGACACATCGAACAAAAAATTCTATCGGACAAACTTATTGCCCGACGAGATACGCGAAGGTCAGCGTGTCTTCAAGCTTTCGTGGCACGGCTACGTGTTGCTGGCGGCGATCTTCGGCTCGACGCTCTTGTTCACGAAGGGGATACAGGAAAAACTGCACGACATTTCCGAACAGCAATCGATGCTGGATGTGAAGCACTCGCAGATCGGTGAGAACACGGCGCTGTCGAATTCCATCAGCGCGATGCAAGAACAGCTCATGCGATACAATGCGTCGATGGCGCTGTACGATTCGCTCGTTCCGGGGGCGGACAAATTCAGCAAGGCGTTCTCGCAGCTCAGCAGCGGCGTCGAAGACATGAACTCCATCTGGATCTCGGAATTCATCGCGCAGGAAACCGGTCAGGCAACGCTCAACGGTTTTGCCGTCAACCGTTCGCGCATCCCGCGCATGAGCGCATTGTTCGACAACTCGCAGCTCAAGGAAGTGACAACAGAAGAAATCCGTGGTGAAACTGTGTACCGCTACAAAATCGAAGTGCCATCCATCATCAAGCAGAACTAGCACGCCGGGAAAGGAGCGCTATGTCATATAAAGTTCGAAATAGTATTGTGCTCGGTGTGCTGATGCTGCTGATTCTTGGCGTCGGGACGTACGTCCGTGCATTCCATCTGCCGAAGAAACAACACGCCATCGAAACGGAGATCAAGCGCATCGACGACGAATTGAGCAATACACCCAATCTGATTCACGAGTACAATACGCTGAGCCAAACGGTTACCGAAACGAAGAAGCGGTGGGAGAGCAGGAACAAAGAAATTCCCGCCGAAGATCTGAGCGGCAAAACGTACGATTACTTCAGCTCGCTCATTGAGCGTGCGGGCGGCGTGAAGCTGAACATGATCTATCAGGGCGTGCAGCCGCGCGGCAACTACGGGTTCAACATCTACAACCTGCGCGGCGAAGGAAAGTTCGACAATCTGTACAAGTTCATCTGGTACATCGAAAACGGACGGAAGCTGTTCAAGGTCAACACGCTGACGCTGAAGGGACTGGAAGTGACCGCGACGGACAAAGAAAACGCGGGCGAGCTGATCGTGACATTCGAGATGACGGTGAATGCATTCTTCGCGACGATTCCCGAGCTGGCGGTGCCGGCCACTGATCCGGTTACAGTCCCGACGTACGTGGGAACGGATCCGTTCACGCCGGTGATCTCCGCAAATCTTCCTCCGAACAAATACGATCTTGTGGAGATCGAGCGGTCGGATTTGAAGGCGGTGATTCCGGGGAAGGCGTTTATCATCGATCAGAAAAACAATTTCCGCACGCTGGAACCGGGCGACGAAGTGTATCTGGGCTACGTCACGAAGTTCATGCCGGATGAAGGAAAGATCGAGGCCACGCTGAACAAAGGCGGCATCTTCGAGAAAGTGGAATTGAAAATCCGATATGCTGCGCCACAACAACAAGCGGCGGCTGCGCAACAAGAAGTCTTGAAACAATAGCCTTGAGGGATGAATGAAAACGAAGATCATACTCGCAACGTGTGCGCTCGCAGTTCTGAGTCTCGCGTCCGCCTCTGCACAACAAAATCCGGCTGAGCGGCGCGCACTCAAAGAGTACACTTCTCCCGATGAGTTGGTTTCCATCGCGCCGACCACGTCGCTTGCCCGTGCACTGGCTGCCATCAGCGAAGTGAGCAAGCGATTCACCGGCAAGGTGATCATCGATCCCGAACGACGCGAAGCGCCCATCGGCGTGAACGTCACCGGACTGCAATGGCGCGTCGCCCTCGAAACTATCTGCCGCAAGATGAATCTCTGGTACGACGAGTATCCGAATTACATTCAGCTTCTGTCGCTCGGCGCCGAGCCGGGAGGAACGGGCGCGACAGCATCAGCAACGGGAGAAGTCGTTGACTTCACGAAAGAGGCTGCATCCTTCAAGAGCCGCGAGATCAAAATCTCCGCGGTCTTCTTCGAAGTCTCGCTCACGAAATTGGATGAAGTCGGCATCAACTGGAGCTTCATGAAGAGCAATAAGGATTTTTCTGTTGCATCGAGTTTCTCCGGCGCAGATCGTGTCTCGAATGATATCTTCCAGATCGAAGCGACGCCGAAGCTTTCGTTTGCGAACATCAGCGCGGTGGCCCGCGTCTTTTCCAGCTATGATCTTGGCGAAGTGCTCTCCGGTCCGCAACTGATCGTGCGCTCCGGTGAGAAAGGCCGCATTCAAGTCGGGCAGGATTTTTCGATCAAGGAACGCGACTTCGCCGGCAATCTCATCGACCGCTTCTACAGCACAGGCACCATTATCGACGTGCAGCCGCAAGTGATCAGCGAGCAGGGGCAGGACTTTATTCACATGAAGGTGGACGTGGAACGCAGCTCGCTCGTCCCGAGCGCCGGCAGCACCATCATCAACAAAACAAAAGCAAACACCAACGTGCTGCTGCTCGACAACGAAGAGACGATCATCGGCGGACTCTACAATAACGAAGTCTCCGAGATTCGTGCCGGCATTCCGTTGTTGAAGGATTTGCCCTGGTATGTGCTTGGCTTGCGCTATCTGTTCGGGTACAACAAAGAAGAAGTGCGAAAGAAAGAGTTGATCATCCTGTTGAAGGCGGAGCTTGTCCCGACGCTCCAGAATCGTGTTGCGCAGAAAGTGAGAGAGAGCGGAGTGTTCCAGCAGTGGGAAAAAGATGTCGAACGGCAGGCCGATCATGTGACAGGCCAGAAGGAGACACGATAAGATGAAACGCCTATTCGTGAGTGCAGCAATTGTCGCAGCGTTTGCTCTCGCCTTGAACGCGTGCAGCTCAGACGACACCGGGCCAAGCGCCGGCGTGGGAACAGTCACCGGCTTTGTCAAAGATGCGAGCAGTCAGAATGCGCTGGCAGGCGTTACGGTCGAAGGCACGATCGGGACGGAAATCTCAGATGCGGCTGTTACCGGCTCGGACGGCAAGTACGAGCTGCGCTTCGATCTCGACAGCACGATGACCGCAAAAATCTCAATACGAAATTATACCGGCTATCGCGACACGACAAACATTTCCATTTCGGTGAAGCCGAATGAAGCGTCGTTGCGCGATGTATCGCTGAATCCGAAGTCGCAGGTTGTGGGCTCGGGAGGCAGCACAAGCGGGCTGGCGCAGACGATTGCATTCCTTGGCGCGAACCCCGGTCAGGTTTCGGTGTACGGCGTTGGCGGGCAGGAGACATCGGTGCTGGGATTTGAGGCCCGCGACTCGCTCGGTATTCCGATCGACGCGGCGCACGCCGTGCAGATTCGCTTTTCGCTTCTCGGCGGACCGAATGGAGGCGAATATGTGTCGCCCAGTGTATTGACCACGAACGCCATCGGACGTGCGTTCATTGCATTCAACAGCGGCATACGCGCCGGCGTGGTGCAAGTCGTCGCGTCGGCAACCGTAGGCGCACGAACAATCACCTCAGCGCCGGTGCGCCTGGTGATCAACGCTGGATTTGCGGTGCAGGATCATTTCACCATTAGCGCGGAGAAATTCAATTTCCCTTCGCTCGGCATCTCGGGCTTGCGCGATAAGATTGGCGTGCTCGTCGGCGATCGATATTCCAATCCGGTTGTGCAGGGAACGGCGGTGTATTTCCGAACAGGCGCCGGCGTTGTACAGCCGACCGTCTTTACCTCTGTTGACGGACAAGGTGCGGCAGATCTGATCAGCGGCAATCCGCAACCGTTGGGCGTCTATGCAGCCCAGCCGTATGGCAACGGTTATCACTGGGTCGTTGCGCGAACCATCGGCGAAGGCGGCGCCGCAGTGCAGGATAGCGTCTTGATTCTCTGGAGCGGCGCATCGAACATCTCCACCGTCAGTCCGACAACGTTCAACATCCCGAACGCAGGATTTCAAGATTTCACATTCACCGTCTCCGACTATCTCGGTCATCCGCTCTCAGCCGGCACCAAGATTTCCGTTGTCGCAACTGTTGCGCCGCCCCCGAATCCCGACGATCCGATCAATCAGGTCCTCGTGGGCTTCGGTCGCAATGGCGTCATTACGCTGCCCGACGTGATTGTCAGCGGCCAGGGGACGACAGAATTCGGCTTCCGGCTCAGCGATGGAACAACATCGAACGCGCCGCCCGGTGCAGTAACAGTCTCGATTGTGGTCGAGAGTCAAAACGGAAGCGCGTATCGGACAATCAACGGCATTTGTAACTAAGACGTCCAACATCATCGCCCAACGAAAAGCCTCTGCGAGAAATTGCGGAGGTTTTTTTTGCGACCGCTTGCTCAGGCTCTTCCTCGCGCCATTGCGCCATGGCGGTTGATCTTTACTTGGCTGTCACGCCCGCCTGCCCTGCCTGCCGGCAGGCACGGCGTCGGGCAGGCCCGCCTTCGCGCCGTGACAAACATTTGTGCTGCGTTGTCCCTGTGATGCAATCTGCTTTCAATCTGTATGAATCTGTGTTTGCACTTCGTCGATGTGTCGTCGCTGCGATGCGATACGCGGTATCGATGAGCAAAGGGTTTGTTGCCCGCCTGCAAATTCCTGCGACAATTTGAAAATTGATTTGCCTCTCGTCGTGTCCGTTGCTACATTGATGCAGGTTCGGCGTCAAAGTTCTGTTCAGTTGCTCCTTGTTGTAACTTTGCTCTTTGACTCAGAGACGACATGACTTGAGATTGCGAGCGACCAAGCATCTCTGCCTGCACTTCGTTTCGGTGGAGACTCGTCGAGCGGGCAGGCATCTCCCGCCAAACAGCCGGGCAGGCATCTCCCGCCTACGTGAACAGCACTTCGGCGGGCAGGCATCTCATCTCATCTCCTTACGAGTTCATGAGAAGATTCCTATGAAGTCATACGTCCTAATATATCTTTGTCTTATTCTTGGTTTAAGTTGCAAGAAGGATGACCCTGCACAACCTGAGCTGACAAAGCTTGGCAAACGCGATTACGTTTGGTCCATAGACAGTGTAGAATATGGCAACCAACCGGGCAGGATTGGTCTTCAATCTATATGGGGATGTTCAGCAACTGATGTGTGGGGAGCGAACGGCGACGCGCCAGATGTACGTGACTGCCTTTGGCACTATGACGGAACGAAATGGAGTCGTGCCACAGAAGGCACACCTATTACAGAGTTCACCGGCAACAAAACTGTGTACGCGGTGTGGGGAACAGCGAGAAACAATGTCTGGGCATTCGGGAGGAAAATAAACCAAGGAGTTCTCAGTGCGTTCATTATGCACTATGACGGGAGTCGCTGGGTTGACGTGACACCGAGCCATATAGCCAGTATTAGCAGCACGCTTTATACGGTGCATGGGATTAGTGGAAGTGATATTTGGGTCGGCGGGTATGAATATGCCCTCCATTTTGATGGGAGTCAGTGGTCATCGTACCTCATTGCCGATAGCATGATCGTGGGCTCTCTGACGAATAGCAGCAGAAAGATCTATTGCGACACGTACAGTCCTTGGGGAGGAGATTCTGTTTTTATCTATTCATTGTCGGATACGGTTTTTGTGCGGAAGGATTTTGATGAAAGATGGCAATCGAAATTCGGAAGTGGGGTGTGGGCGACGGATGCACGATTAACATCCTTCTCGAATGGGGTGACATATGCAAGCCTGCTTGAAACAGGAGATATCGATACAGCAAATTGGAGGAGAGAATTTACCACTCCCACCTCCTTTCGATCAGAGTTCGTTCAGAGCCCCATGAACGTTTTTGCAGTCGGAGTATGGAACTTGATTTATCACTATAACGGATCTGATTGGCGACAGATTTTCATCTCTGTACCCAATCATAATGTTGACCCACACTCAGATTTTTGGGGAGTATGGACTGACGGGAATGAAGTTTTTGTTTGTGATCGGCAAAACGGCATCGTATACCATGGAAGGTAGATAAGATGGGCTCACCCGGTTCAACTACATCCTCCACAAGTAACAGAAGGGAAAAATCAGTCATGCAACGGAAATTCAGAATTATTGCGACACTTACGACGATGATTCTATTGAGCATCTCAGGTGGTTCTGCCCAAGTAGACTCCTTCATGATTAATGCACGAAAGAGTATTGAGAAGGCCGAGAAAGAAAAAGCTCTTCGTACAACAGAAGAGAACAAGTTAGAAGGAACGCTTTTGCACATTCTTCGACTTGCGGAGCAACAAGACACCTCTGAAACAAAACGAGCACAATTGTCTCAACTCATGAACGCCATGATCAGTCAGAAACTCTTGCATGTTGATTCACAGGGGAGGATAAGAGTCGTCATTGACTTGAAGTCGCTTTCGGACACTACCGAGGTCAAGGAGCTTATTCGTTCATCTGGAGGTGAAATCAAGGATGTGGGACTAGTGCCGTTTATTTCATGTTTTATCCATCCTGCAAAATTGGATAACCTTGTTGCTTTGCCTTCTGTTCTTCTTGTCCGAGAGCCAATGCGAGGAAGACATCGTGTTACTCGGCTGTCACGGCAACTGGTGCAGTCATAGAGCCGTGACAGTATCAGGATAACCGGTCGCGGTGTTGTCGTCACGGCGCGAGAGTCTGGCGAGTTTGCCATGACGACCGAGAAAAAATGAATTTTCTTATACAGCATTGCTGTTACCAGACAAACCTGTAGCCGAGCAATCATCTAACTTTCTACCACGATTTGTAAATCTCATCCCTTAACTTCCGGAGGAATTGATTTGAACCAATGTGATACCAGGTAGCGCATACGCTATCAGTGAGGATCTTGCTCACACCAATTGCATACTCACAACTTGGAGGTTCAGTCATGAAGAACGCGGCTTTTGTTCACAGCAAAATGGCGGCGATTGTCCCTATCGTTGTAACCCTTAAACTGAACAAAGTCACCAGGCTACTTCTCACTAAGTGACAATATTACTGCGAAGTAGTCGCGCTTCCTTTTTGCGGGGTTGCTTTTAGCGAAGTAATTTGCTTGTAGTCGAAGATGCAAAAACGAGAGTCACCTCAGCTTGTGACTCTCGTTCTGTCTTTCGCCCAGTTCGCTCTCCCACCTCGTTGCTTTTCCCTCCCGATTCATTTAGTTTAGACCTCACTCAAAACGGAATTTGGTTGGGGATATGGCAAAGCGCTTACCGGCGACGACCGGCACGCCGTCAACATTCAACAAAAACGCGATCATCATTCGCGGGGCACGGGTTCATAATCTCAAGAATATTAGCCTTGAGTTGCCCCGCAATAAGCTCATCGTGTTCACCGGCGTGAGCGGCTCGGGAAAGTCCAGTCTTGCTTTCGACACCATCTACGCGGAAGGACAACGCCGCTATGTCGAGAGTCTCTCGTCGTATGCGCGACAGTTTCTCGAGCGCATGGACAAGCCCGACGTGGATTTGATCCAGGGAATTAGTCCGGCGATGGCGATTGAGCAGAAGACCAACACGCGCAATCCGCGTTCGACCGTCGGCACGACGACGGAAATCTACGACTACCTGAGACTGCTCTTTGCGCGTATCGGGAAAACATTCTGCTACAACTGCGGCAGGCTCGTGACACGTGATTCCGTCCGATCAATCACCGACGCGCTGAACGCCGAAGCAAACTCCACCGGCTCGAACGGTTCGCTTAAGTTGTACATGGTGTTTCCTCTTCCCAGTCATGAAAAAGAAACTCTCCCGCAAGCGCTCGCGAACTTGAAGAAGGAAGGATTCTTCCGCATTGTTGTGAATGGCGAGATTCTCGATCTCAACGAAGCCGAGCTGCCGAAATCAGTCAAGCCGTCCGATGTTTCCGTGCTGGTTGATCGTCTCGTGTTTCGATCAGGAGAAGAGAACCATCGTCTCGCTGATTCAATTGAGACCGCCTTCGCGTCCGGCGGCGGAAAGGCGCACGTGTTGCTGCTGGAGACAGGCACGCTTTTGAAATTCAGCTCGAACTTCGAGTGCGCGCATTGCCATATCAAGTACGAAGAGCCTGATCCGCGTCTCTTCTCGTTTAACAACCCCTTTGGCGCATGTCCGGTGTGTCAAGGATTTGGCCGCGCCATCGGCATTGACATGGATCTCATCATACCCAACAAAGAGAGATCACTTCGCGATGGTGCGATACAGCCATGGCTCACTCCGAAGTTCCGCGAGAACCAGCGGACGCTGCTCTCGATTGCGCGACAAGCCGGTGTGCGTGTCGATGTTCCGTTCAGCGAGTTGAGTGAGAAGGAGTTGAATATCGTGATGGATGGCCATGGCGACTTCGATGGCATCAACGGCTTCTTCAAGATGCTGGAAAGGAAGTCGTACAAGATTTATTACCGGGTGATGCTCAGTAGATATCGCGGCTACACAACGTGCCCGGAGTGCGGCGGCGCGAGATTGAGAAAAGAAGCCCTGCACGTAAAGGTTGCCGACACGCGCATCTCCGACATCGTCCGAATTACCATTGCGCAGGCGGCATCGTTTTTCGAAACGATTCAGCTGACGGAATACGAGAAGGAAGTTGCGAAGCGCATCCTCGAAGAACTGCGCAAGCGTCTCACGTACCTGAATGAAGTCGGCATCGGCTACCTGACCCTCGACCGGTTGTCGAACACGCTGTCGGGCGGCGAATCGGAGCGCATCAATCTTGCTACCTCGTTAGGCTCGTCGCTGGTCGGCGCGTTGTATGTGCTCGACGAGCCAAGCATCGGGCTGCACCCGCGCGATAATGATCGGCTGATCAAGATTCTCAAAGCTCTGCGCGATGTCGGCAACACGGTGCTGGTCGTCGAGCATGATAGCGACATGATGCGCGAGAGCGATATCATTGTTGACATGGGACCCCGCGCAGGCGAGCATGGCGGCGAGATTGTGTACAACGGGCCATCGCAGCAGATCACGCAGGATAACGGTTCGCTGACCGGAAAATATCTTTCCGGCAAACTGTCGATTCCGGTTCCTAAGCATCGCCGTCAGTCGAATCATCTTTCGATCAAGATCGTTGGGGCGAGAGAACACAATCTCAAGAACATCGACGTCACGATTCCATTGCATTCACTCGTGTGCATCACCGGTGTGAGCGGCAGCGGGAAGAGCACACTGATGCATGACATCTTGTACGCAGGCCTGAAGCGCATCAAAGGCGAGCCGGTGGAGAAATGCGGCGCGTTCACCGCGCTGGAAGGTCACTAACATCTCAGCGCCGTGGAGATGGTGGACCAATCGCCCATCGGGCGATCGCCGCGGTCGAATCCCATTACCTACATTCAAATCTTCGACCAGATCAGGACATTGTTCGCCAACACGCAGTCTGCAAAGATTCACGGATTTGCTCCGGGACATTTTTCGTTCAACGTTCCCGGCGGTCGTTGCGAAGCGTGTGAAGGGGATGGCGTCGTCAAGGTCGAGATGCAGTTTCTCGCCGACCTGTACTTGCTCTGCGACGTGTGCAAGGGAGCGCGCTACAAGAGAGAAGTTCTCGACGTGCAGTATCACGGAAAGAACATCACCGATATCCTCGCGATGACCGTGCATGAGGCAATTCAGTTCTTCAATGCGGATGCTTCCGGCAGAAAGGTTGCGCAAAAACTGAAGGTGCTGGACGACGTAGGCCTCGGCTATATCCGTCTCGGACAATCGGCGACCACGCTCTCCGGCGGCGAAGCGCAGCGCATCAAACTGGCGGCTCACCTGAGCGCGCCGCAGCGCGACACGCACACGCTCTTCATCTTCGATGAGCCGACGACCGGACTGCACTTTGACGACATAGCAAAACTGCTCTCGTGCTTCACCGCGCTGATCGACGCGGGCAACTCCGTCGTGATCATCGAACATAATCTCGACGTGATCAAATCCGCCGACTACATCATTGATCTCGGTCCTGAAGCAGGGAGTGAAGGCGGGCGAGTGGTCGCGACCGGGACTCCGGAGGAGGTCAGTCAAATTGCAGCGTCACACACAGGAAGGTTTCTCAGGCAGGTTCTCACCTCGCGAAATGCGTCCAAGTGACTGATGTCACATCAATCTCGGTGGGGCTGTATTAGATTACCCCCGCAGTTTGAAAGGCATTAGTACTTCGACGGATTTAGGGGAGATCCTGGAGGTGCTGATGCCTTTCGCAATTCTCGGGAACTTGGACGAAAACCCTCATTGTTCCGTGCGCTCCAAGCCCGTCAGTATGCCATCCCAACGTTCAGCGTAATGAAAAACCCGCCGAACTCCTTCTTGGTCGCAATAACATCTCCATTATTATTGATGAGCGATGGGAGGCCATCTCCGAAGAGATGAGTATAATAGTAGCGGAAGTTGACCCCGAAGACATTCGCCTTTTCCGTACCGAAGTTTGCCCCAACGCCGATGAACCCCGAAGCTGTGTAATGGGCCTGCCCTTTCCCCAGACTCTTGAAGAACTCAATCTGCGTTGTCTGAACGCCAGCCGTCGTTCTTTCGATCTCCACAAATGGCGCCGCGAAAATGATAGAAGGCCCGATGCCGATATTCACGAACGGACGGAAGTTGTCTGTAATTTCTTCGCGAAATAATCGCTGCTGCACACCGAACGTCAGCGGCATAACGAGGAAACGCTTCAGCTTCCCCGGAACGTAGGAGATGTTGAAGTAGGGATCGAACTGCTCGAACTCGCGCTCGTCTTTTGATTCCGAGATGGAGAACATCGCGAAGCCGTACAGGTCTTCAGTAAACTCTCTTCGGTAGAATGTGCCAAGGCCGAATCCGTCATTCGAGACAAGAACATCCAGCCCCCACGCATTGCGATAGTCCGGCTGGTCGGTGATGCTGTCGATGCCGGATGTGTCCGGCTGAGAACTGTGATGCGAGAGGAGGGCGAATGATGTCGGCATCGGTTTACCCTGGGCGTAAGCGAACTGCCCGGCGCAAACACACATCGCGAGAAGAAGAAACCAAAGCCCCCTTTTCATGCCACCCTCCATAAATCGATTTTACTGACACAACAATCCAGTGGCAAGATAGGTTCTTTGATGCAGAGAAGCAATCAGAGCACGCGCACGACTGCAAACTTCAGATAACGCGTTTCGGGCATAGCGGGAAGCACGGGATGGTCGGGCGATGCCCCGCGCCAATCGAGCAACTGCACTGCTCTCCCGGCTTTTTGCGCGGTTGTCGCGACAATATCGAGGAATACTTCAGACTCGATGTGATGCGAACAGGACGCGGTGAGCAATACGCCGCCCGGACGCAGCACGCGCATTGCGGACGAGTGCAGATCCTTGTAGCCCTGCTTTGCTGCTTGAACGTTCTTTCTGCTTTTGGTGAATGATGGCGGATCAAGGACAACGACATCGAACGCCGTTCCTGCGGAGGCGAGTCGCTGCAGCTCCTCGAATACATCAGCCTGCGTGAATGCGACATTGTGCAGTTGGTTGAGCGCCGCATTTCTCGTCGCACGAATCACTGCGTCTGGCGACGAATCGATGCCGACAACACGCTTCGCTCCATGTGTCGCAGCGAACAATGCGAAGCCGCCATCGTTCGTGAAGCAATCAAGCACTTCTGCGTCATGGCTGAAGCTGCGAATTGTGTATCTGTTGAATCGCTGATCGAGGAAGAAGCCGGTCTTTTGTCCCTCAAGAAGATTCACTTCGAACCGCACGCCGCAGTCGTCGAAGATTGTCGGCGCCGCGGTTCCGCGCAATACCGACTTTTTCTGCGGCAGCTGCTCCAATTCCCGCAACGTCGACTCGTTGCGCTCGACAATTCCTGTTGGATGAAAGATCGATTCCAGGACGTCGCAGATCATCCCGATGCGGACTTCCATTCCGAACGAGAATGTCTGAACCGAAAGATAGTCATTGAACTTGTCGACGATCAGGCCGGGAAGAAAATCACTCTCACTGTGGATCAAGCGAAAGGTCTCGCTTTGCGGGAACAACTTCTTGCGCAGATCGAGCGCCTGAAGGAATCGGTGACGGAAAAAATCTTCGTCGATCGTTTCCACCGAGCGCGAGAGCAAACGAACGGCGATCAATGAATGTTGATGATAGTACCCCACGCCGAGCACCTTGCCGCCTGCCGAGAGCAACTCAACGATGTCGCCGCTGACTGGCGAGCCTTTGATTTCGCGTATCTCATTGCTGAATGCCCATTGATGACCCGAAAGAATGCGCCGGTCTTCTTTCGGCTTGAGTATGATTTGCTTTGCGAGATGTTCCATTGTGAATTCAAAGTATCAAGATGATGCGGCAATAGCAAGGAACGTCGCGTTGATATTCGCGGCATTTCTGGTTATCTTTTTTTTGCAAAAACATTTCACTGGAGTTGGAGTGCAGTCAAACGGTTTTTCCTGTGTCATCTTCGATCTGGATGGCACGCTTACGCAAACGAATCCTCTTATCTTCGCATCGTTCAATCACATCACGGAAAAATATCTCGGCAAAACGTTCACGCCACGTGAGATCATCTCCTGGTTTGGTCCGCCGGAGGAGGGCGCCATTGAACATTTGCTTGGCGCCGATCGTGTGGACGAAGTGATGGATGAGTTGTGCGAATTCTATCAGGCGCGACACAGTGAACTTGCCCGACTGCATGCCGGCATCCCGGAGATTCTCCGGCATCTGCAAGAGCGCGAGATCAGGCTTGCAGTCTTCACAGGTAAAGGGTCGCGCACTGCCGACATTACGCTCAAGGAATTCAATATCGGATCGTATTTTGAACTGGTCGTTTCCGGCAACGATGTTGTTCACCACAAGCCGCATCCCGAAGGCATACAAAAGATTCTCGGCCATTTTGCTCTCGACCCATCGCACGTGCTGATGATCGGCGATTCATTGGCCGACATCAAAGCTTCGCGTGCAGCAGGAGTGAAGGTTGCCGCCGTGCTCTGGGATTCATACGACAAGGAGCGCATGCTCGCCGCCGGCGCTGATTTTGTTTTTCATAATGTCGGCGAGCTGCAAGATTGGTTTCGCCATTCCATGAACTGAGATCCCGTGTTCTTACGCCCCGACAAATCTCCCGTCAATTCTGCCCGTTGGCGTAACTCTGCGCGCTACGGCATTCCTCTGTTGTTGGCAGTCTTCTACGCGACCGCGTCGTTTTATTTCTCGTACACGCCCGACAGCACCTTCGGCTCGCTGGTTCACATCCGG
>JACRFA010000233.1 GCA_016218065.1 Ignavibacteriota bacterium | reverse complement strand
GCCCCTGCATTTCGTAGGAGAAACGTGCGTGCTGCATCAACTGGACTTCCGCCCATCACGGGGTCGCCGACAAAAAACCACGCTCGTACTTGCTTCGTCACAGGATCCAGCCGTCGGTTTCGTTGTTGGATCAATGCGTCACGCTGGTTGAGTTTGGTTACCGCAAACGGCAACTGGTGCTTCTCATACTTCGTCTTCCCCGGCAACGGAGAAAACGATAGGAGAAACATCCATACAAAAAGGAGAACTGAAACCGCTTGCCGTGAAGTCAAGACATTCTTCTTCATAAGTTTTGTCCTTTCAGGCTCTTTGTGATTCTGGTTTTCATTCCGTAAGTTATCAATGCAAAACAAGATGGCGTTCTTTACTCTTTGTGGAGAAAAGCTAGGTCATTTTCGTTTGCGTTGTTCTGGGCGCTGGTGGTGCAATCACTAGCGCCTGGTTTGCTTTTGATGACTATTTCCGCACGCAGATGGCATCATTAAGAGGAGGCGACCGTGTTGTACTCATCTCTATATCTTGACGTTACTTACCTTGTTCCGATCAGCACGATTCCTTTCGAGGCATTGATTTGCCCTGTTGCCATCATGAGATTCCCTTTGATTGCGACGAAGCCAAAATATCCTGAGGGCAATGGGACATCAGAAAAATACCGAAACCAAGACCGACCATTGAAATGCACAACTTCGCCAAACGAACCAACGATGAACACGTCGTTAATGGCTTGCCCGCGCACTTCGCCGGAGTAAAATCGCGTGACAACTCCTGGGGGATACACACTCCAGGCGGAATCACTCAGCATCCTTTTCTGGTGAATCCCGGCCCCGACTGCATAATATCTTCGTCCAGGAACGAACCAGATACTGAACATATCGGGTGACATGCCTGTGGTGGAAAGCATCGTTGCTGAACCACTCATAATTCTAAACACCTTGCTCGCCTGCAATTGTGGAGTATATGTTGATGCAAGAGCGAGGATCTCAAGTCCGCCCGTGCGGCCGTTGGTGGCGCCCCAGATATCACGAACGTCTAGGGCCGTTCCGCTCTCCACACGCTGCCGTTGTAGTGTATGATCAGTCCTGCATTGCCAACGAACCAAAGATCACGAGAACTGCTTCCCCACATTTTGTTCGTCGATCCGATTTCCACAATCGCCCGTTGTTCGGTCCATCGAGTACCGTCAAAATGATGTACACCTCCGGCTACTATCCAAACATCATTGGGGCCGAATGCGAAGACCGCTTTGCCGCGTGACGGAGTGAAAAACACCGGTCCACAGTTGGGCCAATACAAACGGCAGTCACTTAACAGTCTTTTGATCTCCCACCGCGTTCCATCCCAATGCGCTACGTTGTACAAAATCGGATCAAGCTGGCCGGTAGTAGTGTCGTTGAAGTACAATTCCCCGACCGCCCAAATATCATTCTCAGAGATGATCGCAACATCGCGCAACACGCTGCTCGTTACACCCAGCGTATCAATCTGCCAGGCAAAGTCATGGCTCGTCGTATCCATCGTTGTCACTTGAACGCTCGCACTCGTTTCAATCACGGTTGAGTCGCTGCTGAGTTTTTGCAGTTGGTAGGCGTAGGTGCGTTTTGGGAGGAGACCATCGTTAACAACGAGAGAGTCAGAGGTCTGAAGTCGGAAGTCAGAAGTCCGTTGGCCATCGCGAAGGAGTCGCACTGTTGCGGGTACTTCGGTGCTTGTCACTTTCAGCCACGCTTCGGTGCAGCTTGCGTCTTCGGCTGTGAGTGCAAGCGTTGCAGAACTGGGTGGTTCAGGCGGAGTTTCTTTGCAGCTACCTGCAAGAAATGTGGTGAAGGCAATAATTGAAAAGCAAATGTACTTCGTCATCATCACTCCAATCAAAAATTGATGAGTGTTCTTCCCGAAAACAATCGCGGGAAATGAGATTTGGGAGAAGGGGTAGGGGGATGAGGGCTTTGCACAAAAGTAATACAACCTTTCGTCTTGCGTAACATCATTGATTCAGTCAACGAACAAAGCGCGTAAGGTGTGTCGAGCGCGCTGTTCATTGACAGGAACCATGAATATGATGGCGAGGTCAACAGTGAGATGCAAGGACTCATGAATTCCCAGACGGAGAGAGATAAGCTCAAGGCGCGCATTGCACCGCGCGCCTTGTCGTTCTTCAGTGCAACAAACCATCGGCCCTCACTCCCACAAGCTTCCCGCCATGTGCGCGCGCCGCTGGTTCTCTTCGATCACCTCGACGATAAGCGGGAAGTAGCGGTCGAGCGCGCATTCAACTTCGGTGCGCATCGCGCACGCGCCGCTCAGCGATTGGAATCGGCAGTTGTCGCATACGTGTTTGCGGAGGGCTTCTTCGTACGGCACAATCGAGTGACTGTACACGGAGTTCACGACCTCGACAACTTTGTGAAAGTTGGTCTTCAGCGCGCAATACCCGTCGGGCGCGAGCCGGCAGTTTCCCTTCCCATCTCCCTCCAAACACTTTGCGCATACTCGCTCCTGAATCGCTTGCCAGTATTCATCCTCTGTTGCCATGTTGGTTTCCCTTTCTGACACTCTGAGTTCGTTCTCCACGCCGAAAAGCGGGCGTGGCTATTTGGAGTTATGAACCGTGATCATTAGCAGGATGTTGAAAAAAAACAATCCACGAAGAACACGCCTGCCTGTCCGCCGCTTTGCTCCGGCAGGCGGGCGTACCGAAGCGCTGCCCGCCTGCCGCCGTGCCTGCCGGCAGGCAGGGACGGCCAAGCACTTCGGCGTGCAGGCACGAAAGTGCACGAAGGTTCTTCCGATACATGATACGATCACTTCTTCGTGTTCCTTCGTGGATAAAGAAGTTATGATGCTGTTAACTCGCCGCTTTGAGCGTGAACTTGAACGGAATCGCAACCCACACCTTGACCGGACCGTTGTTCATCACTGCCGGCGTAAACACAAATTGCATTGCCGCGGCAACTGCCGCCAATCCAGGGTTTCACTGCGGCAGCAACGCCAACTGTTGGCGGAGGCGGAACGGCGGAGATTGATGGAGGTGGACCGAGATCGCTGTACTTCAGAATTCTGACTCTCACCATAGGAATGTCGTCGTCATCGCTGCCGAGCAACTCGCCGGCATAGTACGACCCGACGATGAACGCATGGATGATCACCGAGATGAGCAGGCCCCTGAAGTAGTTTCGGTGAAAGGCCTTCTTCAGTTCAACGCGACCGTATTGAGCTGAGGCAAG
>JACRFA010000231.1 GCA_016218065.1 Ignavibacteriota bacterium | reverse complement strand
GTTCGTATTTCACGCCCGGTGATGTCGTACACTGTGAGGCTCACGTGCGATGGTCTCGCCACCTCGAAGTTAATGGTCGTCGAAGGATTGAATGGGTTGGGATAATTCTGGTACAAGAGGAATCCCGTATGCCGGTTGCCTGTACCATCATCAACGTCGGTTGTGCTTCCTCCGTTTGTCGTTCTTCGAATTGTTCCGTTTTGTCCCACCGCAGTTCCGTAGTCCTTGTCCATAAAATCGACGTCATACAGATCAACAGTCGTAAGAGAACTCTGGCTTGTCCAGCTTGTGCCGCCGCTGGTTGTGCGAAGAATGACGCCCGTTCCCACCGCGGTTCCGATGGAGCCGTTCACGAAATCGACTGCGTAGAGATTGCTCGGAGTGCCGCTTGTCATTGAAGCCCATGCAGCGCCGCCGTTCGTCGTCCGCAGGATGACGCCGCCAATCCCAGCAACGAATCCGGTGTCGGCTGTCGGAAAGACAATGCTGCGCAGATCGGCGGTCGTGCCGCTTGTGAGTGCAGTCCAGTTTTGGCCGGCATTGGTTGTCGTGAGAATTGTTCCGCCGAATCCCGCCGCAAAAAACAATGTGCCGCTGAGCAGATACACGCCCGGCAATTCCACCGACGTTCCGCTCGATTGTGTTGTCCATGAACCGCCGCCGTCGGTGCTGTGAAGTATAACTCCGCTTTGCCCTGTTGCTATTCCGTTCGACGCGTCGATGAAATGCACATGCACAAGGTGCTGCGTCGTCGGACTCGTAACGGGAAGCCAATTCGCTCCGGCGTTCGTTGTCCGAAGGATGCGCCCGCTTTCCCCAACAATGACGCCGAAAGCCGGTGTGGGGAAGTGGACATCGCGGAGAAAATTCGTTGTGCCGCTGCTCTGCGGAACCCACGTCTGCCCGCCGTTCGTCGTCTTGAGAATGGTGCCGTTTGTCCCGACGATGAAGCCGGTGTCGCGCGAAACGAATGAGGCGCCCAGAAGCACGGCACTCGTCCCGCTAGTTTGGGCGACCCACTGCGACTGAGCGCTGAACAGGGGGAGGAGGAGGCACAATGAAAGAAAGGAGTATTTCACGTCGATTACCCTTTCGTGCAAATAATGAAAACAGTGCGGAGAATTGATGTGCAATTGCGTTTCCACGTTTACGATGCACGCGCGGTAAAGGTTGCGTGATGTTGGTTGGCGGGTGCTCCTTGTTGTCCTCGCGCGCAATCTAACGAATGGCAGGAAAAACATAAAACCCTGCCTCGTGAGCAGGGTTTGTTGTGCATGTTTCTAAGATATACTTGACCCAAGGCCCGGCACCGTTTGTCACAGACTCATGTGAATCCGCCGTTTGGTGGGTCTATCATCTGTTGCTAATTGGTGCGGGACTGGAATCCCGCGCAACATGTGTCATTCCACGTACACCCAAACTTCCGAATCATCCTCATGTCGATGACGGACCATTACTCCTCAATCTAGCGCAGCGGCAAGTGCACAATCATGTTTTCAAGTTCTTCCGGCAAAGCACAATCGGCCATGAGAAGAATATCATCAATGGCGTTCCCGACCGTAACGTTCGAGCCTACCTCTACGACGCCGCTCATTGGTTCGCCGTCGCGAATTCGACCGATCGCATATCGAGTGATGGTCGAAACGTCGTGGGTTAATAGAATTCTCCGTTGTTTTGCAGCCCACTCAAGGACTTGCGCATCTGTGGATCCTGAAAGTCCCGCCGCCTGTATTGTAACGATGTCGAGGTTGGGTTGTTTCCGCAGAAGACCGCGAAGTATTGTGTGGTCGAAATTCTCGTCGGTGACGAACAGGAGTGACATGTGGAAGGTCTCAGTGCTGCTTGCGTGCCAGGAGTCGTGATCTCAATCCGGTGACATCATAACGGCGCTCATTCTCATCACGAACACTCTCCGCTTTGTGACGCCTTTGGGCGAGGTAGGAATCCATTTCCGTTCTGTTGCGCAGGTAGTACGCGATCACGGCGTAGGAGTCTGCCAACGAAACGGAAGGAAACCGCTGGACGATTTCCTCAGGCGTTGCGCCGTCCGTGAACGCCTGAATAATGGAATCAAACGTAACCCGGGTTTTGCCAACTCGCAATACATGGTCCTCGTCCAACAACAAAGGCAATTCTATGACATTAACAGGTGACACATCTACTCCTTGACTTTCTCGCTCGCAATCTAACGAATGTCAGGTAAAAACACAAAACCCTGCCTTGTGAGCAGGGTTTGTTGTGCATGTTTCTAAGATCAACTTGACCCAAGGCCCGGCACCAGTTTGTCATAGACTCATGTCAATCCGTGGTTTGGTGGGTCTATCATTTGTTGCGGGACTGGAGTCCCGCGAAACCATGTGTCATTCCACATACACCCAAACTTCCGTCTCGTCGTCATGGTCTTTGATGAACACAGCGCCGCCTTCTTTCGCGAGGAAGGGGAGCCACTCTTTCCAATCAAGATCAACGTCTATAGACAATTCATTCTCCTCGTCCGCACTTTTGATTTCAAGCTCAGGCAGCGCAATCCGGAATGTCTGCTTTCCCTTCTTGTACACTTCAAGCACAAGACGGTTCCTATCGTTGTACTTTCCCGGCGTGCTGATTGATCTCATGGACATCGTAATTTCTTTGCCATGATCGCCATGCGCGGTGATTGATCGTTCGCGTCGATCCAGAACTGCCCGCAGTTGTTCTCTTGTCACAAGATCGTCGTTGTCATGCTTCGAGAAATTCACATGCATGTTCTTTGAGTCGAGCAGCCGTCGTGCGATTCCCTCAGTCACGGCAATTGTTTTGTGTTCCCCGTTTCCCTTCACTTCAATCCAGAGCGCCTGTTCCGCCCGGCATGACGACCAGAGCAATGCCGAACAGAACAGCATGACGCTCATCGCGTAGTGTGGTTTCATCGTCGTTCCTTTTCGTGGTGGTGTGCGGATGAATTGACAGCAAGCTATCTCTTGATACGAGTAGGATCGGGAAAGTTACGGGGTTGAATCAGCAGGATTTTTTTGGACAGGATTGACAGGAGAGATGCATCTTCCCTCAAAAATAGACAGAGCCAGTGTTCTCCTCTCAGTGTGCTCTTGTTTGCTCGGAGTTCTCAGTGGTAGGCTTTGTGCTAGATTTTTCGGCTATGCTTCCATAAACACAAAACCCTGCCTCGTGAGCAGGGTTTTGCAGTACAGCATGTTTCTGATTTTACTGGACGATGCTGACGTTCGCTGCGGAAAGTCCCTTGGGGCCTTTCTCGACGTCGAACTGCACACTGTCGCCCTCATTCAAGCTCTTGTAGCCGCTTGCCGAGATCGCATTAAAGTGGACGAAGATATCTTCGCCGCTCGTGCGTGAGATGAAACCAAAACCTTTTGCTGCATTGAACCATTTGACTGTTCCTTTTTCCATGGAACTCGTCCTTTCGTATTTTGTATCGGCCCGGTCAAACCGCCGGGTAAGGTGTACGCCAACCAGCTAATTTCTGTATGATGGCGTTGCGACCTTTGTAGAGGACTCGTACGATTCATCAGCAGCTAACTACACAAGCGGTGTACTTTGACGCCCACATAATGGTAAAATCCTGCGTCATATCCTAGTTATATATTCTCAATGTTGCGGCGAATGGGAAATCCATCCATAATGGAGTGTTCTGAGCGCTTGAGCCGCCCGCAGGTTGGAATTCGACCGTCGGATTTGGTACCTTCGTTGTAGAATACTGACAACATAGGAGCCGTTTGAATGAACAATTGGCAAGAACGCATTATTGTCGATCCCGCGATTCTTGTGGGTAAACCTGTATTGAAAGGAACGCGTCTGGCAGTGGAGTTCATCGTCGATCTTCTTGCTCAAGGGTGGGACGAAGCTGAGGTTCTTCGTAACTATCCGGGGCTGACGCACGAAGACATCCAGGCTTGTCTAGGTTATGCCAGCGCCCGCCTGAAGGAGGAAAAAGTCTACCCATTAGCGTCTTGAGTAAGGCTATGAGAATTCTGGCAAACGAGAATTTTCCTGGCGATGCAGTTCGCGCGTTGCGAGTTGCGGGGCACGACGTAACATGGATTCGCGAAGATGCCCCCGGCAGAAGCGAGGGAGAGATCCTTGAACAAGCTCAACGCGAAAAGCAAATACTCGTCACCTTCGATAAGGATTTTGGGGAATGGCTTTCCGCCTTCGTTCACCTGCTACTCGGGGCATCATCCTCTTTAGAATCAGCGTTTCCTCATCAGGCTATGTTGCAAAGAAAGCTGTTGCTGCCATTGCCAGCCGTAAAGATTGGGAAGGCCATTTCTCTGTCGTCGAAGACAGCCGAATTCGTATGACCCGACTTCCTGCAGACAGTTGAATCACAGGTAAAGATGATGCCCGTTCACTCTGTCAATTCTACTTTGTATCCAAAATTATCGGCAAACCATCCTTGCCCGATCCAACAATCACGACCTTTGCGTTCGTGGAACTGGCCAGTTTCTCCGTCGCCTCAATACCTTTCCAGCGCAGCAACTGTTCGCTGATTCCCGCTGCGACGATTTTTTGGAAGTCTGCAATGCCCTGTGCCTCAATGCGTTTTCGATCCGCTTCCTGTTTTTCTTTTGTCAGAATGAACTCCATACGCTGGCTCTCTTGATCGGCGCGCTGTTTCTGTTCGATTGCCTCAGTGAGTTGGGTGGGAAGCGCGACGTTCCGCAGAGGTGTTGATTCAACAGTAATTCCACGCGCGGAAACAATCTTCGAGAGTTCCTTCTGAATATTCTCGCCGAGACGTTCGCGTTCCGTTGAATAAAGCGCGCTTGCCTGAAAACTCGCCGTCACGGCGCGACAGATGGACCGGAACTGCGGAATCAGGACAATCTCTTCGTAGTCGCCGCCGCTGATTGTTTGATAGACGCGCGCCGCTGAATCAGGATCGAGCCGGTAGAGTGCGCTGATCTCAAGTCCGATAGTGAGACCCTCTTTCGAAAGAACCTGCATGTTCTCTTTCAACTCTTTCGTTTGAATCGAAAACTTGATCACGTTGGCAAGCGGGTTGACGAAGTTGATGCCGGCCGGGAGAGTTCTGGGCGAGACAATGCCGAAGAAGTTGACGACGCCAACATGGCCGGCCGGGATCATGGTGAATGTTTGCGCGATGGTAATCAGTGCAAACAACCCCGCGACAAATCCGGCGATTCCGGCTGTGCGGCCATAGAGCGGATTTCTCTCCTGCACCACTTTTCTGCGGGATGAAATCCATGCGAAGAGTGCTCCAATGGAGATCACAAGCGTGAGAATGAATAACATGATAGCTCCTTTGTGTTGTTCGGGTTTGTGAACGTCACGTCTATGAGAACGGAGGAAACGTGTGGGTTCGTGTGTCTGAGAACCGAGAATTGTGGTAGTCAAGATACTGAGTATTCGCCCCAGTTGCTAATGCCCTGTTCTTCGCGTATCATGTATGCAGCAACGTGATGATTGATCTTCCCGATCTGCCATCTTGTTTCTATTCGTTCTCACCAGAAAGATAACCACTGTGAACAAACTTGTATTGCGCACGATAGCGTCTCTGCTGCTATTGACGTCAGCATCGCAGGCGCAAGTGGCCGGCAGTCGATTCTTGTATCGAAAGCCATCGGCGGTTTCAAACGCGATGGGCGGAGTTGGCGTATCGTTGTCGGACAATGCATTTGGAACATATTTCAATCCCGCAGGTCTCGCGTTCTCCAAAGGTCTGCAGCTCGGCTCCTCGATTGTGAAGCCGGTGCCATTTTTCGGGAACGTCGTTCAGAACTACAATTCGCTCTCAGTCAACCTTGATGAAATCGGCGCATTCGGGCTGAGCGGTAATTTCTACTGGCGAGGCGAGCAAGCGCGGCTCCATGACGACGGAACTCGCACTGCCTCTATCGAAGAAAACTACTTTAACTACGACGCGAAGTTGAGCTATGCCTATCCCGTTGCGGAGAACATCGCAATCGGTGGGAGTATCGGATTACTGCGGCAGAACTTAAGCGAGCGCGGTGTGGGCATGCAACTGAACTCGGGCGGCGTGACGTCGGTGTTGTTCGATGTTGGATTTTTCATGAAAGGCATTGCTGAAGATGCAACATACGCGGACGACGATGAGGCAGAGGCGGTAGGGGTTCCGTCATATGCCGGTGGACGGGCAGAGAGGGGAATCACGGCTGGCATCGCGCTGCTCAACGCCGGGCCTTCGATCGCATTTGCACAGAAGTCGCAAGCAGATCCTGCGCCCGCGCTCATCCTCGCCGGTGTTTCGTATTCACCTGTTCGTGTGAGGGAGGTAGGCATCCTCGTCGCCATCGAAGCAGAAAAACGCTTTGGAGACGAGCCGGTACTGGATCGAAAGATAACGAAGGGCGCGATTGATTATTGGCATTTCGGAATCGAGGTATCCGTGTTTCGCATGCTTGCTCTGCGCGGCGGGAAGTTCGAAGACGCCTCGGGTCCGAAGAATTCATACTGGACGTGGGGGATCGGCATTGAGACAAAATACGCGTCGTTCAACGTTGCGCGATACACGTACGCATTGTTCCCAACGTGGCATTTCGACGGACAATTCCATTGGGAGTTTTGATTATGATGAGAAGAACTCTTGCCTGGGTACTTGCAACAGCCTTGATCTTCTGTTCGTGCAGCGACGAAAATAAAATTGCCGCGGCGTTCACCGGAGATACCGAACTCGGAGAAGGCAGCGCGGTTCCGTTTCGGCTTGAACAAAACTACCCGAATCCGTTCAATCCCTCTACGGCTATTCGTTTCCAGCTTAGCACGTCAATGCACGTGAAGTTGACCGTTTACACCGAGGACTGGCAGCCCGTTGGCGAGCTGATTAACGAACAGCTTTCCGCGGGAATCTATCTTTACATGTTCAACGCAGGAGATCTTCCAAGCGGTGATTACTATTATGTGATGGAAGGAAATGGCCACAAGCAGATTCGCAAAATGCGAATCATGAAATAACGAAGGAGAAGCGACAACCATGTTGAAACGAATACTATTTTTGATTCTTGTGCTCACGGCCTCACGCCTCAACGCCGACGAAGGCATGTGGCTGCTCGACGCCATCAGCAAGCTGCCGATCGCCGAGATGAAATCTCACGGGCTTGAGCTGACGCCCGAGCAAATCTTCAGCAACACCAATGCAAGCCTCAAAGATGCCATTGTTTTGCTTCCCGGTGGCACCGGCGGATTCATCTCTGCCGAAGGCTTGATCGTCACGAACCATCACATCGCGTTTGCCGGCATTCAAGAACTCAGCTCCGTGCAGGACGACTACTTGAAGAATGGATTTGTCGCGACGAGCAAAGACAAAGAGCTGGAGACCTCATACACCGCTGAGATCGTTCAGACGATTACCGACATCACATCCGAAGTTCTTTCGGTGGTGAACGACACGATGCGTGCGGAGGAGCGCGAGCGGGCAATCCGTTCCAAACGAAAAGAGATCGAAGACAAAATGCAGGACAGCACAAAGCTTGCCTGTCGCGTGACCGACGTGTTTGGCGGTGTGAAGTTCTATCTCTTCACCTCGCTGCAACTGAAAGACGTTCGGCTTGTGTACGCGCCTCCGTCCGCCATCGGAGTCTTTGGCGGCGAGACGGATAACTGGATGTGGCCGCGGCACACCGGCGATTTTTCGCTGCTGCGCGCATACATTGGGCCTGACGGCAAGCCCGCGAAGTACGCGAAGGAAAACATTCCCTACAAGCCACGCAACTTCATGCCGGTCTCGACGCAGGGAACGCCCGAGGGATCGTATGCCATGGTGATGGGATTTCCGGGAAGAACCTACCGCTATCGCGAAGCTGCTGCCGTGCAACTCGCGCAGGAAGAGACGCTGCCCCTGACGCAGGAGTTGTACAAAGTCCGAACAGGCATCATCGAGCGCTGGGGACAGAAGGATCGGGCGATTGCCATCAAGTACGCGACAAAGCTGCGTCGTCTCGCAAACTCGCAGAAGAACTTCGTTGCAACGCTCGCCGGTCTGCGCCGCACCGATCTCGTGAATCGGAAGAAAGCGGAAGAGGCGCGGTTTGCATCCTCCATCGCGTCGAATCCGGAGTTGAGCAACAAATACGGAACGGTGTTGTCTGATCTCAAATCCGCGAACGACGAGCTTCGCGCAACGAACAGAAAGAACATCTATCTCGGCGGCCTCGGCGGCGCGGTTGAAGCGCTTGGCGTTGCCGGGCGTCTCGTCACGTATCTCAATTCATTGAAGAAAGACGAGAAGGGAACTCTGCGCGAGCCGACGGACAAGGATCGTCAGCCGGTGATCGCGTACCTCACCGATTTGTTCAAGGACTATGACGTGAACGTCGATAAGGACATGCTGACGGCGATGATTCTGAAGAACGCGGATCTGCCGGCTGAACATCAATCAAAAACAATCACAGAGATTTACAAAGACAAAACCGGCAACGAGCGTGAACGCAGAGTCCGCGCATTCGTCGATGATCTTTTCGAAGACACGCAGCTCGCATCTCTTGAGGGGTGTATGGAGTTGCTAAACGATGATCCTGAAGATATTCTGGATGATGTCGTCGTGAAGTTCTTCCGGAAGTATTCTGCCGAAGCCGCGCCCACCTCCGCAAAACAGCAGAGCGTACTCGGCAAGCTCGCCCGCCTGCGCACGAAATTCGTCGGAGCCTGGCTCGAATGGAAAAAGTGCGACGTGTCGTACCCGGACGCGAATCGAAGCCTTCGGTTCACGTATGGCGAAGTTGTTCCGCTCGCTCCGCGCGACGCAGTCGTGTATTCGACCACGACAACGCTGACAGGCATCATGCAAAAGGAATCGGATACGGAGGAGTTTCAAGTGCCGGCAAAATTGAAGGAACTCTGGAAGGCAAAAGATTTTGGAGGTTACGCAGATCCGACGTTGAAGGACGTTCCGGTGGCGTTCATCTCCAATCTCGATATCACGGGCGGCAATTCCGGCAGTCCTGTCATCAATGGCAAAGGCGAGCTGATCGGCTGCGCGTTCGATGGCAACTGGGATGGCGTTGTCGCCGATTACATCTACGAAGAGAGAATGAATCGCTGCATCGCGGTCGATTCGCGCTACATGTTGTTCGTGATCGACAAGTTCTCCGGCGCGGAGAATATTCTGAAGGAATTGGTCATTCACTGATATCGTTGACAGTTGACAGTTGATCGTTGCTCAGGCGTTGCGCATTCACGGTTACTTATTCACCATTAAGAATTACTTTCGCTCCGGACGACTGCTGAATTGAAAGTGGCACTACCCTTCGCAAGAAGCGCTCAGGGTCGAGAGCCGCAAATAGAAAGAGCCTGCATTGCGCAGGCTCTTCGTGCTTCAGTGCTATTTGCTCTCACAGATCTCGATACGACGCATTACATCGGAGGGCTCGGCGGCGTATTCGGATTTGACAGCCGCTCCGCGTCGGGATACGGAAACCAGTTCAGCGTTCGTGTGCGAACTGCCGGGGCTGCCTCGGGACCGGGCTTTCCGAATCTTCGCGAATCTCCCAATCGCAAACCGGTGATGAACAACTCGTAGTATCGTTGAATGTAAATCTCATCGAGCATCGCTGCTTGTGTCGAGAGGTCGGCTGATGTCTTAGCCGGAAGCGATGCGCCAATGCCCGCCGCATCGGTCGTCTTCGTCCGAACAGTGTTCACGTGCGTGAGGGCGGTGGTCAGGTCGCCCATGCGGGCGGCAGCCTCGGCCTTTATGAGTGTGATCTCGCCCGGAAGATAGACGTAGTACTTCGCTGCATCGGTGCGGTATTGCGCAAACTCGTCCACCGGCGTGCCGAGGAACGAGTTGCCGGTTCCTGCCGTGACCCAGAATGCAACGCGCCGGTCGTTTGTTTCCGCATTCAGGCGGAAGGTTCTCACCGGTTTGTAGTACAGTAACTGAATCGCGTTGAGGTAAAACGGATTGCGCGTTGTTGTGCTGTTGTAGAACATCGATGATGTTTTTGTCAGATCGACGGCGTTGGCGGCGGCAAGAGCCTTTGCGTAATCGCCTTTGATCAACGCATAGCGGGCAATCATCGCCTGAATCGTGTTCATCAGGTCGAAGCCGGTGCCGAGAATTGTTGTGTTGAAGTCGGCGGATGGCGGATTGACGGTAATTTCGTCGCGCGCCGTTTCGAGCAATGAGATCACAGTATTGAGCGCAACATCGCGGCTGACGAACATTGGTGTTTGCGAAGTTGTCACGTCAACGGGAATCTGTTCGTATGTTTCAATCAACTCGCCTAACGACATCGCTTTCATCAAACGAGCGAGGGCGAGAATGCCGCTGCGAGTTCCGGCGTCGGCAATTGCCACGTTGGGTGTATTCTTGATGAGATCTTCGGCCGCTTTCACAACACGATAGTGACCCGACCAGAAGTTGCTTCCTGTGCCGTTGCCCGGCTGCACGTCGTCGAGTCCATTATTGTTGCGACCGGTTTCGATTTCACGAAGCCCGAGCACAGACGCGGGCATGGTGGCGAATTGCTTTGCCGCAAACGCGGACGCCTCGATCGTTTCGTTCACCGTTTCCCCATAGATTCCTTGAATTCCGACTGCGACAGCTCGAATGCCTGCCGCGGTTGTGAGCACGTCGGTTTCAGCCGGAGCGTTTGGCGTCACCTGATCAAGTGAACAGCCCGACCACACGCCGAAGCCGACACAAGCGAGCAGAAGAAATACAAATAATGCTTTCATGGTGTCATCCTCATGATTTAGTTTCACAAATTTGCAGTCAGGCTGAACAAGTACGTCCGCGGCAGCGGAATCGTCGACCAGTCAAAGCCACGAACAAGGGTGCTCTGTGATGAGGCGTTCACCTCAGGATCGTAGC
>JACRFA010000235.1 GCA_016218065.1 Ignavibacteriota bacterium | reverse complement strand
TCGATTTCCTTCAGTCCGGCTTCGACAATTGCTCGCGCGCCGGAAATCTGATCCCACCTGATCGGAATGCCCAACCACGGATCCAGCGTTCCCCATCGCCCGACGCCGATGAGAAGATACTGGCGCTTCTCGGAAAGCAGCAGCTCGTTGAAGTACGTCACTTCGGAGGCAACGTCGCGGCTGCGAGCGCGCTCAAACTTGTTCACATCGACGACCACGATGTCGTGAATGTCCCGGATGACGCCGTTGCCAAGCACCTGATCGCTCGAGCAGATCAACTCGTCTCGTTCGATCTCTTCGATGTTCAATTCATCGGCCTCGCGGGCCAGCACCAGCGGACGCATTTGCAGCATCCCGAATTCCTTCGGCTGGTTGGCGGGCGTGGAGAGATTCACGGCGAACTCAATCTCGACCGGCGTTCCCATCCCCCACGTCCCCATGTCCGTAAGCAGGTCGATGATCTGCGGCAGCGGAAACAGCCGATGACGCAGCACCGGGCCGAACGTCACGAGTCGCGTGCCCTGCCGCGAGAGTCCATCATACACAACATCGTTGTCGAGCGAGTATGTCGATCCGACAAGATGCAATGTGCCGTCGTGTTCACTTACGTCAAGCCCGAAACGCGCAATCATCATATCGTGCGTCTCGATGCCGAAGTCTGCCGTTGCGTTGAGTTGCAGCGCGAAGAACTCGCGTTGCGTCGTCTCCAGAGATTGTTCTGCAGAATAGAATTGTATGAGGTCGGTCGGATATTTTGCGCAGAAGCGCACGGTGTTCCCGCCATCGACAACCCACTTGCCCAGTCCGAGACCAACGGAGACAATTCCGTCAGATGATTTTTGGGGAGGGAGCGGATAGAAGTTATACGACTTGGCGACTCCGGCGAAGTCAGGATAGAAACGATTGTCATGAACTCGCCCGACCATCTTCTGAACGATCACCGCCATCTTCTCTTCTTCGAGCCGGTACGACGTGACTTTGATATAGTCTTTCGCGCTCTGATAGAACGTGGAAGCGTAAACGCGTTTGATCGTGTTCAGAAGATCATTGAGCCTGACCAACGGATTCGGATGGATGTTTGGCAGCATGTACGTTTCGTACACGCCCGCAAACGGATGATACTGCGAATCTTCCAGAAGGCTCGACGAGCGGACCGCGAGCGGAGTTCGTACAATATCGAGGAACGCGGCAAGGTCGCCCAACACGTCTTCAGGAAATGTGTGCGCATTGAGGAAGCGGCGAATGATCTCCTTGTCGTCGGTGCAATGAGTCGCGAACTGGCGCAAATTATTGTCGTCAACAAACTGATCGAAGACGTCGGTGCCGACTACGACGGCAGGCGGTACATGAATGCGCACGCCCTCGAATCGGTCGCGCACGTTGTAGTCATTGATCAGCGTGTTGACGAAGCCGAGTCCTCGCGCCTTGCCGCCGAGCGAGCCGCCTCCGATGCGGGCGAAACTGCTTTCGGGATCGAATGTCTCCTTCGAGAAATCCATGATGATGCCGCGCTGGCGGATAATGCCGTAGGTGTGCAGCGAGCGAATCAGGTCACGCCGGATCGCTTCAACATTCGGGTAGTCGTTCACTCTACGCGGTCGCAACTGATGTGCGAGCCAGAATTCCGTTCGCGCTTTCAGCCAGTTCGAGAAATGATTCCGCTCGCCGTGGAAACGGATGCTTTCTTCCGGCACGACATGCAGCTGCTCTTCGAGCGTTTTTAAATCGCCCGCCCGCCCGATCTCCAATCCCTCCGCCGTGCGAAAGATGAAATCACCAAAACTGAAATACTGGATCATGAAGTTACGCAGCTCGTTGAGCAGCATGGGCGAGTCTTTGTGAACGAATGCAGCATGAAGTCCGTGGGCTTCAGCTTCGTTCTCCATCGTGGTCGAGAGAAGCAGCACGGGAAGATCTATCTGATCTTTTTTCACAGCGCGGGCAAACTCAAGCCCGGCTCGCGTGTCTTGACTGCCGTTGCGCGGGAAGTCGACATCGGAGACAACGCCGAGTATGAAATCCCGGTACGCCTCGTAGTACGACCACGCCTCTTCGTATGTCGAGCAAAGAAGAATCTTTGGACGGGCGCGCATGCGAAGAAACTTGTGCGTGAGATTGATGCCTTCCGAAATCAGGCGCTGCGACTGCTTCAGAATCTCTGTGTAGATGATGGGGAGGATGGAGGAGTAGTACTTCACGCTGTCTTCGATGAAGATCACTGTCTGCACGCCGACCATGTGTGTGTCGTGGTCGACGTTCAGCATGTCTTCGAGATACTTTACGATGGCGATGATGATTCTGAAGTCGCCTGTCCAGATGAAGATTTTGTTGAAGACTGCTGCGTCTTCGTGAACGATAAGCTCTTTCAGCTCGTAGTTGTCGTGTGCGAGCAGTACGATAGGGATCGTGATGCCTTGCTGGCGCGCCATCTTCGCAAAGTTAATGGCGTGCATATCTTCGATGTGCAGCGTAATGATGATCAGATCGAAGCGGCGCTCTTCCTTCGCGAGCTTGATGGCTTCAACACCGCTGGAGACGCGCGTCAGTTCGGGCGAATGCGAGAGATTGAATCCCTGATACTCATTCCGAATCAACTCATAGAGTCGTCCATCTTCTTCAAACAAATAAAGATCATAAAGGCTGGAGACCAGCAGAATGTCTCTGACGCGGAGACGCATGAGGTTCTGAAATCCCTGGAACCGGTTGCCGTAACCGTGTTCCACCCAGAGAGGGTCAAGCCCGCCTTCGGAATGGTCGAACGGATGTTTGGTTGTGGTCATGGCCGTCCCGGATCAGTGATCGGCTGCATACAGACTCTGGATTTCTTCGGGCGCAAGTGTGCGGGTGTAGATGCGAACGTCGGCGATGGAGCCGAGCCAGTTGCGGATATCGAAGCCGCGCTTATGCGCGACCTGCGCGGGCGCATACGAACCAATCGCGGAGTGATGCTCAGGAAATCCATGAGTGAGATCGCCCTCCGGCAGAGATGTTTCTCCCTTGCGTTCGCCGTTGATCCAAATCTCTGCGCGCTCGCCGCGCCGATACACTCCGACAACGTGCGTCCAGACGTTCACGGGAAGTTCGGCTGACGCGCTATGCACAGCATTGGCGATGATGAGCGAAAAGTTGAGTCGTCCGTGCATTGTTTGAATGACGGCTTCGCCTTCGGCAGCGCCGAGGTAGAGCGCAATGCTTTGTTTATCCATCCGCGGCGTCAGCAGCCAAACCGACAAGGAGAAGGCAGGCGTGTCATAGCGAATGATGCCGTCGGGGATGGTAATGTGCGCATCCTTGCCATCGAAGCAATAGGCGCTGTTGGGAATGATCGAGCGACCGACGCAAGGCTCGGCGCCTCGCACGGTTCCGTCGTACCCATGCGCTGTCTTATCTTTCGCGTCGCCATGTAACGGATAGAATGCGATCAGTCCGGAATCGGAGAGGGACATCTTCTGAAGAAGCACGATAGTTGAGATGTCATCTTGCCGTATCGATACGACGCCTACGAGACTCCGAACAGGAAATACACCGGGAGTGACGGTTCCCATCAGCTTCTCACCGCTCGAGAGTGAGAGAATCGCCTCGCTTTCTTTCTTTGTGAACTCAATGAGGTTGATCAAGCGCAGGGGAATGCGCAGAGCGGCGTATCGAGTCTGCAGACCGATTGAGTCAAGAGTCGGGTTACCGATAATTCTTGAGCCGTCGCGCAGTGAAACCGAAACTTGAAGCGTGTCTGCCTTTTGCACTGCCGCACGCGATGCAGTGAACGTAAAGCTGGTCACCAACAACGCGACCAAAGAAACTCTTCGGATTGCTGTTACTGTCATTTTGTGTATGTGAGTGTGGGTAGGTGCTGCGGACATGTCATTATCCGTTGTCAGACAATCGTCCGTTCTCCAGCGGGGCTGCTCGCTTCACCCAGTGCGGCGCCGTGTCGGTCGTTTGCCGAAGGATGAGATTCAATTGTGCCGCGTGATGCTGCACGTGTCGCATCACGTAGAGAAACAACTCTGCAACACTCAGGTCAAGCGAACCGACAACGAATCGCTCACGCAACTGTTCGTCGGAGAGAGCCTGAATGCGTTCAAACGATTTCTTTCTTCCGTGATCAAGATACGTGAGCAGCTCGGTCTTCGTGTACGTACGCGGAGGAAGCGCTCCCTCAGGATCAAGCTCTTCGCGGCCAAACGGAAGCTGCGGAACAAATTCTTCGGGCGACGGCGTGAAGTCGAAGTCCAGCCAGAAGAGCGTGTGAAAGGCAATGTACCAGAAATCCGACGCATGCTTTCGTTCGCCCCACACTTCATCGGGACAAGCAACGATTGCATTCTCCAGCATGTCAATAGCCGCGCCGAGTTGCGGCCAGATGATTTCCTTCAGATCGATTGCCATGCTTGCCGTTCCCTCCGAGCGCTGTTCCGGAAATCCTGCGCCGATCCAAACCATCCGAACCGTTGCCCGAAGGGATAACTTCGGGCAACGACTTCGAACAGTTGTATGTGAAATAGCGGAGTAGTGTAGGGACGTTCAATTGAACGCCCCTACGAAGGTAATCAACTACACCACGCCTTGATCCATCATTGCATCTGCGACCTTGAGGAAGCCGCCGATGTTCGCGCCGTTTACGTAGTTGCCCGGCGTTCCGAATCGGTTAGACATCTCAACACAGGTTTTGTGGATGCTCTTCATGATCATGTGGAGGCGGTTGTCAACTTCTTCACGCGTCCATGGCAGACGCATGCTGTTCTGCGTCATCTCAAGTCCCGACGTAGCCACGCCGCCCGCGTTCGCCGCCTTGCCCGGTCCGTACAGAATGCCGGCATCAAGAAAGATCTTGACGCCATCGGGTGTCGTCGGCATGTTTGCGCCTTCGGAGATCACATAGACGCCGTTGTGCACGAGATTCTGCGCGTCTTTCGCGTTGACCTCGTTCTGCGTTGCGCTTGGGAATGCACAATCCGCTTTGTGTGTCCAGAGTAGATTGTGATCAGCCTTCGGATCTATCTCCTGGTAACAAGAGCCCTTGAATCTGTCCGCATACTCTTTGATGCGACCGCGTCGAACGTTTTTCAGATCCATCACAAACGCGAGCTTCTCGGGCGTGATGCCTCCTTCATCGAAGATGTATCCGTTCGAATCGGAGAGCGTCACCGCTTTGCCGCCGAGCTGATTGATCTTCTCGACCGTGTACTGCGCAACGTTGCCGCTGCCCGAGACGAGGCACGATTTTCCTTCGAGCGTCTTGCCGCGGGTTCCCAACATCTCAGCAGCAAAGTACACTGCGCCGTAGCCGGTTGCTTCGGGACGAATCAACGAGCCTCCCCAGTTCAACCCTTTACCGGTAAGCACGCCCGTGAATTCGTTTCTCAGCTTCTTGTACATTCCGAACAAGTACCCGATCTCGCGTCCGCCAACACCAATGTCGCCTGCAGGCACGTCGGTGTCGGGTCCGATGTGGCGCTGAAGTTCCTGCATGAATGCCTGGCAGAACCTCATCACCTTGAGATCGCTCTTTCCTTTGGGATCGAAATCAGAACCGCCCTTGCCGCCGCCCATGGGCAGCGTCGTGAGACTGTTCTTGAACACTTGCTCGAACGCGAGAAACTTGAGAATGCCGAGGTTGACGGAGGGATGGAATCGGAGTCCGCCTTTGTAAGGTCCGATCGAGCTGTTCATCTCGATACGGAAGCCGCGGTTGATGTGTGTTTCGCCTTGCTCATCGACCCACGGAACGCGGAACATGATGACACGCTCGGGTTCGATGATGCGTTCCAGAATCTTTGCCGCTTGATATTCAGGGTGACGCTCGAATACACGTGAGAGTGACTCTGCTACCTCTTGTACGGCCTGGTGGAATTCCGGCTCACAGGGATTTTTCGCCTTCACTTCAGCCATCAGGTCTTTCACGTAATCTGACATGGTACCTCCTTGCTGATGAAGTTATATGTGTGTTGTTGGTGTATTAGTCCACACAAAGAGCTTATAGCGCGAGTGTGGGGTGTTGCGTGTGTTTGGTGAATCACCTCCCCGGCTTCAGAATGACGCCGATGTTCTTGTGACCATTGATTTTGACTGTTATGGGTTCCTCGAAACGTAAATGACTCGTGAACTCAAGCTCCTCGACTGCTTGTTGCTGCGACAGCCAGTCCCAGTCGATGAACCCGTGATGATCGAATGAATTGACTGTGAAATATCCGACGCGGAACGATGTGATGTTCTGGAAGAAATGCGATCCCTGCGAAGGCGTCACGTTGAAATCCTTGAAGCCCGATTCCACGATTGCGGCCGCGCCCGAAATCTGATCCCACGTCACCGGAATGCCGAGCCAGTGATCGAGACTTCCCCAACGACCAACGCCGATGAGCACGTACGGCCGCTTCTTCGCGAGGAGTTTTGTGTTTAGCAAGCTGACTTCCTGCGCGACTTTGATGCTTTTGCCGCGATCAAACTTCTGAATATCCACGACGATAACGTCGAAGATGTCGCGGATGGCGCCGTTGCCGAGCACTTGATCGCTCTGACAAATGAGATCGCATTGTTCAAGCTTGTCGATCTGCAGTTCCTCAAGCTCGGAGCTGAGCACAAGCGGACGAATCTGCAGGAACGCGAATTCGTTCGGCTCGTGCGTCGCAACATTCATGTTGACTGCGAATTCAATCTCCACCTGCGTGCCCATGCCCCAGGTTCCCATTTCCAACACCAGGTCCAGAACGTCGGCGAGCGGAAAGAGCTTGTGTTTTAGAATTGGGGAGAATGTCACCACGCGTCGACCGGGACGCGAGACGCCATCGTACACCGCGTCGTTTTCAGGGGAATAGGTCGATGCCACATAAAAGAGCGTCTGATCTTCTTCGGCCTTCTTCAGCTCAAACAGCTGCACAAACTCATCGGGCATTGCGCCGTTTGAACGCGTCAGACTTTCGTCGAGATTCAACGCGTAGAAATTCTGCTGCGCATTCTTCAGCGTCTCCTTCGCGGAAAAGAACTGCAGCATGTGTCGCGGGAATTTCGGACAAAAGCGCACGGTGTTTCCGCCATCAACCACCGTCTTGCCCAATCCTAATCCAACCAACACAATTCCGTCAGTCGGTTTTTGCGGAGGCACAGGATAGAAATTGTACGACTTCGCGACGCCGGCAAACTCAGGATAGTAGCGTCCGTTACGCGGCGAGCCGACCATCTTCTGAATGATCACCGCCATCTTCTCTTCTTCGAGACGATACGCGGTGGCCTTCATGTAGTCTTTCGCCTTCTTCGCAAACGTCGATGCGTACACAAGCTTGATCGACTGCAGCAATTCTTTGAGCCGCACGTGCGGATCGGGATTGTTGTTGGCGATCATGAAGGTTTCGTACACGCCCGCGAAGGGCTGGTACTGAGAGTCTTCGAGAAGACTCGACGAACGGACAGCGAGCGGCGAATGGGTGATATCAAGAAACTCTTTCAGCTTCTCGATGATGTTCGTCGGGAAGTTGGGCGCCTCATTGAACCGCTTGATCAGCTCGTTGTCGTCCGTGACATTCAGCGCGAATGCTTCGAGGTCGTTCTCTGCAAGAAATCTGTCGAACACATCCGTGGCAATAACGATGGCGGAGGGAACGTGAATCTGAACGCCCGGAAATTGGTCCTGAATATTGTAATTGTTGATGAGCGTATTGATGAACCCCAACCCGCGAGCTTTGCCGCCGAGCGAGCCGCTGCCGATTCTGGCAAAGCTGTTCTGCGGATCGAATGTGTCTTTCGTAAACTCCGTGATAACGCCGCGCTGCCTGACCTCGCGATACATGCGGAGCGAACGGATCAGCAGCTCGCGCAGTTCAGACACAGACTCGAAGTGTTCGGGCTTCTGAGGACGCAACTGTTGCGCGAGCCAGAATTCCGTTCGCGCCTTCAGCCAATTGGAAAAATGATTGCGCCGTGCATGAAAGAGAATGCTCTCGTCCGGCACATGCTTGAGCTGGTCTTCGAGCGTTCGCAGGTTTGATGCATACCCGACATGCCGTCCATCGTTCAGCCGAAACACAAAGTCGCCGAACCCGAAATTGTTGAGCATGAACTCGCGCAGCTCATGCAGCAGGCGAGGGGAGTTCTTCTGCAAGAATGATGCGCCAATTTCTTTTGCGCGCTGCGCGTTTTCGGGGTTGCTCGACTGCAACAAAATAGGAATGTCCTCGTGCTGACTCTTCACGAGGCGGGCAAACTCAATTCCCGCGGCAGTCTCTTTCACGCCTCCCTTTCTAAAGTTGACGTCGGAGATGATGCCGAGAATGAAATCCTGATACTTTTCGTAATAGGCCCACGCCTCTTCGTATGTTGTGCAGAGCAGAATCTTCGGACGGGCGCGCATGCGCAGAAAGCGATGCGTGATGTTGACGCCTTCGGTAATCAGTCGCTGCGATTGCTTGAGAATTTCTGTGTAGATCAGCGGGAGATAGACAGAGTAGAACTGCACGCTGTCTTCAAGCAGAATGATCGACTGCACGCCGACCGCACGCGTATCGTTCTCAACATTCTCACGATCTTCGATGTACTTGATGATGCCGATCAGAAGATGATAGTCTCCCTGCCAGATGAAGATCTTGTCGAACACAGAGATATCGTAGTTCGTGACGAGATCCTTTCGCTCACGATTGTCGTACGCGAGCAGCACAATCGGAGTGTGAATGTCGGCAGCACGCACACCCTGCGCGAACTTCACGACGTGCATGTCTTCGATGTGGAGCGTTGTGATGATGAGATCGAAGCTCTCGCCGCTTTGCAGCAGCTCCATCGCTTCACTGCCGCTGCTGACGTGGGTAATTTCCGGCGGGTGACTCAGGTTGAGTGTTTGGAATTCGGAGCGGATCAGTTCGTAGAGCCGGCCATCCTCCTCGAACAAATAATTGTCGTAGAGGCTGGAGACGAGCAGAATATCGCGGACCTTGTATCGCATCAAGCGCTGGAATGTCTTGACGCGAACACCGTAGATGTCCTCAATATTGAGGCGGTCGATTCTGCTCATTGAATGACCTTACTGCCTTGGAGGGATGAAAAACAACACAAGCGTATTCATCTGCACTGATCGAGTTTGAGATTACAAAGCACAGAGATGAATACGCTTGAATAAAGGTAGCACAATTCGCGATGATGCGCAATTGCCTCAGCAGCTGACTGTCTAACAGATTGTTGAAAAACTCTTACTTCTTTATCCACGAAGGCCACGAAGGCCACGAAGGAACACTATGAAGTGATTTTTGGCTTGTATCAAAAGAACCTTCGTGCATCTTCGTGTTCTTCGTGGATCATTTCGTTCTTTTTCAACACCCTGCTAAGCCGATGAGACTTTATGCTTCAGTGCAATGCAGCATCAGCTCTATACTAACGCAGCGCGACAACAACCGCTTGCCGCCTTGGAGCGTGGACGAAAAGCACCATTCGGCGTTCCTGGATCAGACAAGCCCCTGATCCATCATCGCGTTGGCGACTTTGAGGAAGCCGGCGATGTTTGCTCCGTTCACGTAGTTGCCCGGAGTTCCGTACTGCTCGGCCGTCTCGACGCACATCTTGTGGATGCTGCTCATAATCTGATGCAACCTACGATCGACTTCTTCTGCCGGCCAATTGAGTCGCATGCTGTTCTGGCTCATCTCTAAACCCGAAGTCGCGACGCCGCCGGCGTTTGACGCTTTGCCCGGCGAGAAGAGAATCTTCGCCTCTTCGAATACTTTCACTGCAGCAAGCGTGCTCGGCATGTTGGCGCCTTCGCAAACGCACTTGCAGCCGTTCTTCACAAGCTCACGTGCATCGTTCTCGTCAAGCTCGTTTTGAGTCGCGCACGGCATAGCAACATCGACGGGAATCTGCCACGCGCGTTTGCCCGCGTAGAATGGTACCTTGAATTTGTCGGAGTACGGCTTCACGGCATCCATTGCGCCTGCGCGCAGTTCGAGCATGTACTCAATCTTCTCGCCGCTGATTCCGTTCTCATCGTAAACGAATCCGTCGGGCCCGGAGAGTGTAACCACCTTGCCGCCGAGTTGCGTCACCTTCAGTGCTGCGCCCCAGGCTACGTTGCCGAAGCCGGAGATGGCGACACGCATGCCGCTCATGGACATGCCTTTCGTCTTCAGCATCTCTTCTGCAAAATACGTTGCGCCAAAACCTGTCGCCTCCGGTCGGATGAGCGAGCCGCCCCAGTTGAGACCTTTGCCCGTGAGCACACCTCCGAACTCACGCGTCAAGCGCTTGTACTGCCCGAAGAGGAATCCGATCTCGCGCCCGCCAACGCCGATGTCTCCTGCCGGCACATCGACATCCGGTCCGATGTGACGGTACAACTCCGTCATGAAGCTCTGGCAAAAGCGCATCACTTCGGCATCGCTCTTTCCTTTAGGGTCGAAATCCGATCCGCCCTTGCCGCCGCCCATCGGCAGCGATGTGAGGCTGTTCTTGAACACTTGTTCGAATGCGAGAAACTTCAGAATGCCGAGTGTGACTGAGGGGTGGAAGCGCAGCCCGCCTTTGTACGGTCCAATGGCACTGTTCATCTGAATTCTGAATCCGCGGTTGATGTGAAACTCGCCTTGGTCATCCTGCCACGGGACGCGGAACATCACCACGCGCTCTGGCTCAACCATGCGCTCGAGAATTTTGGCCGTGCGATATTCCGGATGTCGCGCAAGGACGAGTTCAAGTGATTCGGCGACTTCTTGTACTGCTTGATGAAATTCGGGTTCAGCTGGATTCTTGGCTTTGACTTGTGCAATAAGATTTCGTACGTACTCTGACATACCACCCTCGTAGTTATTGTATTGTTGACTGTGAAGCAAAAACGATCATTTCGTATCGGAGAAAGAACGGGGAGAAAAATTCCGTCTCAAAGTAGGAAAGTCCCGAAGTATTAGCAATCCGATGCAGTGAACGCTTTCCTCTGAATAGAAAGGCAGAATCATTCTCTTTTAGAAGTAAAGTAGTATTCTGTGCTTGCGTGGCGAAGTTATTGAGGAGGAAGGAGAGGCGCGACTTAGTTTTGTCACGTTGAGCAACAGAGGAAATATGGATGTTATTTAAGAAACATCGGCGTTTAAGATTCGGAATAGCAATTACGAGAAGTCCTGTCTTATTTCGATTTGACAATCGCTCGCCAGTCGATACATTAGTACCCGCTCGCCGAAAGGTCGAGAACTTTCGCGCGTGCTGCATTCCGTGGGCACAGCAACCAACAAATTCTTCAGCCATGTCGAGAGCGTCGATCCCGGGGCAACAATTTCTCGCGCCGAAGGAACGACGCGAGTCGAAGCAATGACTCTTGCGCTTTCGAAAGCTGTCGAGAGGCTCAAAGCGAGTTCATCGCTCTGAAGCTCACGCCGGATTGAGAGTGATCTGAATGACCTCGTCGCTGCGCGATCTCATGATAGCGAGAAGATCATCGCCCGGCTTGTCGACGAGTTTGATCGTAGCACAAGCTGTGAGTCCGCTATCAAAGATGACGTTCTCCATCTCCTCAACGTTGATGGCGGAGGACTTAAGATCCCCGAGAACGTCGGCAAGTACTCCCGGTTTGTCATAGTGTCGAACGACCAGCTGCCACTTCGCGGCAGTTTTCTTTGACCTGTTCACCCAGTTGCGAACACTGCCGCGCTCTTTGTACTCCCGAATGATGGCAACTGTCTCCTCAGCGACTGCGTTTTGCGCCTGTTCAGTCGAAGCGCCGATGTGGTGAGTGCCGTAAACATTGGGCAGCGAGGCAAACGCGCTTCTGAATTCGCCGGACTTTTCTTCCGGCTCGCCCGTGAAGACATCGGTGCCCACTCGAATTTTTCTGGCTTCCACAGCGTCGGCAAGGGCTGACTCATCTACAACTTCCGCACGCGATGTGTTGATGAAGAACGTGCCCGCCTTCATGAGGTCGACAATGTCGCGATTGATCAGCTGTCTCGTTTCGGGCTTTAAGGCAACATGCACGGAAATGATTTCGCATTGCGGAACCAGATCCTGGACGGTTCCGGCATGGTCGATTCCCAGAGCGGCTGCCTTCTCGCGAGTCAACGATTTTGACCATCCGATGACGCGAACGCCGAATGCTTTCGCTCGTGCAATCACCTCTAATCCAATTTGTCCAACTCCGATGACTCCGAGCGTCTTGCCATAAACTCCGTCGGCCTTTGAATACTCTCCTTTGTTCCATTTTCCGTTACGCAGCTCTATGACGTTATCGGCAATGCGGCGATCGAGCGAGAGAATCAGTCCCCACGCAAGTTCGGCAACAGCGATCGAGTTTTTCCCGGGACAGTTCGCGACGTAAATACCGCGAGTGTTCGCGCTCTTGATGTCGATCGTGTTCACTCCTGCTCCGGCGCGAACAATCAGACTCAAATTGCTCGCACTGGAAATGCAATTGGGTCTCACCTCCGTCGATCGGACGACAAGGATATGCGAATCGTCGATGGCTGAAGCAAGTTCTTCCGATTTCAGCTTAGGCCGATAGTCAACGAGCACGCCCAATTCCCTGATTTTCTGAACGTAGTAGTCGGGGAATGCATCTGCGATGAGCACTTTCATGTCGTGTTCCTTTCGTTCTACTGAGAGATGCGTTGATACTTGAGAACAGCGCCGGGCCCGCCGGTGGGATTCTGAAGATCGTTCAAGACAACGTACACTGTTCCGTCTGAACCGACCGCCACATCTTGCGGCGCCTTCCGCAGAGAGAGACCGGCAACATCAATAATTTGGTATCGTCCGATCGTCGTTCCTTGAGTAGTTGAAAAGATGACAAGTTCCTGAAGCTCAGGCTCAACGACGTAGAGATTGCCCGAAGCATCCATCGCCGAGCCTGCTGCGAGGGAGGATACTACCGGTTCGTTCAGCGGATTGCTCTGAGTTACGTTTGAAGGATTGAGAGAATATGTTTTGGTGATGTTCTGTGAGGAACTTGCGAGCATGGTGAACGACGTATAGACAGTCCCGTAACTGTCAATCGAAACGAACCGCGGTCCTCGTTCGGCGCTGGATTGAGGAGCAAGCGATGAATACGCGATGGCGAACACATTTCCGTTCGAAATCTTCAGAAGCGAATTCTCGGGAGCGCCCAATGCGCTCACAAAGAAATCACCCGAGGGGGAGCTGTCGATATCGCCTAGTTGGTTCACCGTGAGCGCGAGCTGCTGGGTAGCCCTGGTGTTCACATCGAAGACTGCAGAAGCATCACCCGGGAAGGGGTCAAACGGAATTGAAGTCAGCAACGTCTTTGTCTGAACGACAAACCTCTCAAATCGATTGTCGCTCATGATGACGAGCAGATCTCCGGTGACTCTATCAATTGTGATGTGCGATGGCCGGGAAGCCGGAGTTTCAATCGAATCGATTTGTGCGCCTTGCGGCGAGAGTTTTCTCAAGACATTGTTCCATGTGTCGGCGATCCAGACGTTGCCTGACTGGTCCACCGCAATGCCTCGCGGTGACTTGAGTCTGTCAGCCTGTACGAAGACAGATGGCGGTCCAAGGGCGAGGGTCCGCGTGCTTGTTGGCTCATCGTCTGAACAAGCTGCGGTGACAAAAGCGAGGACGCACAGATAGCACAACGGTGATATTGCCAGTTTCATCCAGAGTTAAGTCCCGAGATTTTTGATGTTCGTTAACCTACGCACCGCAACTCACTTGTGCAACTCAAATCCATACTGTTGATTTCAACCGAATCACGTTGCAACAATCTACAGATTCTTAATTCCATAAAACAAGAGGAGTTACCTTGCAATACGTGAGAGTCGCCGAATCATGATGTAGGAATCCACAACATAAGCTGTTTCTGCGATTCTCGGTTGGATTTGCAGTTCCTCCAGCGTATGCCTAATTGCTTCCTTCCCAATTCTTTACCGAGCCTCGAATTCTTCCCTCCAACGGTAATCACTGGCAAGGGTTTTGGATGTAGTGAACTCGACAAAGAAACCAATACGCAAAGGAGCCGGACAAATGTCAATCATACTTGGAATTCTCGCCGCCCTCGTGCTCATCGTATGGGGAATACTTCGAAAAAAAGAACCAGCTAAAACCGAAACGCCTGCACTTGTGAAGCGCTACATCCATCGCGGTCACTCATGGATGCGAGAAACGAACGATGGGGATGTACTCGTCGGCATCGACGACTTTGCACAATCACTCATCGGAACAATCGATAGCGTTCAACTACCTCGCCTTCTCAAACGCGTTCAGCAAGGGAAGGCATCGTGGATTGTGCAACACGGCAATCGGGTAGTGCCATTTGTCAGTCCCGTTACCGGACGAGTGATAGAGAAGAATGAGATGGTGCAAAGAAATCCGCTCCTCATCAACTCTTCCCCGTACGGTGATGGATGGCTGCTGAGAATCCGACCATCAAGACTCCACACTCAGTTGAACAACCTGATCACCGGAAAGGCTGCTCAGCAGTGGATGGAGCTTGCGAAGAATCAGCTCGTCCGGATCTTTGACGCTACTCCGGCTCTCATGTATCAAGACGGTGGAGTCATCATCAAGAATCTCTCGGACAGGGCATCAGACGATGAATGGCGGAGAATCCTGAGCGAGTTCTTTCTCGCCGAAGAATCCAAATCAAACAACCATCAGTAACAACACACACAATAACGCGATTACCAGGAGATTTATCATGACAGTATTGCTTGTCCTCTTCACACTCATCGGCTTTCTGGTTGCAGACTATCTCTTGCATCAGCGAAGTCAAAAGGCCTTGGCGCTCGCCGCATTGAAGTCTGTCGAGATGCTTGGGCCAAGACCCGCGTTTGCTGACGGCCTTGCGCTCGCTCCCAATCATCTCTGGATGCGACGCGAGAAAAACAACACCATCACCGTGGGAATCGATAACTTCATTGCCGGCCTCGTAGGCGTCGTCGAACGCATTCAAGTCCCTGAAGAAGGCGCCATCGTCGGAGGCAAACCCTCAATCACAATCCATGATAAGAAAAAAACTCTTCGTCTAACAGTTCCTATCGAGGGACAAGTACTCAGTGTCAATCATGAGTCGCTTCAGTTGCCGGCGCTCGTCAAGAACGATCCGTACACGACCGGATGGCTGTTCAATGTTGTTCCGTCAGGAGACGCACGCTCGCTCAGGAGTTTCATGCAGGGCGATGCAGCGTTGAATTGGCTAAAGGAGCAGAACAAGCTCGTGAAGGAATTCCTGGCTGCCGGAGGCTCTCACCTTCATTTTGCGACGATGCATGACGGCGGTGTTCCAGTCGATGGCGTTCTGAAAGCGTTCGATCAGGACGTATGGACGGAGTTCGAAAAACAATTTGCCACGTTGCCTGCGGAATTTGAACCGACAGAGATTGGAGAATACGACAATGCTTAAATCGAAAGGACTGCTCATTGATATCACGCGATGTGTAGGATGCGGAGCCTGTGCTCAAGCTTGCGCAGAAGCCAATAACCTTCCGCAGGAGGAAGCGAAGGAACTATCGGCAACCCATTACACTGTCGTCAAGTCATTCAACAACGACCAGACGTACGTCCGTCGGATGTGCATGCACTGCGAGCAGCCGACGTGCGTTTCCGCGTGTCTGGTCGGCGCGTTCAGGAAAACAGAGACAGGCGCAGTACTCTATGACGAATCGAAGTGCATCGGATGCCGCTACTGCATGCAGGCATGCCCGTTCGAGGTGCCTCGCTACGAGTGGACGAGTCTGACGCCACGCGTGCAGAAGTGCAAAATGTGCTACGAGCGGGTTGCAGCCGGCGGAAAGACAGCATGCGCAGATGCGTGCCCGGCTGATGCGACAACGTTCGGCGATCGCGATGAACTCATCAAAGAAGCGCGTCGTCGCATCAACGAGAATCCCGGACAGTACATTGACTACATCTATGGGTTGAAGGAGGTCGGCGGCACGTCTGTCTTGTTCATCTCCAATGTGCCATTCGAGCAGCTTGGCTTCCCTATGAATGTTCCGACCGGACCGATTCCGGAACTCTCGTGGCGTGTGCTCTCGCAGATTCCCAAGTACTCGGTTGCCGCAGGCGTGATGTTATTCGGAATCAATTGGATCACCGCGCGTCGCAAAGAGGTCGCGAGATTTGAAGCTGAAGAAAAGAAACGTGCTGGAAATGGCAAAGACAATAGTCGCTAGCTCTCGTCTGTCTGTACGAAACGTCTTGAACGCAATTTGAAAGGTACTTAACAATGAAATTTCCCGATCTTTTTAAAATTACTTTTTGGAAAGTTGTCGCAGTGTCGCTTATGACTGCCGGTCTGATTGCGGCAATCTGGCGCTTCTCGCAAGGACTCGGTCCGTCGACGAATCTTGTCGACACATTCCCGTGGGGAATCTGGATTGGGTTTGACATTCTTGTTGGTGTCGGGCTTGCAGCCGGCGGGTTTACCATCGCTGCGACGGTGTACATCTTCAACATCGAACGCTTTCATCCTATTCTACGTCCAACAATCCTCACGGCATTCCTCGGGTATCTGCTCGTCATCGCAGGGTTGATGGTTGATCTCGGACGTCCGTGGGCGATCTGGCACGCACTCATTTACTGGAATCCGCATTCGGTGATGTTCGAGGTTGCGTGGTGCGTTATGCTCTACACAGCTGTTCTCGCGCTCGAATTCAGTCCGCTGGTGTTTGAGCGATTCAAGCTGCAGCGTGCGTTGAAAGTCGTCAAAGCAATTACGATTCCTCTCGTCATTCTCGGTGTCGTTCTCTCGACTTTGCATCAATCGTCGCTCGGCTCGCTCTTTCTCATTATCCCGAGTCGAATGCATCCGCTCTGGTACTCCAACATCATTCCGTTCCTGTTCATCATCTCGTGCGTTGCCGCTGGATTGGCCATGACCATCTTCGAGTCGTTTCTTTAGTCGAGGGCATTAGGTAGCGACATTGAAAAGCCGCAGCTGCGTGAGCTGGCCCGCGTACTTGTTGTCGTGCTGGCGCTCTTCTTCACAGTGCGCATTCAGGACCTTGTCGCCCGCGACGCCCTGAAGTATGCGCTTGAGATCAACTACCAGAGCATTCTGTTCTACGGTGAGCTGATTCTCGGCGTCTTCGTTCCGTTCTTCATGTTGATCATCAAGAAGGTGCGTGAGAGCAAGGTAGGGCTATTCTACTCGGCCGTGTTGGTGTTGCTCGGATTCATCGCGCACAGAATCAACACAGCAATTACGAGCATGGAGCGTTGGCCTGATCGGTTGTATGTTCCGTCATGGCAAGAGCTGATGATCACAGCCGGCTTGGTTGCGTTCGGGTTCGTCGCATTCTCGTTCATGTCTCGCTACTTCAATGTGTTCGGACATGTCGTCGAAGAGCATGAACAAGAACACGTGGAAGCGAAAGAGCAAGTAGCGTTGTCGCCATCGCTCATGGGGAAATAGAAATCAACTCAACAAAACTGCAAAGGGCATCGGAGTTTTTCCGGTGCTCTTTTGTTATGTGATGATCTTCTGTTATGTGATGATCTTCTTGTTTCGAGGAAGGAGTAATCTCGCGAAGGAAGTTAGTCGTTGGATGATTGGAGCGGCAATCCTCAATGCAACAGTGAGATTCTCCCCGTCTCCATGGTGTTGCCAAGGAAGAGGTTACGC
>JACRFA010000230.1 GCA_016218065.1 Ignavibacteriota bacterium | reverse complement strand
TGGGAAGGGGACGGGTCCGGAAGAGTCCTCGTCCTGCCTCCATCGATTCGGCTCTCCCTATATAAGCTGCTTCGCAACAGAGCGTGCGTCTGTTGCACGAACAAAATCAAACTGCTGCGCTTTGCCCTTCATGTCAATGCGGCGCGTATGGTAACATTTACTTATGAGGCAACGGGTCTTTGACGACTTTCGGAGCGGTTTGTCCGCCGACCGGATTTTCATATATTGGGACTGAATTTCCCCATGACACGAGATACGGATTCATGTCCCACGCCGAATCGATTCTCATTTTAGACTTTGGCTCGCAGTATTCTCAGCTGATTGCCCGCCGGATCCGTGAGCTTGGCGTTTTCTCCGAATTGGTTCCCTTCAACATCTCGCCTGAAGAAATACGCAAGAAGCACCCCAAAGGGATTGTCCTCTCCGGCAGCCCCCACAGTGTTCTCGAGTCGGGCGCCCCTATTTCGTCGGCGATGATTTTTGAGATGGGAATCCCCGTCCTGGGCATCTGCTACGGCTTGCAGCTCATGGCGCATCAGCTTGGAGGCGAAGTGGATGCGGCTGCCCGGCGCGAATACGGTCACGCCGAGCTGATTGTCGATGATCGGACTGATCTCTTTGATCATCTCGATGGCGGCGGAGTTACCAACGTGTGGATGAGTCACGGCGACCATTTGACCAAGATTCCTGCCGGCTTCGTCCCCATCGGTCACACGAACAACTCGCCCATCTGTGCGATCAAAAATCCCGAAAAGAAAATCTTCGGCATCCAATTTCATCCGGAAGTCGTTCACACCCCCCAGGGGAAAGAGATTCTCAGAAACTTCATCTACAAAATTTGTGATTGTAAGGGAGGATGGAGTTCGAGTTCGTTCATCGAAACATCGATCAGAGAAATCCGCGACAGAGTTGGCGGTCAGAAAGTGATCTGCGCGCTTTCCGGCGGAGTTGATTCGTCTGTTGCGGCGGTGCTGCTGCACAAAGCCATCGGCGATCAGTTGCATTGCTTTCACATCAACAACGGCCTGATGCGGAAGAACGAAAGCGAACAGGTGGTCAGCACATTCCGCGACAACTTCCACATCAATCTCGATTATGTGGATGCGACAGAGTTGTTTCTCGTCGCGCTGCAGGATGTTACCGATCCCGAAACGAAACGGAGAATCATCGGCAAGCTGTTTATTGATGTGTTTGAGGAGGAGGCAAAGAAGCTTGGCCACGTCGACTTTCTCTGTCAGGGCACACTCTATCCCGATGTCATTGAGTCAGTGTCGTACAAAGGTCCATCGGTCACAATCAAAACACATCACAACGTCGGCGGACTTCCTGCAAAGATGAACCTGAAGTTGATTGAACCATTTCGGGAGTTGTTCAAAGACGAAGTGCGTGCCGTGGGCAGAGAACTGGGACTCAGCGACGAGCTGATCTGGCGACATCCGTTCCCGGGTCCCGGACTCGCTGTGCGAGTGCTGGGCGAAATCACGAAAGAGCGATTGAACCTGCTGCGCGAGGCAGATGCAATCTTTGTCGAAGAGGTGAAGAAGGCGGGTCTCTATCGGCAGATCTGGCAGGGCTTCGTGGTGTTGTTGCCGGTTCGTTCTGTTGGCGTGATGGGAGACGGAAGAACGTATGAGTACACGGTTGCGGTTCGCGCTGTATCGAGCGTTGATGGAATGACCGCCGACTGGTTCCGCATGCCGCACGAGGTTCTCGCGAGTATCTCCTCGCGCATCACGAATGAAGTCCGCGGCATCAACAGAGTTGTGTACGATATCAGCTCAAAGCCTCCCGCGACAATCGAGTGGGAGTAGCCTGGTAGTGTCGTTCGAGGCGTCCTTACTCCTGCTCACGCCGCTTTCTCTGCGACTGATCGATAATGCAGATCCGGAGAAGATTGGAATTCCCGCTGATCGACCATTCGCGCACGAGCAGCATCTGCACGGGCAGCGGGTCCCTTCCTTTCACTCGCAGCGGGAGATCGATCGAAATACTTTGCGCCGACTGCGATGCTTCGCTCATGTACTGAATGAACTGGCGGGCGTCATGGTTTTCCATGAACGCGGTGAACGTCTTGCCAATGGCTATGGTGCGTTCAACATCAATCATGGTTGTTGCGGTGAGATTGATTTCCTTGATGACTGCTTTCTCGTCGATGGTCACGTAGCCCACAGGAGAATGATCGTAGAGATCGGCATACCGATCGCGGCTTTCTTCCAGACGTCCCTGCGTTTCGGCGAGCGTTCGGTTTTGCATTTCCAACTCGACCTGATGCACGAGGAGGTTCTGAATGAGGTGCTGGTCTGCATCAGAGAGGGGAACGGACATCAGTGCATCCATCTCACGCTGCAATTCCTCCTTCGTCATTTCGGAGTGCTTCTTCATCTCGGCTCCCTCGAAACGCATCTTCTTCATCATCTTCCTTTCTTTGATCTTTACAACGTGAAATCCGAATTTTGACGATTCAGGATTCGGCGGCCGAGATGAGCAGCAGTACCAGAGATTCCGCTGTTGCGTCGAGAGCTATTCTTCGGATTGTAACGGTCAACTTACGCTCACCAATATGAGCGAATGGATATTGAATATCAACACTCAGTGTTGAATCAGGATGTGTCGGCAGTTTTTCGACAAGGGAAAGCAGCTCAGGGCCATCTTTAAGAATCTCGTGCAACGGCTTTCCCTCAGTTTCCTCAGAGGTTGAGCGGAACATCGAATAAAAGGCGGAGTTTGCCTTCGTCACCGTCGTTTGTGCGTCGAGCATTACAGCCGGAGTGGGGACGGTATCGAGAAGCGTTTCCGTCAGCATTTCCGATTGACGCATTCGTTGTTCCATGTGCTTTTGTTCATCGATGTTGATGAGCGAGAAGACGACGCCGTCGATTTTGTTATCCGTGGTCTTGTACGGACGCAGCCGCATCAGATGCCACTGCCCCTCGGCATCCTGAACTTTGCGCTCGATCGGCTGAAGCGAGTCCACGACGCTTAGCACGTTTTGCTGAAGATCCGGAATGGGAATGCTTGCCTTCAAATCCGAAAGCCGCCGCCCGATATCACCGGGTATAAGATGCAACAACTTTTCACTCGCGGGCGTGAAGTGCCGGATCCGAAGATCGCTGCCGAGGATGATAATCGGGATGTTAACGCCGTTGAGAAGGTTGTTCACATCGCTGTTCGCTCGATGCAGTTCCGCGTTCCGGTTTTCCAGTTCTTCGTTCACGGTCGTCAATTCCTCGTTTGTTGACTGCAGTTCCTCTTTCGCGGTTTCCAGCTCTTCGTTGGTCGATTGCAATTCCTCATAGCTGGATTGGATTTCCTCGTTGGCGGAGCGAAGCTCTTCGTTTGTTGCCTCACGTTCCTCGATCGTCGACTGCAAGTGTTCCTTGGTGGCGGCCAGCTCGGAGCGAAGATGATTCAGCTCCTCGACGACCTCTTTCATGCGGCGCGAAGAAACTTGCTGCTGAGTTTCTTTTTTTTGAGCGATGTGCGACGGAGGCGCAACCGCTTCGAAGACGACGAGAAAGCACGACGGGTCGTGCGGTTCACCTGCAATGGGAACAACCTCAAGATTGACGACGCGGATATTGCCGTTCTGCTTGAATGAGACACCTTCCTTTCGCGTGGTCGATCTGGATTTCTTTGCTTGCAACACCAGGGAGCGAAGATCGGAAATCAATCCTTCGCGCGCCATCTTCAGCAAACCGAAGCTTGCCATTCCAGGCGCCGGCTCAAGGTAGTTGCCGGTTCGTCCACGGAAATGGAGAATCTCAAAGTCTTCGTTGATCACGACGGATGCGGGCGCGTACCTGCTCATCAACACCTGATCGACGCGTCTCTGCAAATCCGGCCGTGAGTTCTCATACGGGCGTTCTCTCTTTTCATGTTCTCCCAGTATGCCGGGCTGTATGGCAAAATCGAAATGCGTTGGCAGACTTGCAGTCTTTCGCACATAGATCTTTGCCTTCTTTTCGATCATCGTGAACAAATCCGACGATGTGCCGATCGATTCCGACGTGCCGAGCAGCAGAAAACCGTTGGGCTTGAGCGCGTAATGGAAGATCGTCATGAGCCGCTGTTGGAGTGTAGGGTTGAAATAGATCAACACGTTCCTGCAGCTGATGAGGTCGAGCTTCGAGAAGGGGGGATCCTTCAGCATGTTCTGCTTGGCGAAGACACACAAATCACGAATCCCCTTGTTGATTTGATAGCCGCCCTCGACCTTGGTGAAGTGACGACGGAGCAAGTCCCGCGGCACGTCGTTCGCAATACCCTCAAGAAAAAATCCGGCGCGGGCTTTCTCGATCGCAGTCGCGCTGACATCCGTGGCAAAGATTTGTGTTTGTGCCGTCAGAGAGTGTGCGGAAAGATACTCCAATAATGTCATGGCAATCGAATATGCTTCCTCGCCGGTCGAGCAGCCCGGCACCCAAATGCGAATAGGCGTATTCGCGTCGCGATCTTTCAGAATATTCGGGAACACAATTTCCGAAAGCGCTTTGAACGAATCGGGGTCGCGGAAAAATCCGGTGACGCTGATGAGAATATCGTTGTGCAGCGCCTCAACTTCCTTTCGATTCGATTGCAGGAATTTGAAATACTGCCGGGGAGTTTCAATCCGGTGCAGAACCATTCTCCGCAGAATCCGTCGTTTCAAAGATGGAGCTTTGTACTGGCTGAAATCAACCCCCATCTCTCTTCGCAGCAGAAGGCAAATCTGCGCGAGTTCGTTGCCATCATCGGGAAGGATATCCTCGTGAGGTTTCACCGGCACAATGAGGGGATGGTGCGCAATGCGTACCAATTCCTGTGCGATCTTTTCAGGGGGAAGAATAAAATCCACATACCCCGTCTCAATGGCGCTGCGCGGCATGCCGTGATACTTGGCTGTCTCCTCATCCTGAACGAACGTGATGCCTCCTTCGGCTTTGATTGCTTTGATGCCTTGCGCACCATCAGACGCTGTTCCTGAAAGCACAATGCCGATTGCACGCGAGGCAATGTCCTCTGCGAGTGAACGGAAGAAGTGATCGATGGGGAGAGAAAGCGGAGACATATCCTGTCGCGACGCCAAACGAAGCCGTCCCTCCAGAATGGCCATCTCGGCTTTGGGAGGAATGACGTAAACATGATTCTGTTCAACCACGATCCCGTCGGTTACTTCGGTCACCGGCATCTTTGTGCCGCGTGAGAGAATCTCGCGCAACATGCTCTCGTGTTCAGGCGCGAGATGTTGCACAACGACAAATCCCATCCCTGTGTCGTTCGGAAGATGCTTGAAGAGTTGCATGAATGCCTCGAGACCGCCGGCTGATGCACCGATACCGACAATGGGGAATGGATGTTCAGGATTTTCTTCTGCGGCGGTTCGCCTCGCCGCACTACGACGGGGAAACTTGATCCGGGCTGGTGATTTCTTGGATCTCTTTTTCTTCGAATCGGGTTTTCTTTTCTTCACAGCGCTTCTCCAGAATTCTGTGAGGTGGGGTAAAAAGAAATGCTCTTGAGATCACGTCGGTTAGACGTGCATGACGCCATCGTGCAGGTTATTCTGATTTGAAC
>JACRFA010000229.1 GCA_016218065.1 Ignavibacteriota bacterium | reverse complement strand
CTTCGCTCTGCGGTATATAAGAAGCATGGAAACTACGAAATGCACAAAGCCGATTCAGTGGCATCGGCCTTCTTGAAAACAATGGGTACAAGGACAAACCCTGTGCTGCAGCGAGTAGCGCCGTCGAAATAAGGTGTGCGACCCGAGCGCTGTGAAGTGGGGCAACTTCCGAAGTGTTGTTGTTCGATGAAATGTCCTGCTAAGAGTTGTGCCGATTCAAGACTCGCCGCGTAGTACACTTCCTTCACTTTGGCAAGGATTCCTTCAGTCGGTCAGGGGAAGTTTTTGCCATGACGTTCAGCCTTGAGTTTCTCCAGTGGCCTTCCTAACTTAGAACCATGAGAGAGGATGACATCATCGGGAATGTTGTTGCTGGCATCGCGCTCTCGTTTGTATCGTTTGCTCCGCTCTTCGCCCAATCTTCCAACCTCAATTTCGATCACATCGGACTTGAACAAGGATTGTCGCAATCCACGGTGTACACCATCGTTCAGGATGCACAGGGTTTTCTGTGGTTTGGTACGCAGGGTGGCTTGAATCGATACGACGGGTACTCGATCGTTGCATTCAAACATAACGCAGCAGACGAAGCATCGATTGCTGATAATTCGATCTTATGTCTGCGGAGCGATTCACGGGGCGACCTTTGGGTGGGAACAATCTTCGGCGGGCTGGACCGGTACGTACTTGCCGAGAACAAATTCCATCATCACCTTCACAACAGGAGTGATTCGGCGTCCGTCAGCGACAACAGAATCAATGTTCTCTTCGAGGATTCGCAGCGCAATATCTGGGTTGGAACTCCGCAGGGATTGGATCTCTACTGCAGAGAGACAGATTCGTTTGCTCACATTCGTTTTCGCGGAAGGGATCGAGCAGTTGGCAATCCCGTAGGAGTCAACGCGATTTGTGAAGACAGAAAGAATCGGCTGTGGATTGGAACGACAACCGGGTTGATGAAACTCGACACGCAAGGAATTTCGGGATGTGCAAAGAACATCATTGATGTCAAACAGGAGACTCACCTTGCGGGGGATATCACTTCTCTGTTTGTTGATCGTTCAGGCGCGTTGTGGGTTGGGACGAAAGACCAAGGACTACGATCGTACAATGTTGAAACTCGTGCGATCAAGAACTCTCCCGGGACTGCCATAGGCACTCGACCGGTGTTTGAAGATGCGAACGGCACAGTCTGGTTAGGATCAGCGTATGCACTCGGTTTGAGTGTGCTGAATCCTCGTACCCAAGAAGTCACGCAGATTGCGAATCTGCAAAACGACATGATCATTGCTTTGTATGAAGATAACTCCGGAATACTTTGGATCGGTACGTACCTTCACGGTGTGTACGCGTACGACCCGCGCAACAATCGTTTCAAAGGCTACCTCAGCGACCCTCAGAATCCAATCCTTGTGATGGCAATTCTTCAAGACCGCGTCGGCGATTTATGGGTCGGAACGTTCGGCAGCGGCTTGAAGCGCTTTGATGCTCAGCGCAATGTGGTTGCGACGTTTCTGCACGACCGCCACAAACCTGAGGGCATTGGCAGCAACAGAATTCTCTCGCTTGCAGAATCGTCGCCGAACTCTCTCTGGATAGGAACAGTTGGCGGCGGTCTTGACCGTTACGACAAATCAACGGGAATATTTGAACATCATGCGCGCGCTACTGCATCGCACCCCAATGGACTCAGCGGCGACGACGTGACCGCGTTGTATGCAGACGGACGCGGCGATTTGTGGATCGGCTACTACTCGGGCGAACTGGATCGGTACGATCACGCAAGCGCAATGTTCACCCGCTGCTTTCCGCAAGAAAAGAATGCGAACCTGTTTCAAGGCTCGACGATAACAATTATCCGGGAAGCTTCGCAAGGCATACTCTGGATCGGAACTCACGGAAGCGGCTTGCTGAGTTATGATCCCAAAGACGAGACGATGAGGCAACACCAACTCTCTCGCGAAGATCAGAAACAGAATTCAGAATCAGTCAAAGAAGTCTCAACGTTGTTCGTGGAGAAGAACGGCTTGCTTTGGATCGGAAGCAGCAGAAATGGTTTGATACGATTCGATCCTGTTGCCAAGGGTTCAACGTTCTTCACTTCTGAGAATGGTTTGCCGGACAATGTCATTTACGGCATTCTCTCTGATCAGTCGGGGAATTTATGGATCAGCACGAATGCCGGCATTTGCAGGTTCAATCCCAAGAGCGGAACGTTCAAGAATTTTGACAAGAATGATGGGCTGCAAGCAAACGAGTTCAATCAGGGCGCGTATTTTGAGAATGCGAACGGAGAGTTGTTCTTTGGCGGAGTCAACGGAATGAACTCCTTTTCTCCTGGCATGATCAAAGATAACACGGCGATTCCCCCTGTGTACCTTACATCGTTCAAAGTCTTCGACGAAGCTATTCCTCTTCCCAATCCAATTTGGGCGACGAAGAATATTCGGCTCTCCTATTCTCAGAATTTCTTCTCATTCGAATTTGTTGCCTTGAGCTATACGTCGCCGGAAAAGAATCAGTACGCATACTTACTTGAGGGATTCGACAAGGATTGGCATCGGGTCTCTGCATCCAATCGGTATGCAAGCTACACCAACCTTGATCCCGGTGAGTACACACTGCGCGTGCGCGGTTCGAACAATGACGGCATCTGGAATGAAGCGGGGGCGTCGCTCACGCTCGTTATTACCCCGCCATTCTGGATGACGTGGTGGTTTCGCATTCTGCTTGCTGTCGCTGCTCTCGGCGCGGTGGCTCTTGTGTACAACTACCGCGTGAAGCAGCTGCTGAAGATCGAGCGCATGCGTTTGAGGATTGCGACCGATCTGCATGATGAGCTGGGAAGCGACCTGAGCGCTATCGCGTTGACAAGCCAGATGACGAAGGGACTCGATCACTCCGATCGGCAACGTCTCGACAAGATTCGCGAGAACTCGCTTCGCGTCATTGATGCCATGCGCGAAATCGTGTGGTTCATCCGACCGGAACATGATGACGGCGCGCAGCTCGTTGAGAAAATGAAAGACCTTGCGGACTCCATGCTCGATGGCGTTAGCCGCACAGTGAATCTCGGCAGCGACGCGTTTCTCGATCTGCCGGATCTCGAGAGCCGGCGAAACCTCTTTCTCATTTACAAAGAATGCCTGACCAACATCGTCCGGCATGCGCGCTGCTCGCATGTCACGATCGATATTGGCGGTAACGACGGACTGCTGTTGCGTATCAGCGACAACGGAGTGGGATTCGACCCTCAAGGCGTGCGCAGGGGAAGCGGCTTAAACAACCTTCAGGTACGGAGCGAACGACTGCACGCATTACTACACATGGAAAGTTCTCCGAACAACGGCACCGTCGTGGAAGTGCGCCGCGCAAAATGACGTGGATGCGTCATTCCCATTCACCCCAAAGTTATCTATGTTTCCCGCATGAACAATCACACTGAACGGATAATCGTCTGGACTGTGGAAGACAATGATTACTTCCGCTCAACCATCGAAGACTTGCTGAACACAACGGAAGGATTCGTCTGCGCGGGAAGCTACGCGAGCTGCGAAGACGCGCTTCGCGCACTACGCAAAGAGCCGCCGCCCGACGTCATCTTGCTCGATATCGGGTTGCCCGGCATGAGCGGCGTCGAAGGAATTCGCCATCTCAAATCCATATCCCCGAACACTGCCGTCATCATTCAAACCGTACATGACGACAACGAGAACGTGTTCAACTCTCTCGCGGCGGGAGCTTCCGGCTACATTCTGAAAACTTCTCCCAAAGAAAAGATCATCGAATCTATCGGCGAGGTGATGCAAGGCGGCGCTCCGATGAATGCAAAGATCGCCCGCAAAGTTCTCGATGTGTTCACGCGGCTGAACGCGCCGGTGCAAGAATACGACCTTACCGAACGAGAGAGCGAGGTATTGAAGTTTTTGGTGGATGGAAAAACAAAGAAGCAAATCGCCGATGTCCTCTGCCTCAGCTACCACACGATTGACAATCACATCCGGAACATCTACAGCAAGTTGCACGTCCATTCGCGCACTGCCGCCGTTGCGAAAGTGCTGAAAGTGAAGCGGTAAGCCATCATCGCCCCGTAATAAAATGACGTGGATACGTCATTGTTTTTCACTGCAAGAACTTCTTCTTTTCGCACAACAACAATCTCGCCTTACAAACAATCAGGAGAGGACAATGAACAACTACTACCGTATGTCTGCCGTTGCACTTGCGTTGATGTTTGCTTTCACGATGAGAACGAATGCCCAATGGCGTTGGCAGAAGCCGTTGCCTCAGGGGAATCCTTTGTACGGCGTTTCCTTCACTGGCGCGAACAATGGAACGGCTGTTGGTGAAGGCGGCACGATCATTCATACGACTGACGGCGGGTCGCACTGGACTCTTCAAACAAGCGGCACAACTCTCAAGTTGCTCGGCGTCTCCTTCACCGGTGCAAACATCGGCTATGCTGTTGGCACGGACGTGGACAATTTTCTTGCTGTTGCCCTTAAGACAACGAATGGCGGAACGACGTGGGTGCCGAAGTACAGCAGCTCAGCCGCATGGCTTACGGGAGTTGCTTTTTCGGATGCGAACACCGGAACGATCATCGGAGTTGATGCGAGCGTTTTTGCGCCGATGATTTTGCGAACAACAAACGGCGGAACCACATGGACTCCACAAACGGGAGCGCCAGCGTTCTATTACGGCATCTCATTCACAGATGCGAACAATGGAACGATTGTCGGCGGATCGGGAACGATCTTGCGAACGACCAACGGCGGCGCCAATTGGGTTCCGCAAACGAGCGGAACGACGGGCGATCTCTACGGCGTCTCCTTCACCGATGCAAACAATGGTACTGCTGTCGGCTCGAACTCAACGACAGGAATCATTCTGCGAACAACAAACGGCGGAACCAACTGGGTGAGTCAATACAGTGGAACGGTTCTCGGCTTTCAGGCTGTGTCATTCGTTGATTCAACTATCGGAACTGTCGTCGGCAGTACCGGAACGATCTTGAGGACAACGAACGGCGGCAGCAGTTGGACGACGCAAGAGAGCGGCACAACGAACTTGCTTCAGGGAGTTTCATTCACCAACGCAAACACCGGAACCGTTGTCGGTCTCGCGGGCGAGATTATCAGAACGACAGATGGCGGAAACCATTGGGTGCATCAGTCGAGCGGCACTACAATCAAAAGCAACCATGGCGTTTCATTTGTTGATGGAATGACCGGGACAGCTGTGGGCTTAGGCGGTGCGATCCTCAGAACAACGGATGCGGGTGAGCATTGGGTCGAACAGTCGAGTGGAACGACGAGCGATCTTCAAGCCGTTTCTTTTGTCAGTAAGAATATCGGAACGGCGAGCGGATATGATGGCAAGATTTTGAGAACGACAGACGGCGGCACCACGTGGGTCACGCAATTCAGCGTCGCGTTCACCGCGTTCTTCGGAGTCTCATTCACGGATCCGAAGAACGGAACTGTGGTCGGCACAGGACCAGCCGCCACAGGATTGATTCGCAGAACAACGGATGGCGGCGCGACGTGGGTTCAACAAACGAGCGGTGTCAGCAGATTCTTGCTCGCCGTGTCGTTTGCCGACTCCGCACGCGGAACCGCCGTCGGAAAGAATGGTACGATCATCAGAACGACAAACGGCGGAACCACGTGGTTCACGCAAACAAGCGGAACAACGAATGATCTGAATGGAGTGTGGTTCGCAGACGTCAACACGGGAACTGCTGTTGGCAGCAATGGCACCATCCTGAAGACAACGAACGGCGGTACCAATTGGGTGAGCCAGACCAGCGGCTCGACGCTCGGTCTGTTAGCTGTGTCCTTCAGCGATGCAAGAAACGGAATTGCTGTGGGAAGCTTCGGCAGGCTCATCAGAACAACGAACGGCGGCGCGACATGGATACCGGAGCCGAGCGGAGTTGCGGGCGAATTGTTCGCTGTGTCGTATCCCGATTCCACGAATGCAACGATCGTGGGTGTACACGGCGCCATCCTGCGGACGGGTGTTGGAATTCCCCCGGTGATTCCTGAACCGGCTCTGGTTTCTGTGGTCGATGTCCCCAACGATCAAGGCGGGCGAGTGACACTGACGTGGAATCGATCGGGATTGGATACAAATGTCGCGACCCTTCCTTTCTACAGCATCTGGCGCGCAGTGCCGCAAGACGCTGCACCAGCCGGAAGACGGATAGCAGCAAGCGATGTCACGAGAAGTTTTGAAGGACCAGTGTATCGCATCGAAACAATCAACAACACGTCATACACGTGGGAGTGGATTGCGAATCAACCGGCTCACCGCTTCGCATCGTACACATACACAGCGGCGACGCTTTACGATTCGTCATCAAGAACCAGCGGCAAGCATTACTTCCTCGTATCGGCGCAAACGAACACCCCGAATGTCTTCTATGACTCAAATCCCGACAGCGGCTATTCAGTTGACAACTTGCCCCCGCGTGCGCCCGGCAATGTTGCGGGCAATCTCGTTGCCGGTTCCGTGAAGCTGCACTGGAATCCGAACGAGGAGCTTGATCTTGCGGGCTACGAAATCTATCGCAGCAGAGTTGCCGGCTTCAATCCTGATACCATGACGGCGTACGCAACTACGGGAGATACGAGCTTCACCGACACAAACATCCCCGCCAATACCAATCTCTACTACGCGCTCCGTGCGATCGACGTTCATGAGAATCAGAGTGTGAAGAGCTATGAAGTGGCGATCATTGTGCTTGCTGTTGGCGATCAGAGGGAGATGCCGACGACATACGCGCTGCATCAAAACTTTCCAAATCCATTCAACCCAACAACAGAGATCAGATATCAGACGCCGGAACTCAGCCGCGTCACGATCAAAGTGTACGACGTCGTT
>JACRFA010000226.1 GCA_016218065.1 Ignavibacteriota bacterium | reverse complement strand
GGATGTAAACGTAGAAGTTCATGGCGGAAAAGAAAAAGCCCCGACTCATGTCGGGGCTATGGGCGGGGCGGACGGGACTTCCCGATGCCGTTCTTTGTGTCTCACAGGTCGGCATCGGGACGACCTCCTGCGTGACAGGCAGGCGCTTCTGCGCGAGCAATCAGGCGCTCAATGAACGCCCGGCTTTTCATGCGCTTGATCTCGCGTTCGCGCTTGATCGCGTCTCCCTTTGATGCAGCAGGCTCAACGTACACGATTTTCCATGGGCGCTTCGCCTTCGTGGAAGTTGTCCAGCCATCGTTGTGATGCACAAGTCGCAGTTCAACGTCGTGTGAATATCCAACGTAGTACGAGCCGTCGAGTTCACTTTGCAGGATGTAAACGTAGAAGTTCATGGCGGAAAAGAAAAAGCCCCGACTCATGTCGGGGCTATGGGCGGGGCGGACGGGACTCGAACCCGCGACCTCCTGCGTGACAGGCAGGCGCTCTAACCAAACTGAGCTACCACCCCTGCATTTTTCGCATCACAAGATATGCATTGTGGCGGTTCTTTTCAAGTCCTGCCTGGCCTATTTCTTAGAGACCCAATTTGTTTTTCTTCGTCGCTGTGTTTGCCTGAATGTTGCCGTACCGAATGTCCACAATCGTCAGCCGCGACGAGATGAAGCCGGGATAGAACGGCGGACGAAATGATTCGTCGGCAAGTCGCTGATCGTACGCATAACGCTTCGAGAATCCGCTCTTGAGCGTCGTGGTCCAGGGCTGAAACGTCCCGACGGGACCGCGAATATTCTGCACGATCGATCCCAGGATTTGCAACTGACCAGAGACTGGACGCGAATTGTAGTTCTCAGCCTTGAAGGATCCATCCCTCGCGAAGATGCTCGCATGAATCGTACAGTTGGAGCGATTTACGGTGTTGTCGGTAACAATAATGTCATCCTCAGCAACCAAACCAAGCACATCGTTCGACGACGTCGATCTCGGATCGCGCTCATAGACGATGTTGTCATCGACGTAAATGTCTTGCGCAGAAGTAATCGTCAACCTTCCGTCCAGTGTTCCTTTCACGCGGATCACTCCGCTGCTTCTGATGACGCCATTGAATGGTGCGTTCAACGAAACGGTTTCGACAATCGGTCCGGTGGCGCTTGTGCGAATCTCTGCCACGCCATTGCCATCAGACGATGAGTTGGGATTGAGATTCACCCAAATTGTGCTGCCATAATTCTTCCCACCGGAAGAAGCTGCTGCTGTCAGCTCCGACAGAGATGTCGGCAGAACGATGCTGTCGGCGGCCGGATTGTAACCTGCAAGATACCTTCCCAAATTCGTTCCGATGCCCGGCAACTGCAAGAAACCGGCTGTGCTCGAAACGAATCCTGTGAAGCAGGGCGATCCGCTGACCTTCAGCTTGCCGTTGGTGTGCATCTTGCCCCACAGAGTATCTCCCGTAATCCACGTAACGTTGTCTTCGGTGTTGCTCATCCATGCAAGAATAGAAAAGCTGTTGCGCGTGTTCTTCTGAAGAAGCAGATCAACCGTATCGTGCAACGCGGCGGTGCCCTGCACGGGATACGTGGAGATGCTGCGAAGAATAGACATGTTTGATCCTGTAATGCGTTGCATCGACGCCGTGAACGAGCCGCCATCCGACAGACTCGGCGATCGGTTGAGATTCCCAGTCCAGGACGTATCCTGGTTGATGCGCGCGAGTGTCATCTTCGCACCCGAGAGCGCAAGTCGTTTCGAGTTCTCCTTGGCCGCGCTCAATGATGCATTCGTTCCGGCGCGCTCCGAAGACGAGCGAAGCGTTGACACGGTGTAGGCCGAGACGATCATAAATCCGACCACTACTACCAAAAGCGCTTTTCCACCCATTGTTATGTTCCTCCGATATTAAGTTGATGCACTCAATTGAGTGCGAACGTTCGTTGCCAGAATGCCGATGAGTACTTCGATGGATTTCCGCCGACATGTGCAGTGACGCCGCTGGGACTTTGCACCTCCATCGAAAACTCGATCGTGTAGATCTCGATGCGGCGGATCGACGACACCGGCATTGTGAGAATCTCCCCTGTTCGTGTTGCATACCTAAAGATGAATCGTGTCACAAGTCCGATCTTCTGAACTGGTGTGAGATTCGTTCTTCGGAACAGATGTCGATCATGCGTGTTTGGCGTCGATGTCACCGTCGTACTGTCGCCGGTGTAATACGTAATCGTATCCGGAATGCCGCCATCATCATTCAAGTCTGTGAGGAAGACGACCCGCGAACTGTCTGCCGTCAGCACTGCCGGCGATCCGGCGGTGACACCGTCGCCGATGTTGGCCATGTCGTATTCGATCACCTCAGCGGTTGAAGCGCAGAGTGACTGAACGCTCTGATCGTTCGATGCCAACATGGTCGCCTCGGCCGTCTGCTCTTGTGCGCGCACCAGAATCATCATGATGGCCGCGCCGATTATCATCGAGAGCGTGTATTCGATGATTGATGACACTCTATGTCTCCCGAATTATTTGCATGTCAATTCAAATCATCATAACTGAGAACGACAAATGCCTTGAGTGTATCCGGCGGACGGGTCTTGGGTGCGGGAGGATAGGTCCGCCATGTTTGCACATCAATGCGTTTCAAAAAAGTCTGCGTCGATGAAAATTGGTCCGGGTTCGCATCCGTAACATAATGGACGGCGAACCTGCTCTTGTAGCGTTGATCGCTTGCTCTGATGGGTATCTCCAATTCATAGCCATCGAAATCATCGATATCACTGAATGTGGTCAACGTGTCTTCATCGGTGCTGTCAGGTCCAAGAACGCCCGATGGAACAAACACCGATGGATCGGTGATGAGGTACGATGTCGTGTCAAGCAGGCGATCGTACGCCATTCCGCGTGCCAGGTCGAGGTACGATGAGGTCAGACTCATCGCGAGCATGTCGGTTTGTGCAGCGCTGAGATCCTCGTCGGACATCAAGAGAATACGATTGATGGACAAGAGCGATGTCAACAGAAGCATCAATGCCCCAATCGTGAGTATGAGGTGACCACTATTCATCTCTTCTGTATCGTAGTTGGTGATTGTCCGGTGTTGCCATCACGTCTGCGAATGCAGCGATCCACTTCGCGCGTTCTGCGCGCTGTGAACCACCTTGCAACATCAGTTTCGAGCAAGCCGCATGCCGACGCGAGTGGCTCGGACTTTCTGATCACTTTTGTTCCAAAACATGATTGAATCAGATCATTGTGCTGGAGGAAAGGAGATAGGATGCACACGAGGATTGTAGAAAACCGAAGTGCGAGCATCGACCTTTCTTCAAGAAGTGAGAGTGATGAAAGCTCAGCGTTCTCCGGATTCTTTTCGGTGGAGGGCACCACGCACCAGAGTGTAGGGCGACGAGCCTCGTCGCCCAACGGTGCGTGGCCATGTGTAAAGCGACGAGCCTCGGGACGTGGACGAAAACCCTCATTGTTCTGAGCGCTCCACTTTATTCTAAAAAAAATGAAACCAGAATCTCGAACATGCTACTTCTCGTCCACGTTTCTCGTCGCTCTGGTGTCTGACACTGGCCGATATTCTCCATCTGTCTGATTCTGTACGGCGCAAGGGCTTTCGTAATCCGCCGATCTCTCAAAAACAGCGTCTATCAGCAGTTTCATTACCGGACTTGCTGGCACGAGTTTGGGCTTCTTTGAATTGGGGGAGAAGGTTCAGAGGGGAGGAGTACAACTAGAGCAGGCTGTTGAAAAACTGAAGTCAATGTCATTCTCCCAAAGGGGTCCTTCGGACGAACCCCGACGCTCTTTAGCGGGGTGAGTGCCGAAGGAATCCCTTCGGGAGAATCTCATCCCCAAAGAGAGAGATTCCTCAGTCGCGCAGCCTGTGCTGAGCGAAGTCGAAGCGCTCCATCGGAATGACATGAGGGCCTTTTTCAACAGCCTGTTAGACGAAGCAATTGAGATGCGAGGAAGAGGCGCGCTCGATGTTGCGCTGCGTACTCTTGCTGTGATCAAAACAGTATCTCACTACATAAACATGCGATCTACAGAACAGCACAATCATACACCGCAAGTCATCCGTGCTGCGCGCGTGAGTTTGGCGTTACTTGGCGCGACAGTGTTTGTCTTCTGTTCGTTGCCCGCACAGAGTTGGTACAATGCCAGCTGGACCTATCGCAAAGCCATTACCATCGACTACACAAAAGTCGGCGCCGGGCCGCATACAAGCTTCCCCGTTCTTATCAATAGAACAGACGCCGACCTTCAGAGCAAAGCTCAAGCAGACGCAGATGATATTCTGTTCACGTCATCGGATGGAACGACGAAGCTTGATCATCAGATCGAGAGTTATACGAGCGCAACTGGGGCGATAGTC
>JACRFA010000227.1 GCA_016218065.1 Ignavibacteriota bacterium | reverse complement strand
CCCAGTAGTTTCCCTTGATGTGGTTGCCCGTAATGATCGGCGCGTTCGATGGTCCGCCGGCTTGCATCGTGATGCCGCTGCCGGAAACCATCGGGTCGGGATTGATGCGGTTGTTCTCGATTCTGTTGTACCGAATCATCGGCTGAATCGTTCCCCCGACGGAGAATGCTGTTGTCGCAACGCCGAAGCTGTTGTCGTGCAGGTAGTTGTTCTCGATCAGCGGATTACAGACGTCGGATGATGTGAGCGTACTGAGTCCGATGGCGCCGGCGCGATAGTAATTTTGGTTGAAGATTTCGTTCCCGCGAATAATCGGATTGTTCGTACCCTGTCCGCCAACGGCAATCGCGTTGCGCGCTCCGGTGTTCAGATAGTTGTTGTAAGAGAAGATGTTGTTCTCGATGAGCGGCGATGAGCTGACATTGACTGTGATTGCCGACTGGCGATTGAACGTGAACACGCAATTGCGGATCGTCGGGCTTGCCGTGAATGTGCGCACGCCGTTTGAGCTATTTTTTGTGAAGAGAGAATTCCGAATCGTCGGACTCGCATTCAGGCAGTGAACGCCTTCGGCCGCGTTCATGATTCTGCAATAGGCAAACACACACAACGAATCCACCGCGCTGTCTTCAATTCTGAAGCCGCGATACCACCCTGCGCTGTCGGTCGTACCCTTCACAATAATCGAATCGGTGAGCGTGCCGATCGCGCTCAACGTGCCGAACACCGTGAAGCCTTTCCCTGATCCGGCTGTAACGCTGATGATCGAGCCGGGCGGAATGACGACGCGGTCGGCGGCTGAAATCGTGATCAGATCGTTCTGCGCGTAGTTCGGAAAGGAGCCAGTGAGTGAGCCGCCCGAGTACGCGACGAGACTGTCGAGAGTCCAATTGATGCCCGTGTTTGGCGTCGTGTAGTCTGCAAAGGAGAGAGAATAAAGAAATACAGCCGCAAGGAGTGTTGACCGCATGAAGTGCCTTCCGTAAGACGTGATGAAATCAGAATCGATATCCCTGTTCTTTGAGATATGTCCGGATGTTGAGATCGACTTCCACCGCGAGACGCTTGAATTCTGCAAAGTCGTCGCCAGTGAACACAGATGACGCGTTATAGTCGGCCTCCGCGCGATATTTCTGCATCTGCGTGAGAACGTGAGAATCTTTCGGTGCAAGAATTCCTGTTTTCACGAAGTGCATACCGATGAGCCGAAGCAGCCCCTCATGACTTTTTGGTTCGAAGCCTCGGGTAAATAACAACGCCCGCGCGGAGTGAAAGAGGAAATAGTACAGTCGTGATATCGCATCTGCCCAGAGTTGCCGCTCGGCAAGCGCATCAGCGGCTGCGAGAGAATCATTTCCTCGTTGAAGTTCCTCGGTGACATTCAGAGCTCGGTTAACCGCCGTCATATCTCGATGCCCTCCGATTCGATTTCGCGGGCTATCCGGCGTTCACGCGCGCGGAGGTGATTGAATTCCGCTGTGGAAAGAATCAGCGTCGAAACGTAGTAAAGGTGTTCAAGTTCGACATCGGCGACAGCCATCATGATCCCATTTTTCATACTGCGATCCAAATCGTCAACGATAATCGCGAGATCGAGATCTGAAGTCTTGTCAAAATCGCCGCGCGCCTTCGAGCCAAACAGAATCAATCGGTAGGACTGGTCATGCAACAACTTGGCCAGGGCAACCTTGATAGCCGACAGAACCGCGTTCTCTTCGACGCTGAGGTATGGAAGAGCGATATCCATGGAAAAACATATTCATAAATCACTTCTCAAGCAACCGAGGGCGTCAGCAGCGCCATCGTCTCAACCGTAGCGGTGCCGGGAAACATGTCGAACGGAATTGCCTTCGTCAATGTGTAGCCGCTTTTTGTCCAGCGCTTCAGCTCTGACGCGATCAAATCAATCTCACAGAAGAGATGGACAACACGTGCCGGCTCTCTCGCGGCAATACCTTCAATCACGCCTTCGGCTGTGCCGCTGCGCGGCGGATCGAGAATCACCACGTCGGACGAAGACGCGTTCTTCATCACTCGCTCGATGGATTCGGCGTTGATGTCGCTGCGGATGAATCGCGCATTAGCGACGCGCTGACGCTTCGCATTGCTGATCGCCGACTCGATCGATGACCCAGATAATTCTACTCCAACAACAGAACGCACGCTCCCCGCGAGGCTCAGGGCAAACATGCCATAGCCGCAGTAAAGATCAAAGAGCGTCGCTTCATTGCCCGGCCGCAACAGTGTCCCGACTGTGCTGATCAGGCGGTCCAGAATGGAGAGATTCACTTGCGAAAAGGAAAGCGGCGAGAAGAGAAAGCTCCGGCTCCCGATCCGATGAAACACCTCGGCTTTGCCGAACAGCTTTTTGAAATTCGGCTGACGCTTATTGTCGCGCGAGCCCATGTAGTACGCGGGACGGGAATCGTCTTCATACAAAAACACGCCAATGACGCCGGGGATTTTGCTCGTCAGCGACTTTGATAACGTGTTTGCCGCGCGTACGACTTCCGGCGAGGTGTCTTGTACGTTGAAAATAACTGTCTGCTCAGAGTAGTTTCCTTTGATGATGACGTAGTTCAACGCTTTCGCGAGACGGCTGGCGTACGGCTTCTCGATACTCTCCTGCACCTGTCGATAGATCGCCGTGTGCTCCTGCGGCTCGATCGCACAATGCAGAACATTGATTGGTCTTAGCGTGCCGTCGTGAGTCGGACTGATGAGGCCGAGTTTCACGCCGCCGCGGTACGTGAAGGCTTTTCGTTTTGATGTCGTGCGGTAATGCCTGCCGGCGGGCGATACAACCAGCGGTTCGAGCGGAGTCGGGAGACGAAGTGTCTTCCAGAATTCCTGCAGCGCTTTGTTCTTGAGCCGCAGTTCCGCGTCGTAGTCCAACGTTACGGCGTAGCAAAGCGCGCAGAGTTGGTCGCGCGACGCACGGCATTCATCCGGCGCGAGAGTTCTCGCGGGAATGTTCGCTGTTCGTATTGCCGAGGCGAAGATTTCTGAGAATGATTTCACTGTGATGTTGTGATGTCTAGGTAAGCGCGCTCAGAGCAGCGCGAAGTCGTGGAAACATCTCGTCCAGTTCTTTCAACGAAACTGTTCCCACAGAAAGTCTGAACCAGCCGCTGTCTTCCTTCATACCAAACGCCTGGAACGGCACGATCGCAAGGCCGGCGGCAGAGAGCAGGTACATGCGCACGTCTTCGTTCGTTTGCAGCAGCGATCCGTCGGGTGTGCGTTTGCCCGTGAGCGCAAAGCGGGCAGTGAGATAGATTGCGCCCATTGGCGTGATGGCATCGACGGGAAAACCTTCGCGGCGCAGCGCGGTCATGCCCGCATACAACGCGTTGAGTCGCGCCTGAATTCCGGCTTTCATCTCTTTGTGGTAGCCGTTGACATGATCGGTCGCGCTCAGCAGCTTTGCAACGGCGACTTGTTCCGCGCGGGGCGCCCACGCGCCCACGTGTCCGATGAATCCCGACATTTTCTGTATGATGTCCGGCGGACCGACAACCCATCCAACGCGAACGCCGGTTGCGGCGAACGGCTTCGAGATGCCGTCGACAAAAATTGTGTACTCTGCAAGCTCGGGCCGAAGGCCGACCGGCGTGTAGTGTTCCGTTCCTCCGAACGTAAGCATCCAGTACACCTGATCGTACATGAGATAGAGCGGCCGATCTGCGCGCGACCTGCGGGCATTTTCTTCGAGCACGAGATCGCAGATGCCGAGAAGCGCGTCTCTGGTGAACGCCGTGCCCGTCGGATTCAGCGGAGAGTTGAGTGCGAGAAGGCGAGCATTCTTTATCACGCGCTCAAGTGTTGTGCGTGTCGGCAGAAAGGCATCATCGCTCGCACACACCACCGGGACGCCTTGTGCGCCGGACAAGTGGCAGTAGTGATTGTTATTCCAGGATGGCACGGGATAGACAACGCGATCATCGCGATCGACAACCGTTTGGTAGGTCGCATAGATGCCCGGACGTGAGCCGCCGGTGACTAGCACAGAGTCGAGCGAGTAGTGTAGATTCAGTCGTCGTTCGTAAAAGCCGAGGATCGATTTCTTGAGGACCGGCATTCCGTCGGATGGAGGGTAGTTTGTTTCTCCGCGTTGCAGCGCTTCGCGAATGTTCTCTTCCAGAAATCGCGGGATGCGAAACTCTGACGGACTGAAATCGCCGACGGTGAGATTGCAGACGGATTTTCCCTCAGCGGTGATTGCGCGTATGTCGGCTGCAATCTTCAGAATCTCCGATCCGATGAGCGCGTCGGCCATCATCGAGACGCGGCGGCCTTGAGTTTCGCGCGTGCTGTTGCTGACTTCAATCTTCAGCATGATTGCTCCCTCCTTTGGTACTGCTGAAAACATTGAACACACCCAGAGTTCTGCAAATGGATTTGACTGTGAGCCGTGCGATGGCGCTGCCTTTTTGTGTCGTAGACTCTTGGAGTCGTAGACTCTTGGAGTCGTAGACCGGCGGGCAGGTGTCCCGACCTCTGCGGTTCACAGGGCGACCTCCTGCCTGCCGGCAGGCAGGCGTTTGAGACGAGGTAGTATGTCTCGCCTGCCTAACGGCAGTCAGGCGTCGCGGCCTGCCTACCGACAGGCAGGCATTATCGGTCGGTTTGACGGGGGAACCCGTCGGAAGCCCCATATCATTTCGAGTTATGAGTGAACTGTGAATCCTTCGTGAATCGTGCACCTGAATCTTGAAACCCATCTTGCCTCGTTCCGCGCGTTTTCTGCGGGCGCAATATACAAGATTCATCATCAAGATGGAACGATGTCTCTGCATCGGCAAACTCACAATTGTAGAATCGCTAGGCGCGTTTGCGCGATCCGTCGCGGAAAGCGGTCGTTCTCTCAGCATCATGTCAGGTAATTCGCTGGCATGTTGATTGAACCCATGAAGAAAAATCATTGAGAGGACACATCGCAGAACCGTACATGAAACAGCTTAAGGAAATTCGCTCCTCGTATCAGGTGAAGCTCATCGCCGCATTCGCGATTCCCTGGGTGGCAATTGTTGTGTTTGGGCTAACCTACTACCCGGCCAACCAGCGGAAATCAAGCACCGAAGCGGCGAGAAAGCAAGCGCTCACGTTGAGCGAAATGCTCGCGTTCTCGGTGGGCACGGGACTGAACGAACATAACTTCGACATGGTGCGGCGCGCCTTTGAGTGGGCGAAGAAGGACAGCAACGTTACCTACGTGACGATCGCCGGCGAAAAGGATTCTTCTCTGATGGCGTACAACCCCCGGAAGACAACGCTCGACAAGAATTTGCACATCGCTGAACAATACATCGAGACCGACGAAAGCAGCATTACGGTGTACACGCCAATTGCGTCGCAGCAGCGCCGACTCGGGGGCGTTGTTCTCGTCTATTCGCTCGATCCGTATCAACGGGAGATCGACCAGCAACGGCTAGTCTCGATGTTCGTGGGGGGATTTGTGTTTGCGATCGGACTCTACGGAATTATTTTGCTGGCAAAGGAAGCCGCGCGCGTGCGTCAGTTCAACAAACAGTTGCAGCAACGGGGCGTTGAGCTGGAAGTGGCGCGCAAAGCCGCCGAGCAATCGGCAAAATACAAATCCGAGTTTCTTGCCAACATGAGTCACGAGATCCGAACGCCGATGAACGGCATCATCGGCATGACGGAGCTTGCGCTGGATACGGACCTGAGCGTGGAGCAACGGACGTATCTCGAAACCGTGCGCAGCTCATCGGAAGCGTTGCTCACGATTCTGAACGACATCCTCGACTTCTCAAAGATCGAATCCGGGAAACTTGAGCTGGAGGCAACGGAGTTCGACATTCGCGACACGATCGGGCTGGTGCTCAAGGCGCTTGCGGTTCGTGCGCATCAAAAAGAACTGGAGCTTGCATGCGACATTGCCTCTGACGTGCCGATGCGCGTGGTCGGCGATCCTGTTCGGATGAATCAGGTGATTACCAATCTGGTCGGCAACGCCATCAAGTTCACCGAGCGCGGCGAAGTGTCGTTGCATGTTCACACGGAACTCGCGTCGGAGCAGGATGTCGTGTTGCGATTCGCGGTGCAGGACACGGGCATTGGCATACCGGCAGATCAACTACAGAATATCTTCGATCCGTTCTCGCAGGCGGATCACTCGATCACGCGGCGCTTTGGCGGCACCGGGCTTGGCCTTTCCATTTCGACGCAGCTCATCGGGATGATGGGCGGGGCGCTGGCTGTGGAAAGCGAACTGGGACGCGGCAGCACGTTTCATTTCGCCGGAAAATTCAAACTGCGCCAGCATCAACCTGTTGTCGTCAATGCAGCGAACCACTCGCTCGACAATCTGAGCGTGCTTGTGGTGGATGACAACGCGACGTCCCGCTACATCCTCGACGTGATGCTGACCAACTGGCGGATGCGCCCGAGGCTCGTGGAAAGCGGCAAGGCTGCGCTCGAAGAACTGGCGATTGCCCACCGCGCAGGCACGCCGTTCCCGCTGATGTTGCTCGACGTGATGATGCCCGAGATGGACGGCTTTCAGTTGGCGGAAGAAATGCAGCGACGCGGACTTACCCTGCAGACGAAGATCATCATGCTTTCCTCCTCCACACAGAAAGGGAATGCAGATCGCTGCCGCGCATTGGGCATCCGAACGTACCTGAAGAAACCGATCATTCAATCGGAGTTGTTCAACGCGATCATCGAAACGCTGATGGCGCAGCCGCCCGAACAAACGAACAGAGCGCACAAAGTTCTGAGCAATGATCTCGCGCAGACGACGTTCTTGCGTCTTCTCCTGACCGAAGACAATCCGGTGAATCAGATGTTTGCCGTCGCGATTCTGGAGAAGAAGGGACACGATATTCGCATCGCCAACAACGGCAAGGAGGCGTTCGATATTCTTGAGAAGGAGCAGTTCGATGCCGTGCTGATGGATATTCAGATGCCCGTCATGGATGGTCTTGAGGCGACGCGGCAGATTCGTCAGCGCGAGAAAACGAGAGGCGGACACATTCCGATTATCGCGATGACCGCGCATGCGATGGCGAAGGATCGCGAGGAATGCTTGTCGGTCGGCATGGATCATTACGTCTCCAAACCCATTCGAACGGAACATCTGTTTGAAATTCTGGATGGCATCGCGCCAACAACATCGGCGGCGCGCGCCGGCTCGACGCCTGGTGAGGCAGTCACGCGGACCGAGCTGAAGTTGATGGAACCGATCGTACCGGCGAAGGCCGCGAGTTCCGCACCTGCAGCGGACGTGCTGATGTTCGATCGCGCCGAAGCGCTGAAGCAATGTCTCGACAGCACAGAACTGCTGGGGCAACTCGCGCAAGTGTTCATGAAGAACGCCGATCAGATGATGGCCGAAATCGCCGCCGCAATTGAGTCGCGGGATACGAAAGCGCTCCACAGATCGGCGCACACGTTTAAAGGCGCGGTCGGCAATCTCTGCGCGAAGAAGGCTTATGATACGGCGCTGCAACTTGAGCAGATGGGTCGGAACACGACCTTCGACGGAGCAGAACAAGCTTTTGAAGAACTCGGACAAATACTGACGCAGCTGAGGGAACATTTTCGCGAATTCGAGAGTGTTGCGGCCTCATGATGGACTTGATGAGAGGGTAGATGCATGCGAATGATGGGAGACGAGCTTAGACCGAGAATTCTGATTGTGGAGGATGAGCAGATGCAGGCAATGAAGCTGCAGTTCATTCTTAAGCAGAACAACTACGCTGTTTCGGTTGCAGCGAACGGCATGGAAGCGCTGGAGTCGATGAGGCGGGAGCGCCCCGCGCTGGTCATCAGCGACATCATGATGCCCGTGATGCACGGGTATGAATTGTGCCGCGCCATTCGCGCCGACCAGTCGCTGAAGAGCGTGCAGATTATTTTGCTCACCTCTCACTCCGACCCGACCGATGTGCTGCACGGACTCGAATCGGGGGCAGACACATTCATCGCAAAACCGTACGACACACAGAAGCTGCTTAACTGTGTTCGCGCGATGCTCGCGGCATCCGCAGCGTCAGTCGCCGATTCATCCGACGTCATCGAAATCGTTTTTGAATCCAAGAAATACTCCATTCGCGCCAGCCGCCAGCAAGTGCTGAACTTCTTCGTCTCGACCTACGAATCGATGATCGACAAGAACAATGAGCTGGCGAAAGCGCATAATGAATTGAAGACGCTCAGTGAGACGCTCGAGAAGAAAGTCGAAGAGCGGACGCAATGGCTGAAAGAAGAGATCGCCGAGCGACACCGGGTGGAAGCGCAGATTCGCGAGCAAGCGGCGCTGCTCGACAAAGCGCAGGACGCGATCGCTGTGCACGACCTGGAAGGCCACATCGTGTACTGGAACAAGAGCGCCGCGCGATTATATGGCTGGACGGCGGAAGAAATTCTCGGCAAGAATGCCGGCGAGATGTTGTACAAGCGCGTCTCCTTCTCACCGTCAAGCACTCCGCTGAAGGTGGCGCTTGAACGCGGCGAGTGGAGCGGCGAGCTGAAACAGACGACGAAGGATGACAAAGAGGTCACGGTGCAGAGCCGCTGGACGCTTGTGCGTGATAATGACGGCGAGCCGAAATCGTTGCTGGTGATCAACAGCGATATCACCGAGAAGAAACGTCTCGAAGCGCAGGTTCTTCGCACACAGCGGATGGAAAGCATCGGCACGCTGGCGGGCGGCATTGCGCACGACCTGAACAATGTACTCTCACCCATTCTCCTGTCCGTCAATCTACTGGAGAAGAAGCTGCCCGATGATCAGAGCAAACAGATACTCCGGCTGGTCGAGAATAGCGCGCGGCGCGGCGGCGCACTGGTGAAGCAGGTTCTCACGTTTGCGCGCGGCTTCGAAGGCGAGCGCACGCTGATGTCGCTCTCACACATCGTGAAGGAAATGCAAACGTTCGCGATGCAGTCCTTCCCGAAGAACGTCGAGCTGAAAACGTTTCTCCATAAATCACTCTGGAACATTCACGGCGATCCGACGCAGGTGCATCAGGTGTTGCTGAACCTCTGCGTCAATGCGCGCGATGCAATGCCGAACGGCGGCACGGTCAGCATCGCCGCCGACAATACGACGCTCGATCGTAACTACGCCGCGATGAATCCGGAAGCGAAGCCCGGCCCCTACGTGATTCTGAAAGTGAAAGACACCGGCACAGGCATTCCGCCGGAAGTGTTGGATCGGATTTTTGAGCCGTTCTTCACAACAAAGGAAGTCGGCAAAGGCACAGGCATCGGGCTTTCCACGCTGCACGCGATCGTCAAGGGGCACAACGGTTTTGTCACGGTGCAAACAGAGACCGGCAAGGGCACGGAGTTTTCTGTGTACTTCCCCGCGCTCGAATCAAGCTCGCCCGACGTTGCCGAGCAGCAAGAGACCGGCATTCCTGAAGGCGCCGGCGAGCTTGTGCTGGTTGCAGAGGATGAACCGATCATCCGCGAAATTACGAAGGACTCGCTCGAACGACACGGCTACCGGACGGTTGTCGCGAACGACGGCATTGAAGCGCTCTCGCTCTTCTTGCAGCACAAAGATGATGTAAAGCTTGTTGTGTTGGACATGATTATGCCGTACATGGACGGACCATCGACGATACGCGCATTAGAGAAGATGGATCCCGAAGTGCGAGTGATTGCCGTGAGCGGCTCAACGGAAAAATTCAAAGCGGCAGAGGCGGCGAGCAGAAAACCGATTCGCTTCCTGCCGAAGCCGTACACGACAGATAAGTTACTCCGGACACTCGACGAAGTGTTGCATCAACCGGCGTAATATCGAATCTCCGTACTCACGCACCGAGTGTGCGTGAGAAGGATAGGTGACCGCTGGTGGGGGACTGGCGGTCACCTAATTTTTACTCTAAACTCTGAGTCCCGCCGTTTTCTGACGAGGAGGAAGAATCTCCTGTCGATGACTTTTTCTCGATGTGCCCTCGACAGATCACAGGTGACTCCTCGCAATCGCATCCTGAAGTTTTCTTGACATCCCTTGAATATCTTGGTATATTTTTCCGGTGCAAAGAGCGTCAAGGTGTCGTCGCGACACCTTTTTCTATCTTGAAGTGATCAATCCGTAATCATGCAAAGCGATGTGTTAGCCGGTGGTCCGCAATACGCGGATCAACTCGATACCATTCCGAATCAACTGCCGGTTCTTCCCCTACGGGACGTGGTGGTGTTCCCGTACATGATCTTCCCCGTTCTCGTCGGACGCGAGTCGTCGTTGAAAGCAGTGAACGAATCGCTCGAACGCGAGAAGTTTATTTTCCTTGCGGCGCAACGCAACTCCGTGACGGAAGAGCCTGGCGTGGAAGACATCTACCACGAAGGAACCATCGCGAAGATCATCCAGATCCTCAAGCTGCCCAACGGCCTGATGAAGATTCTGGTCGATGGCGTCGTGCAGGCCTCCATCAAGCGCTTCATCCCCAACGGAAAGTTTCTCGAAGCTGAAGTGCAAATCAACTTCGAACATACGACGATGGACTCCGAACTGGACGCGTTGCTGCGGCACACCTCCAGTCTGTTCGCTGAGTACGTTCATCTCAACAGAAACATTCCAAGCGAAGTACTGCTTGCCTTCGAGAACACCAAAGACGTGCAGCGCAAAGTGTTTTACATCGCTTCAAACATCCTGCAAAATGTGGATGTGAAGCAGAAAGTCTTGCAGATCACGCGCACACGCGAACAACTGCACGAGCTGATTCGCATTCTGAATTCGGAAAACGATGTTCTGAAGATTGAAAAAGAAATCGACTCGAAGGTGCACGACAACATCGCCAAGTCGCAGCGGAAGTTTTTCATTCAAGAGCAGATTCGCATTCTGCAGGATGAACTGGGCGACGAAGAATCCTCGCCGGAGCTGTTGAAGCTGCGCGACGATATCAAGAAGGCAAAGATGCCTAAGGCCGTCGAAGAGAAGGCGATGGAGGAGTTTGTGAAGCTCAAGAAAACGCCGTCGCTTTCACCCGAGTCAACGGTCATCCGCGGCTATCTGGACTGGATGATCAGCGTGCCCTGGCACAAGCGAACGAAGGACAATTTGAATGTCGAGCACGTCAAGGCCATTCTCGACGAAGATCATTTTGGACTGGAAAAACCGAAAGAGAGAATCCT
>JACRFA010000225.1 GCA_016218065.1 Ignavibacteriota bacterium | reverse complement strand
TCCTTTGGCATTTGGGAAGTGGGTAAACAAAAAAGGAGAAATCGTTGGGATAGAGAATTCGATCGTACTTGGTAGAATTGTAACGAGATGAGCAATAGCCGAAACACCAACAGTTCGGCTTGGCGAATTGAAACTGTCTTCTGAGAGGAGCTTTACGAATTGGATGTCGTGGTATGTCGATGCGTTGTTATGTTCCGATTGATCGTCATCGTTATTGTGTCGATAGGATTCGGTCGAGTGAGGTTGTTCGATTTCAATTGGATGAATATGGTGAATCGGCAGTGTAAGCCCGGAGAGGACAAATACCAGAAACAGCGTGAATGGTAAGAAGAGTGTGTGCTTGAGTATTTTTCGCATAAGAACAGTTTTTGACACGATTCAATATATTAACCGACGACAGGAAAAACAAGTTCCATGTCGTCATGCGGTCAGTGCGGAAGAACCACCTGCGCTCGCACTTGCCCTTCGACGTGTTCAAGCTGGATCGTGGTATGATCGATGCCAAATTGCTGGTGAATGCGATCACGAATCTGACCAAGAATAGTTTGCGCCTCTTCCATCCTCTCACAATGTTGCACGACAACGTGTGCGCTCACAGCTTCGAACCCCGACGTGACAGTCCAGATGTGCAAGTCGTGAACCTGAACCACGCCGCTCACACTCATAATGGCTTCTTCGATTTCCCTCATGTCGAGATGCAGCGGCGTTCCTTCCATCAACACCATCACAGATTCTCTCAGCAGCCGCCAAGAGCTGAAGAGAATCAGCAGCGCAATGGCCATGCTGACGATGGGATCGACAAGGTACCAGCCCGTCGTCAACATGACGACGCCCGCCGCAATCGCGCCTACGGAGCCAAGCGCGTCCGCGAGCACGTGGAGAAATGCGCCGCGCACATTCAGGCTTTCCTTTTGCTTCCGCGACAGTATGTACGCGCTGAAAAGATTCAGCAGCAATCCCGCGGTGGCAATCACCAGCATCGGCGCGCTTTGCACTTCCGGCGGCGATTGCATTCGCAGGATCGCTTCATAGAAGATGACGATCGAAATCACTACGAGCGTCACGCCGTTGACGAGCGCGGCGAGAATTTCTGCGCGGTAGTAGCCGTACGTCATCTGCGGCGTTCGCTGCCTCATCGCAAAGCGCATGGCAATCAGCGACAGCGCGAGCGAGCCTGCATCGGACAGCATGTGACCCGCGTCCGCGAGCAACGCCAGGCTGTGCGTGAGATATCCTCCGACGGCTTCGGCAAGCATGAACGCCGTCGTGATGACGAGCGAAATCCTCAGTTCTTTCGAGCCGGGCCGATGATGATGGTGATGAGCGTGATTGTGCGTGTGTGCCATGGATGCCGTGTGCGTTTCAGTTTCACTCAATATATCGGGAGGCGTGTATTGTTGCAACAGAAGTTTTCTGGCCACGGGCGGGCCTGCCTGACGTCTTGCGCCTCTCTTCGGAAATGAATATGCTTTGTTAGTCCCACCTTCAGGAGCAGTTCTATGTTTGCGTACATCGATTCCAATCCCATCTACTATGTTGAAGAGGGGAAGCAGAACTCCTTGCCCGTCATTTTTCTGCATGGCTTTCCGTTCAGTCATCAGATGTGGGAAGGCCAGATCGGGCTTTTGAAAAATGAATTTCATGTTTTCGCATTCGACATCCGGGGACACGGCAAGAGCTACGTCGGCGAGGCGCAGTTCACGCTCGAGCATCACGTCGATGATCTGATGGCGTTGATGGATTTCTGGAAGATCCCGAAAGCTGTCATCGTGGGATTGTCGATGGGCGGGTACATCACGCTGCGCGCACTCGAACGCAATCCCGAGCGATTCGTCGCGGCGGTGCTGTGCGATACGAAAAGCGAAGCCGACACAAACGAGGGAAAGCTGAAGCGATTCGAAAACATGAAAGCCGTGCGCGAGCATGGTTCGGCAGTGTTCGCAGAGGCGTTCGCGAAAATCGTGTTCGCTCAGGAAACTTTTCGCAACAATCCCGCGGCGGTCTCGCTCATCAAGAACATCATCAGCTCTACTCCGGCGTTGAGCATCGCAGGCACGCTGCTCGCGCTCGCATCGCGTACGGACACAACACCATCTCTCCCCACCATCACAATTCCCACACTCATTCTTGTCGGAGAAAAGGATATCACCACGCCTCCTGAGAATTCGCAGTCGATGCACACGAAGATTCCGCACTCGGAGCTGCACATCATTCCGAACGCGGCGCACATGAGCAATCTTGAAAACCCGCCTGCCTTCAACGAGCATCTGCTCAGTTTCCTGAGACGAATCGCATCGGCATGAAGAATGTTCTCGTCACCGGCGGGACAGGATTCGTCGGATCGAATTTGGCAGACGCACTTCTCCTTCGTGGCTGCAACGTCAGAATCCTCCGTCGGGAGAATTCGGATTTGCGAGCGCTCGCGGGGATCGACCTCGAGCATTGCATCGGCGACGTGCGTGATGCTGATTCCATCAAACGCGCACTCGACGGCTGCGACACTGTTTTCCATGCAGCGGCTCTGGTGACGTTCGAAAAGAGTCAGGCCGAAACTCAGCGGCAAGTGATCGTCGATGGAACCCGCAACTTGGTCGCTGCATGTCGTGAGAAGAATGTCGAAACGCTGGTATATACCAGCTCGATTGCCGCGCTAGGTTACGCGCCAAACGGCGAGGTGGCAACCGAAGAAACGCCGTTCAACTGGCCGCGGACTATGGGCTACAAGTACTCAAAGTTTCTTGCTGAAGAAGAGATTCTTGCAGGAGTGCGCGAAGGCCTGCGCGCGGTTATCGTTAATCCGTCTGTTATCATCGGCGAGCGCGATATTCACTTTCACGGCGGCGACCTGATTCGGCGCGTGAAGAAGTGGCAGGTTCCCGCGTACGTCGAAGGCGGAATGAATGTCGTGTACGTCGGCGACGTGGTACAGGGGCACATCGCAGCGGCT
>JACRFA010000224.1 GCA_016218065.1 Ignavibacteriota bacterium | reverse complement strand
GACTTTTACACTTCCACCTCCACCTCCACCACTCTCATCGTATCATTCCCAAACATATCCACCACCTTTACCGCGATTTTGTAGCGCCCTTTCTTGCCGAAAGCGCTCGTGAGTTCAAGCTTGCGACCTTTCTTCGCGCGGAAGCTTTGCCATTCACTCTCGAAGATGTAGTCGCGTATTTCGTTGGGGGTGAGTTTCATGCGGGAAAGGCTGGGTGAGTTGCAAAATCTCTCGGCTTCTGTGCAAGACAGCAGCCGAAGCTGCGCGTTATTTAGATTTTGGTTTCTAGATTCGTAATTCTGATTGTTAGTGATTTCTTGATCGATTGCTTTGTCAGCAGCCGAAGCTTACCCGCCATGCTTTTCCTTTTGGTGGGCTACGCTATGATAGAAAATGGATTCTGGTTTTTGCCCGCCTGCCTCATGAGATTCTCGACGGCGGGCAGGGACTCGTGATTCTAGTTGTTACTGTTTTCTTTCTTGTAGTGCAAAGCTCCTACTTCAATATAGTTAATCCGAGAAATCTATTCCCTTTATCGTACTCAAAGATGACGGGGAAATGTTTCAGTTGCTTCCTTGAGATCTCCCAGGGGAAGCCGCCGAAAATCGCCCCGCGCTTCCGGTCCCTTTTCATGCGCACCATGATCAGGTGCTGATCGATCCAACACTCGATTCCACGTTCCTTCAACGTCACAATCCTATCCGCTGCAATGGCGAAATCATGCTTCCTGTTGAACAGCGATGATCGATACGCATTCGAGACATTCATAGTGAGTGAAGCTCCGTGAAAATCCAGAGTATCGTTGACGATCTGCGCCTTCGCTTTCGTTGGAAAGACTTTCTTTGAGTTTGGCATTCGTCTCAGGCCGATCTTCTTGTGCCCTTCTTTCGGCAGCAGGTAATAGCTCTCGCCGGCGCCCTTCACCTTGCCACAGATCTTGCAAACTTCCTTTCTGTCGCGTGTCGTCCTGTAGCCCTCCCCGTGCTTGCATTGAAGGCCGAGAAACTCCCAGGCTAAACCCAACTGTTGGTAGATGTTAAAATAGATCTGACCATCCTTCTTGTTGGCCTTTCTTCCGCTGAGAAAATTCTCGCTGACAAAATCAAGACTCTTGTAGAGACTCCTGAGTTCTTTCTTAAGTTGAATGCCATCCATGTGCAAGCCTCCTCAATTTCTTTCCGGCTCATCAGGGGTGCGAATGCCTTTCGGCCCGACGCCGAGCACGGTTGCATTTGGGTTTTTCGTCTGCTTCCGCAACGCCACTGCGAGCTCGCGCAGGTATGATTGGAAAATGTCAGGATGCGATGTGCGCGGAGGAAGCGTGGCGAGATCAACCTCAGGTCCAAGAACTTCGCATTGACTCGGAGGGATTTCCATCACGACGCGCCCGTTGCGCTCGGAGTACCATTCAACGTAAGCGTATCCCTGAGCATGCTTGAGGGTTATGTCTCCTACTTTTCCCTTTTGGCGCGCATTCATATGGTCGATGAATCCTGCTTCGATGCGTCCCAACGAACCATCGACGCCTGCGTCGGAGGGGTGTTCGTTCCAGATGTGGAGGATTCGTCCGCGAATATCATCGTGGAAATCACCATCAAGGTTGAGAACGCAATGACGCGGATCCTTGCCTTCACGGTAGAAGTCTATCCATCCGCTCACGCGGCCGGGCACACTGTTGTCAAGTACGCCTTCGATGAGATTTGGTGCTGGCCTGAATGCCATGCGTGACTCAGTGCCTAAAAGAAGTTCCGTTGGCGTTTCACATTGTCAATTACCATTTGAAGCTCGATCACTAACAGGGGCAGATCTTCTGTAATAATTGCCCACAGAACGTCAAGGTCAACACTGAAGTAGGCGTGAACGAGTCGGTTACGAGTACTGATGATTTCAGCCCATGGAATAGATGGAGTTCGTTCCTGAAGGTTGGCTGAAGTTTTTGACGCGGCTTCACCAATAACTTCGACGGCCCGTACAAGCGCAAGCATCAACTGTTCGTCTTGTTCAAGGTCGGCTCGGGTCTTGCCATTGGAGAACCGCAGCGCCTTTTGAGTATAGTCGAGCATGTGCTGCAGTCGAATGGGGTCGTCCTCACTTGGCGGCATAGAGAGCCTGGGCTTCCTTCACAACGTTTTCTCGGAAATATTTGCTGAGATCGTTCGGGGTTCTGAGGTCAACCTGTCGCTGTAAAAGAGCAGAGAGTTCTCTCTCCAACCTGGCGAATGCAAATCCCGGTGCATGCCCCGTCTCAAACTCCACCAGTACATCCAAATCGCTATCGGGCCGGGCATCGCCGTGGAGCGTCGAGCCAAAGATCGAGAGCTTGCGGACGTGGTACTTCCGGCAGACCTCCTCCAAACTCTGGCGTGTTATTTCTGTTATTTCGAATGACATGACGCTTCCGCTTTCCCGTGTGTTTCAGTGAATTCGGCGAGAATTTGTTTGGCTCCCATTCACTTCTTTTTCTCCCACAAAAATATACAAAACGCCGTCGCTATTGTAAACACAATGAACCTGCAACTTTCAATCAGAATTCTGTAACACATCTGCTCCTTTCATATTCTATATTTCAACTGCACAATCAATCATCAATTGAGAGGAAGGGAGAACAACACATGAAATCCGAAGAACTGAAAATCGAAGGCATGTCGTGCGGTCATTGTGTAATGAGCGTGAAGAAAGAACTTGGCAAACTGTCGGGCGTTGTGGTTGAAGACGTCCAGATCGGTAAAGCGCGTGTGCAGTACGATGAATCAAAAGTCTCGCGCAGCGATCTCGTGCGGGCGATTGATGAAGCCGGTTACAAGGTTGCGGCATGAACGCCGCTCGACGAGTTGGAGGACGAAGCCGGAAGGAGTTGTCGTCATCCGCCCTTCTGGCTGAATTGAGAAAGCGCGCCGATCCGAAGAGACTCGAGGGAATGGCGAGGTTTGCCATCGGCGGCAAAAACACGCTGGGCGTTTCGATGCCGGAGATTCGCGCGGTTGCTCGAAAGGCAAAGCGCAATCACACCATCGCGAAGGAGCTATGGGGTTCGGGCGTTCATGAGGCGCGCATACTCGCGAGTTTGCTCGCTGAACCGTCGAGCATGAAGCCCGCCGAGATGGACAAGTGGGTAAAGGACTTCGACTCATGGGATGTGTGCGATCAAACGTGCATGAATTTGTTCTGCCTGACTCCGCATGCATTCGCGAAGGCGATGGACTGGTGTGCAAGGAAGGGAGAATTCGAAAGGCGCGCAGGCTTCGCGTTGATGGCGTGCCTGGCGGTGCACGCTATAAACGAACCAGACGAAAGCTTTCTGCCGTTCTTTGACGCGATCAAGAGTGAAGCCACTGACGATCGGAATTTTGTGAAGAAGGCGGTCAATTGGGCGCTGCGTCAGATCGGGAAGCGAAACAAGAACCTCAACAAGGCGGCAGTGAGATCGGCACGGGAGATTGCGAAGCTCGACTCACGAAGCGCCCGCTGGATTGCTTCGGACGCCCTCCGTGAATTGACCGGTGATGCTGTGCAACAGAAGATAAGAGGCAAATAGATGGAGAAGAAGGGAACACACGAGACTCTCAGCCTTCCTGTTGAAGGGATGACGTGCGCGAGCTGCGTGGCGCGCGTCGAGAAAGCGCTGAAGAAAGTCGATGGTGTTGAGCAGACGTCGGTGAATCTTGCGACTGAAAAGGCTGCGATAAGTTTCGATCCTGCGAAGGTGAGTGTAGCGCAACTCCAGTCTGCCGTTGCAGAGGTGGGCTACACGCTTGTTGCTCCGAAGGACGAAACGAAAAGTCTTGACAAGTCGCCGCAGGAGATTTCGTATCTGCAATTTCGCAAAGAGCTGCTCATCGGCGCGTCGTTCGCCATTCCGGTGATGATCATTAGCATGCTCTCCATGCTGGAATCGTTTCCGAGCTGGTCTCCGTTGTCGTTGGATCAGGTGAACAAGATTCTCCTTGTGTTGACGACGCCTGTCCTGTTCATCTCGGGCAAGCGCTTCTTCAAGAGCTTCTGGACGAACCTGAAGCACTTCACAGCTGAAATGAACACCCTCGTTGCCGTCGGAACCGGCTCGGCGTATGCCTACAGCACCGTGGCAACTCTGTTCCCTGAGTGGCTCGGGCATGCCGCGCACGCGCAGCATGTGTACTTCGATACGGCTTCGACAATCATCACACTTATTCTTCTCGGCAAGATGTTCGAAGCTCGAGCGAAGAACCGCGCATCGGATGCGATCAGGAAGCTCATGAACTTGCAGCCGAAGATCGCGAGAGTTGTTCGTGATGGGAACGAGAAGGACATTCCTATCGATGATGTGGTTGTGAACGATATGGTCGTCGTTCGTCCCGGCGAGAAGATTGCCGTCGATGGCGTTGTGGTGAGCGGCAATACGACGGTCGATGAATCGATGATGAGCGGCGAGAGCATGCCGGTCGAAAAAAATGCCGACAGCAAAGTTCTCGGCGGAACGCTCAACGGAAACGGAACCATCACATTTCGTGCAACGGCTGTCGGGAAGAACACGATGCTTGCGCAGATTGCCCGGCTCGTGGAAGACGCGCAAGCGACCAAAGCGCCGATCCAAAATCTCGCGGATAAAATCGCTGCCGTCTTTGTGCCGACAGTCGTCGGGATCGCAATCATCACGTTTGTTCTCTGGTATGTTGTCGGCGGTATCGGGTTCACTCCTTCGCTGATCAACTTCATTGCCGTTCTGATTATTGCTTGCCCGTGTGCGCTCGGACTTGCAACGCCGACAGCAATCATGGTCGGTACAGGTAGAGGCGCGAGTCTTGGCATTCTCATCCGGAAAGTGGAAAGTCTTGAACGCGCGAGCAAAGTCCAAACAATCATCCTCGACAAAACTGGAACGATCACGGAAGGGAAACCCGCCGTTACCGACGTGCGCGTGTTCAATGGATTCAAAGAAGAAGAAGTTTTGCATGCGGCGGCTTCTCTGGAGCGACGGTCCGAGCATCCGTTGGGTCGCGCCATTGTGGACTACGCGTCGCGGCGCAATGTGCAGCTCTCCGAGTTGGACGCTTTTCAGTCGTTGACAGGATTTGGCATCGCGGGAGTTGTTGATGGGATGCCTGCACTCATCGGCAACATCGGTCTGCTGGAGGAATATGCCGTCCATCTGGACGGCGAACGTAAATTTGTCGAACAATTCTCAACCGAAGGGAAGACGCCCATCATCGTGGCGATTGATGGTAAGGTTGCGGGCGTGTTGGCTGTTGCCGATCAGATCAAACCAACATCCCGCTCAGCGATTGACCGTCTGCAGAAGATGGGGCGCGAAGTGATCATGATCTCGGGCGATAACACCCGCACAGCACAGGCCATTGCTGAGCACGCAGGAATCACGCGCGTCTTTGCGCAGGTTCTTCCGCACGACAAAGCACGGCATGTGAAGTCGATTCAAGCGGAAGGCAAGGTCGTCGCAATGGTTGGTGATGGCATCAACGATGCGCCAGCGCTGGCACAAGCCGATGTCGGTATTGCTATCGGATCGGGAACAGACATCGCAATGGAAGCAGCCGACATAACGCTGATGCGCAGCAACCTGGAGAGCATTGTGCACGCGATCGGCTTGTCCTCGGCAATGTCGCGGACGATAAAGCAGAATCTCTTCTGGGCATTCGCATACAATGTCGTCGGCATTCCGCTTGCAGCATTGGGCTTGCTCAATCCGATGATTGCAGCAGCCGCGATGGGGTTCAGTTCGGTGAGCGTGGTGAGTAACTCACTGCGACTGCGGCGCTTCGGAGAAAGAGGTTCGGTGGATTAAGGTCCAGGATTCAGAAGGATCAGGACGACGCACTGGAGATTCCCATCGAAACTGCCTAAGAACTGTCTTTCTGAGCCTCGCTTCACAGAGGCGAAGAATCCAGAAACCCGTACTGGTCGATGACTCGACTCGTCGAGATTCTTCACTCCGTCCCGACTTGGGAAGCAGTCTGGACTCCGTTCAAAATGACAATCAAAAGATGTCGAGATGATTTTCTGGCGTTTTCGGGAATCTCCAACGACGCACACTTGATTTTTGATTCCGATTTCTCGATCCTGAACCGGGTCCACGGGTCAGTCGATCTCTCCAGAATCCTGTTCGAACATGAGCAGACGAATTCAACGCAGTCCGGTCTATCTCCATCCCGAGCGGACGAAACAATTACCCTTCGCTGAAATCAAAACGATTCTTCGCGGCGCCGATGAACTCATCGGCCGGGGTGGAAGAGGTCTCCTCGCGAGAATTCTGAAAGGATCTCGCGAGAAGTCGGTACTTGAGCATGGACTGGATCAGAGTCCTGTCTATGGACACTTCCACGACTTGACTATCGATGAGATCACGTCAAAGATTGATTGGCTCATCGATCACTGTTATCTCGACTATGAATACAGTGGCAAGCTTCCTTTGCTCTGCTACAGTCCGTTGGGCTGGGAAATCGAAAGGGAAACGTATGCCGAAGAACTCTTCGACCGGCTTTGCCTGATGGCTTCCAGCGGCGAACGCGGGTTCGATATGACATTCCTGAAAGATCGAAACCGAGAGATGATTCTCCTGCTTCTGGCCAAGCTTGAGCAGCGTGCCGACGCGAGTTTTCTTCCCTTACTTGAGAGTTGGAAGAACATCGACTACAAGAAAGTAAGGCAGAGGATCGATGCAGTCATGAGGAAGATAGCGAGCAGAGCAAATCCACCAATCCAATAATCCAGTAACCCCCATGTCAAGCATTACCCTAAGCATCGACGTTGCTCATCCTCCGCGTCGCTCTGATGTGGTTGAAAGCGAGTTGCAGGAAGCAGTCTCCAAGGTTAGAAACTCGTCCTCGCTTCGCGTTCTCAAGATCATACACGGACACGGAAGCACAGGCAAAGGTGGCTCAAGCAAGGATGTTGTTCGGAATTGGATATTTCGCAACAGGAATCGGGTCCGCGCCGTGATTGATGGCGAGGAGTTCGATCTGTTTGACGCGAACACTCAGGCAATGAGAATCGAGGCAGGACATTTCGCGGATATTGATTTGGGAAAGGCAAATCCGGGGATCACCATCGTCTGGATAAAATGAAAAGAGCGGATTCACATCCGCTCTCTACTGACAAACTCACGAAGCATCACTGACCATCAGTGAGCCGGCATGCCGAGCTTTTGTCTCGCTTCGCTCGACATCATAGCCGGCGACCAGGCAGGCTGCCACACGATTCTTACGTCGGCATCCTTCACGCCGGGGACTTTTAGAACCCGGTTCCTCACGTTCTGAGAAATAATGCCGCTCATGCCGCAACCCGGTGAAGTCAACGTCATCTTGACACCAACCCAATCATCGATAATCTTTACGTCGTAGATAAGCCCCAAATCCACGAGGTTCACAGGTATCTCGGGGTCATAACATTCGCGCAACGCATCGTAGATCGACGCTTCGGTGATCGTGGGTGTCTTTTCTTGTTCCATGCTCATAGACCTCATAACTATTTCCAATACAAGGTATTCTTTTCGTGCTGGAGTTGCAAGCTTTCGCAGCGGCTGCATATTTCAGACTTTGTTCACACAGGTAACATGTGTTTGAATTTTCCTCTCAGCGTCGTTGACCCTGCTCACGCGGATTGATTGCTTCTCTAGGTATTCTTATTTACCTTGTGATCCCAAGAAGAGTCATTTGGCGCGAAGCAAACACTCATTGAGGACCATGCGAGCAATTATTCCAGTAGCAGGTGTTGGCAGCAGATTACGTCCGCATACATACGCGATTCCCAAAGTTCTGCTGAACGTTGCCGGAAAACCGATTCTCCATCACATCATGGACAGAATCATCGGCGATGGGATAACGGAAGCCACGATTATCATTGGCCATATGGGGGATATGATTCGCGAAAACCTGGCGAAGTCATATCCCAACTTCAAATTTGATTTTGTTGAGCAGGAAGAACGACATGGCCTCGGCCATGCGATTTATCTCGCCAAGCATACGATTGCAGGAGAGCCGATTCTGATTATCCTCGGCGATACGATTTTCGATGTTGACCTTGCGCCTGTGCTCAAATCGTCGGTGTCATCACTTGGCGTGAAGACCGTAGATAACCCCAGACGCTTCGGCGTTGCTGAGACCAGCAATGGGCACATTACTCGCTTGATCGAAAAGCCTGAACACCCGACAACGAATCTTGCTGTCGTCGGTTTATATTATATTCGCGATCCCAAGTTGCTCGTCTCCTGTCTCGACGAGCTTGTGCAAAAAGATATCCGCACGAAAGGCGAGTACCAGCTCACGGACGCGCTCCAGTTGATGATTGACCGCGGGGAGCGCATGTCCACGTTCATGGTCGAGGGATGGTTCGACTGCGGAAAACCGGAGACGTTGCTTTCGACGAATCGGGCGTTGCTTGAAAAGAAATCCACCTCGAGGGCTATTGCCGGCGTGGTGATCAACGAGCCGGTGTATATCGCGCCGACGGCGAAGCTGAGCAATTGCGTGATCGGTCCGTTCACGACTGTTGCCGACAATACGGCAATTAGCGAGTCGGTGGTTCGCAATTCAATTATCAGCGAAGACGCACAAGTGCACAAAGCATTGCTCGACAATTCGATTGTCGGGAACGGGTCGATCGTCCGCGGAAGTTACAAGCGCGTGAATGTCGGCGGCTCGTCGGAGATAGATTTCTACTGAGACTCTGCTGTACTGCGGGCGCGCGTGCACGCTGCGCCCATGATCTGCTCGCACAGACGTCAACAAGTTTCTAACAAAATCATATCGATCACAATTGAGGGGTATTATGTCGTATTTGTTCACTTCCGAATCGGTATCCGAAGGACATCCGGATAAGGTCGCCGATCAGATTTCCGATGCAATTCTTGATGAGATGTTGAAGCAAGACCCGAACTCCCGCGTCGCCTGCGAAACGCTCGTCACGACCGGCCAGGTGGTTGTTGCCGGCGAAGTCACGACGAATGCATGGGTGAACATTCCGGATACCGTGCGCAAAGTTATCCGTGAGATTGGCTACACGAAAGCAGAGTATATGTTCGAAGCAAACTCATGCGGTATTCTGGCAGCGTTGCATTCACAGTCGCCCGACATCGCGATGGGTGTCGATGCCAACAAGAAGAAAAAGAAGCAGCAGGGCGCCGGCGACCAGGGCATGATGTTCGGCTACGCGTCGAACGAAACCCCCGAGTATATGCCGATGGCAATCATGTACTCGCACAATTTGGTCAAGCGACTCGCCGACATCCGCAAGAACGGAAATGGCCAGATGTCGTATCTTCGTCCCGATGCAAAGTCGCAGGTGACCGTTGAGTACAACGGCCGCAAACCCGTGCGCGTCCACACCGTTGTGGTCTCGACTCAGCATGACGGCGATGTGTCGCAAGAGCGGATTAAGAAGGATGTTACGAAGCATGTAATCGAGCAGGTCATTCCTGCGCATTTGCGCGATAAGAATCTCGTCGTCCACGTGAACCCGACCGGCAAATTCGAAATCGGCGGACCTCACGGCGACAGCGGACTCACAGGCCGCAAGATCATTGTCGATACATACGGCGGCAGAGCGCCGCATGGCGGCGGCGCGTTCTCCGGCAAGGATCCTTCAAAAGTCGATCGCAGCGCGGCATACGCAGCGCGACACATCGCGAAAAACATTGTCGGCGCGGGGCTGGCCGACGAATGCCTGATTCAGGTCGCGTATGCAATCGGCGTTGCTGAACCGGTGTCGATTCACGTCGATACAAAAGGCACGGGACGCATTCCCGACTCCGAGCTTGAGCGCATCGTGAAGAAGGAAGTCGATATGACGCCCGCCGGCTTGATCTCGCGTCTGCACCTGAAGCGGCCCATCTACAAAAAGACGGCTGCCTACGGACACTTCGGTCGCAACGACAAAGACTTCACGTGGGAGAATCTGGACCTCGTCAACACATTCCGCAAAGCAGCGCGGTAGCATCACGTCCATATCAGGCGCGTCAAAAATCTGCCCATCCGTTGATGGGCAGAACTATGTAACGAAAGTTTTTGAAAGACCATCATTCATCACAATCGTCGAAGGATCACCATGAACCACAAACCCGGGAAGTACAAAGTCAAAGACATCAAGCTCGCCGCTGAAGGCGACAGGCTTATTGATTGGGCTGAATCGCGCATGCCTGTGATGACGGCGTTGCGAAAGGAATACAGCAGAACGAAGCCGCTGAAGGGCTATCGCATCGCGGGCTGCTTGCATGTCACGAAAGAAACAGCCGTGCTCGTGAAAACGCTTGTCGCCGCCGGCGCGCAGGTAAGCTGGAGCGGATGCAATCCTCTTTCGACCAATGATGCTGTTGCAGCATCGCTCGCGAATCAGGGCATCTCGATCTTTGCCTGGCACGGCATGAACGTGAAGGAATTCTACTGGTGCATCGAAGAGACGCTAAAGTTCAAACCGAATCTGACGCTCGATGACGGCGCCGATCTCATCTTCACCATCCACAAAAATCATCCGGAGTTTGCCGAGAAGTATGTGATTGGCGGAACGGAAGAGACCACGACGGGCGTGCATCGTCTGCGCGCGATGGCGGCCGACGGCGCGCTGAAATATCCTGTGATCGCTGTGAACGACGCGGAGACGAAGTGGGACTTTGACAACGTGTACGGAACCGGCCAGTCAACGCTGGATGGCATTCTCCGTGCAACGAGTGTTCTGCTTGCAGGAAAGAACATTGTGGTTGCTGGTTACGGTCACTGCGGTAAGGGCGTTGGCGTTCGTGCACAGGGTCTTGGCGCCAACGTGATTGCAACCGAAGTGAAACCCACTGCGGCGTTGAAGGCAACACTTGATGGCATGCGCGTGATGAAGATGGATGAGGCGGCAAAGATCGGCGACATCTTCATTACCGCGACGGGCGTCAAGGATATCATCGTGAAGCGACACTTCGAGAGAATGAAGGACGGCGCCATTGTTTGTAACACAGGACATTACGATTGCGAAATCAATCTCGTTGATCTCGAAAAACTCACGAAGAGCAAACGCCTCATTCGCGATAACAACATCGAGTACACGTTGAAGAACGGCAAGCGCATCTACGTGTTGGCGGAAGGTCGCCTCGTGAACCTCGCCGCCGCCGAGGGGCATCCATCGGAAGTGATGGACATGTCGTTCGCGAATCAGTTCCTCTCGCAAGTGCGGCTCGCAGTTGCGCACAGGAAGGGACAGCGGCTGGAGGATGGTGTGCACGACATTTCCGCGGCGCAGGATCAGGAGATTGCCGGAGTGAAGCTGAAGACGATGGGTTACTCTATTGACAAGCTCACGCCCGAGCAGCGCAAGTATCAGGACGACTACAGCGCCGGAACGTAAGTCTCTTGTAGAGGTGAAAACAAAAAAGGCGGCTCATGTGAGCCGCCTTTTTTTCTAAGTGGGCCGAACGAACCGCATCTACTTTTTGAGTCGAAGCACGGTTCTCACCGATGTCAGCAGGTACTCTGCGTCGAACGGCTTGGGAATGTAGTCGTCCGCTCCGAGTTTCACGGCTTTGATGGCAACCGATAGTCCTTCCATGCCCGTGAGCATGATGACCCGTGTGTTGATGCGCTTTTCGTGTATGAATTGCAGGATTTCGATTCCCGATTTTCCGGGAAGGGTGACATCGAGGATTGCCAGATCGAATTTCTCCTTCGAAAGTTTGGCGATCGCGTCCAGACCATTTGCGACGGAGACGACATCATATCCTGACCGCGCAATTTCAGATTCCACAACCATGCGCAGTCCGGGTTCATCTTCTACAACGAGTATTCTCTTCCCTGTTTCCATGTCTTGCTGTTAGAACTTTTCAGTGAATCTGTTGCCAAAGCAAATCTGCAAAGAGAATTCTCACACTCTCAAACGGAGTCCCAACTGCTTTCCAAGTTGGGACGGAGTGAATGCCGCTTCGCACGTCATTTCCCAAATAGCCACGCCGCTTCTCGGCGCGGTCAACGAACTCAGAATGACAATGCTTGTGCACTTTCCGATGGGAGATCTCCACTTCCATCCTCTTGCATTTCAAGAAGCGAATTCGTACTTACCAGCAGTCCATTACCTGCTCGCCCATGAAACCACTGACCTCACTGCTCGCGTTCATTGTGGTGGTTGCTTCCGGAATTCCTACCACAACTTCACTCGCACAAGTCGTCAACTTCCCTTATGTGCAGAACTTTGATTCTGTTCAACCCCCGGCGTTGCCGGTAGGGTGGGGATCGACGCAAAACAAATCTCCGGGAACGAACGACTTCATAACCGCCGCCACAACGCCGCGCTCATTGCCTTATGCCGTGGGTTCAACAAACGCGACTATCACACAGTCGCTCATCTCGCCGCTGTTCGATTTTCGCGGCCTGATGCCCGACTCACTTTTCTTCTATGTGCGGCGATCGACAACGCACAATGCACGCCTGCTCGTCGAAGCTTCACTCGATAACGGCCAGACGTTTCCGTTGAGACTCAGCGACTCGCTCAGGAATACGTTGCCAAATTCTTACCAACAAATCAAGTTACCGCTTCCCGCGAGTCTTGCGGTGAGCCCTTCGGTCCGCTTCCGTTGGCGCATCCTTGCCGACAGCACGGGGACCACGGCAACACTTCGGATTGACGACGTGACCATCGGCGCCCGACGGCCTGATGATCTGGAGCTGTCGGAGATTCTGTTCCGCCAACCTCCTCCGGTTGCAGGCGATTCGATCATCGCTATCGCAAAGATACGAAATGTCGGGCAACAAAGCGCATTCAATTTCGGTGCGGAATTCTATCTCGATGCAAATCGCGACTCACTGCCGCAGCCGTCGGAATTGCGCGGCACAGTTCAAGGTCTCTCGAGTTTATCCGTCGGCGATTCGGTGCAACTCAGTGCGAACATTGGAGCGCTCGCGGCATCGACTCATCAGATCATTGGCAAAGTCATTTTCCCTCCCGACCAACATCTTGCAAACAATCAGCGGATTGTTTCGCTCGTGGTCGGATTCCCCGCGCACAGCGTCGTCGTGAATGAAATCATGTACGCTCCTTCAGGATCGGAGCCTGAGTGGGTCGAGTTGTTCAACACGCGAACGGACTCGATCGACCTACGCAACTGGCTCATCTCTGACAATCTCGTTTCGAGCAAGAAAGTGATTACTGCTCAGAGCGTTCTGATACCGCCTCTTGGTTTTGTTGTGTTGACGCGAGACTCTGTTGCGCTGGTGGAATCGTATCCGGAGATTCCATCGCGAGTAATTGGCGTGACGAGCTTTCCTTCGTTCAATAACACCGGCGACGCGGTGGTTGTGTACGACAACAGATCGGCGACGATTGATAGCGCGGCGTATCTGCCGGCCTGGGGCGGAAGCAACGGCAGCTCGCTCGAACGCATTGATGCGCTTGGCCCGGCAACCGATTCAACAAATTGGATAACGTCAACCGATTCGCTGAGGGCGACTCCGGGCCGGAAGAATTCGCAGGTGATACTTGATTACGACGTACGCGTCGTTCGTCTTTCTTCGGATACTATTACGCCTGGCACGACCGCAAACATTCGCGTCGATGTGCAAAACGTTGGGAGACTCCAAAGCGGACCGTTCGAACTGGTGCTTTTCAACGATGCGAATGGCGATTCTGTCGGAGCGCAGCCGGAGATTGTGCATCGTCAGAGTGTGAGTCACGCGCTCGCGCGGCGCGAGTCAATTGCCGTCATGCTTCTTTGGTCGCAGCCGCCCAGCGGCATTCATCGATTGATTGTGCGGGCGGAGTACGGCCCCGATCAGCGTACCTCCAACAACGTCGGTTTTGGCGTACTCCGCGTAGGATATGCGGAGCGAACGCTCGTCATCAACGAGGTGATGTACGCTCCGTTCTCCGAGTCGGCAGAGTACGTTGAGCTGTACAATGCCTCGCCGACCGACATTGACCTTGCACAATGGAAGATTCGAGATCGGTTGGTGTCCGGTTCTTCAAACGAATTCAAGCTGTGTTCAGCAACGAGAATGCTTCACCCCGGCGAGTATTTTGTTCTCGCGTCCGATTCTTCACTTCGCCGGACGTTTCCACCTGTTGACGCACGACTCTGCACGATCGTTTCGCAAAGCAGCCTGAGCTTCAATAACGACGGAGACGATGTCGTGTTGATCGATGCTGCCGGTTTGGTGATTGATAGCGTTCGCTACGCTCCTGCATGGCATAATCCCAATGTGATTGATAAGTCGGGACGCTCGCTGGAGAAAATCAATCCACTCCTGCCATCGAACGGTGCGCGGAACTGGACGACATGCGCGTTGTCGGTTGGCGGAACTCCCGGACATCAGAACAGCGTCTATACTTCCACAATGCCTGCGCAAGCGCGTTTGGTAATCTCACCCAATCCCTTCTCGCCGGATGGCGACGGCAGGGAAGATTTTACGATTATCCAATACGAAGTACCGCTAACGGTCTCGATGATTCGCGCGCGAGTGTTCGATGCCATCGGCAGAGAAATCCGCACGCTCGTCAACAACGAAGCCAGCGGCTCACGCGGCTCCATCGTGTGGGACGGGATGGATGACGACAAGCAGAAAGCGCGAGTCGGCATTTACATTGTGCTGCTCGAGGCGATTGACGATCGCGGCGGCGTGATCGAGACTGCGAAAGGCGCTGTGGTGGTCGCAGCAAGGCTATGACCGGGGCACGTCCGAAAATACAAAAGGCACGAAGCCTTGCGACTTCGTGCCTCGCGAAACAAATGAGTGTTTCCCCCTCACACCCATTTGCCAGCAAAATCGCCAAACATCAATCCATCTATAAACTTCAGCAACTCTCCCACCGGCGTCGTCTTACTGAAAAAGAAATCGATCTCGGTGTCCAGATTCAGAATGTCTGCATACGCGTCGCCGTAGCCGGAGACAAAGATGAATTTCGTCTTCTTGTAGCGATCGAGTTCGCGCGCAAATGAGTGAAGCATAATGCCGTCGAGCGTCGGCATCTTGATATCGGAGATAATCAGATCGATATCGGGCTTGCCCAGCAGCGTGCACGCTTCTGAGCCGTCCGTTGCCGTGTGAACTGTGTAGCCGTTGAGGAAGAGCGACTCCTTCATGAAATTAAGATAGTCGATGTTATCATCAACCAAAAGTACGTTCATGTGTAAACCCTAAGCTAAGTCAGACATCGTTGCGCGTCTTACACCCACACTTCGGCAAACTTGCCGAACATCAGCCGGTCAACGAACTTCACGATCTCCTGCGCAGCCATTGTCTTGTCGAGGAAGTAGTCCTGGTCGGGATTCATCTCCAGTGTGTGTGAGTATTGGTCGCGATAGCCTGAGATGAAGACGAATTTTGTTTTTGCGTACTGCTTCAGCTCTCGTGCGTACTTGTGCAGTCGTATGCCGTCGAAGTTCGGCATCTTGATGTCGGAGATAATCAGGTCCACTTTTGCGGCGGACATGATTTTGCACGCTTGCAGGCCGTCGTCGGCCGCGTACACGGTGTAGCCATGTGCGTAGAGGGCCTCTTTCATCGGAAAGAGGTAGTCCGTGTTATCATCGACGAGTAGAATGTCCATCTGTATCCTCATGAAGTAACTTGCGTTCTCTTGACATGCGAAATCTTTGCCAAGAAATTCTCTGCAAAAAACCAACAATTAGCGGAAGACGAGAGTGAAGATGAGTGCACAGAAGGTGCGTTTGTAGAAATGAAAAAAGACGGCTCGTTGCCGAACCGCCTTTTGGTCGTCGCCGGAAAACTCATGCCCCTCCAACTCTCTTTCACAGAACGTGGTGCTACGCGACGCCCGACCCCATGAATTTTCCAAACATCATGGTGTTCACCATCGACACGATCTCGTTTGCCGGCGTGGTCTTGTCGAACATGAAATCCTTTTTGGGATCGAGCTTCATCAGATCGGCGTAAACATCTTTGTAGCCGGAGATGAAGACGAATTTGGTTTCGCGGTACTTCTCTGTCTCGCGTGCAAAGGCATGGAGCTTAATGCCGTCGAGCCGCGGCATTTTGATATCGGAAATGATCAAATCAACCTCCGACGCGTCCAGGATCTCGCACGCTTCGGCGCCATCTTTCGCTGTCACGACGGAATAGCCATTCGAGTAGAGAAGATCCTTCATGAGCATAAGATAATCTTCGTTGTCGTCAACCAGCAGTATGTCCATTCGGTGTTCCTTTTCTTGAATGAAGTGAGTTCACAGGTTGACTAAGTATAAGCAACTGGAATGCCCGAAGCGGTTAGCAAAAGCACACGCGAGTTCCCACATGTTGAGACTTCGGTTCGTCGCAATGTGAAAGCGGCGTGATTCGCAGGTGCACGGCCCGGATGACGCGGGAATATTTACAAAATGATTTTTGTCCGCGTGCGGGTTGCGCAGCGTTAAGAGTGCGGAGTGAGAAGTTTTTCCATGTCGCCGCGTAGTAATCTGTACAAATGCCACTCCTTCATGTGCGTCGCGCCGAGCCGGTGATAGAAGTCGATCGCCAGCTGGTTCCAGTCGAGCACGGTCCATTCCATGCGGCCGCATCCGCGCTTGTGCGCCTCGGCGACAACTGCGCTGAACAACGCATAGCCAACCTTCTTGCTGCGATACTCGGGCAGCACGAACAAGTCTTCGAGATACAACGTGGGCAGCGCGAGAAAGCTCGAGTACGTCTCGAACACGAACGCGTACCCGACAGGCTTCTGCTCGTACTCGCCAAGAAAAACCTCGACACGCGGCTTGGCTCCAAAGATGTCGTTGATGAGGCGTTGCTTCGCGTCGGATGAGGGACGTTCGAGCTTTTCGTAATCGGCCAGGGCATCGATCAGCGCTAGAACAGTCGGTGCGTCAGATGGCGTTGCTTTGCGGATGAGTGGGGTAGATTGTTGCGACGATGACATGGAGTTCCTCAATCGTTGTTTGAGTTCACTTTCAAGATAGAAGAAACGAAACGCAGGAACAAGCAGTCGCGTGAGGCTAAATCGGAATTCGGGTTGATTGTTACTGCTCATCTCCACATATTCATCAAGTCCTAATTGCTCTTCCGTATCACGTGCGATCGATGGATACATCCGGTTCATCACTCAGAAAGATCATGGCAGCTCGTGTGAACGAGATTGCGCTCGCTCATCGAGCCGGCGAAAGCGGCTTCGCAACATGCTCTGCTCTCGCCGGAATGATGGACGACGTCATCCGAAAGGCCTACGACGCGTCTGCCCGATCAGGCGAACGCATTGCCGTGCTCGCGTTGGGCGGATATGGCAGAGCCGAGCTTTGTCCCAAATCCGATGTTGACGTGATGATTCTCGCCGGGGCTGGAGACCACAAAGCTCTAGCCGAGCAGGCAGCGAAACAATTGTTGCATGTCCTCTGGGATGCCGGACTCGACGTCGGGCACAGTGTGCGAACAGTGGAGGAGGGGATCGCGCAACACGGCCAGGCGATTGAGTCGTGGGCGTCGATGCTTGAGTGCCGGCTCGTGTGCGGCGACCAATCGCTCGCGCAGGAGTTCTTCGATGCGATGGGTCGACGCGTTGCGGCCGGAAACGATGCGTGGTTCATCGAGGGCGTGTTTGAAGAAGTTCGTTTGCGGCATGAACGTTTTGGTAACTCCGTGAAACTGCTCGAGCCAAACCTGAAGAAGAGCGCAGGCGGACTTCGTGACTTTCATGCAATCTTCTGGCTTTATCGCGCCAACGATCCCGCGTACTTCTTTCGCATCGATCCTGCTGTTCCTGCCTCCAAGAGTTTTCTCGATGGGCTGATGAGGAACGGCGTGCTCGATGCGAGTGAACATGCAATCGTTCTGTCGGCCCTGGAGTTCATTCTTCGGGCGCGCCATGAGATGCATTTCCGCCGCCAGATCGCCGCAGACTCGATGGAGTACTCGGTTCAGCGCGAAGTCGCCGAAACTCTTGGCTACGGACCGCTTGCGGACATGCATTCTGTTGAAGTGTTCATGCGGGAGTACTACCTGCATGCACGCGTGATCTTCCGTCTGTTCCAGAATCTCTCGCATCGTTTTCAAGAGATGACAGAGCGGCGACGCTCGTCTTCCCACGTCCCTGAGCCTTTGAATGAGAAGCTCGTTCGAATCGATGATGCGATTGCGGCGGCGGCCGCCGCTCAACAACTTGGCAGCGCATGCGATGTTCTCGAAGTCTTTGCCATCTCAGCCGAACACGAGCTGGAGATCGACGCGGGGCTGCGGCGCGTTCTGGCAAACAGCGCCGCATGCTTCAACGACGAGCAGCGTCGGTCTTCCGATGCTGCGCTGATGTTCCGCCGAATCCTGAACTCCCGTCGAGTCGCAAAGACACTCGCCGACATGAACGAGCTGGATTTGTTGAGCGCGTACATTCCCGAGTTTGGCCGGCTCGTCGCGTTCTTTCAGCATAATGTGTATCACTACTTCACTGCAGACGAGCATACGCTGATCGCCATTGGCAACGCAGAACGGCTGCGCGAACAGAGCAACGTCCTGCACGAGGTGTTCCGCAATCTCCGGCGCAAAGATGTTCTGTATCTCGCTCTTCTCTTGCACGACATTGGAAAGCCGAGAGGCGTTGCCGATCACGAGATCACCGGCGTCGAGATTGCCCGCGATGTGCTCGATCGCCTCGGCATGCAGCGCGACTTCGACGACATCAGCTTTCTGATCCGAAATCATCTTGTCATGGAACAGGTCGCGTTCCGGCGCAACATTCACGATCCCGCCACGATCAAGGAATTTGCTGCACGCTTTGCAAAGCCCGAGCTGCTCGACTATCTGTACCTGCTGACGTTTGCCGATCTCTCCGCCGTCAACACGAATGTCTGGACCGGCTGGAAAGCCTCGCTGCTTCAGGAGCTGTACCAACTCACGTCGGAAGTTCTGCGCAGGGATCTCAAGGGTGTGCAGATCGATCAATTCAGACAACTTCGGCATGAAGAGACAGTCGACGCGCTTGTCGAGCGCCTGAGCGAGTCCATGTCTCGCGAGGACGTGCACGCGCATCTCAACGGCATTCAGAGCGAGGCGTATGTCGCGCTCTTTACCGACGACGAGATCGAGGAGCATATCCGCAAGATTGGCAGCGAGGAAACGGTATCGACGATGTTCTCGCATCAGGAAGGACATACCGAGGTAACCGTCATTGCCGACGATGCGCCGTTCGCTTTGTCGAAGTTCTGCGCCGTGCTGTCGGCGAACGACGCGAACATCTTCGACGCAAACGTTTTTACCAGAGAAGACGGCGTCATCATCGACAGGTTCCGTGTCAGCGACGCATCGACGAAAGGGGAGTTGAGTCACGACGTGTGTGTGAAGATCGCGAAAGATCTGAACGACGTGCTGGAGGGAAGAATCGACATCGCGCATTTGTTCGCGGCGCATCGTCGCAAGTGGAAGCGTCGCCAACGGCATCCGGTCAATCCGCATACCCGCACCGACGTACAGTTCGAGGACAACCCGACATACACCATCATCGATGTGTACGCGCCCGACTCGCTCGGCTTTCTCTATCGCATCACCGAGACGATGTCGAAGCTCGGCCTCGATATTTATTTTGCGAAGATCGCCACGCGCGTCGACGGCATTCTTGATGCATTCTACGTCCTCGACAGAAATGGCGGGCGCATCACCGATCCGGAGCGACAACAAGTAATCCGGGCTGACATTCTTGAAGCAGTCAAGCAGCTTTCCGAGCAGGAGTTGTCCGAAGCATCCAACTAATCATCACTGACCTCATCCTATCGTGAACTCAAAACCTATTGGCGTATTCGATAGCGGCATCGGCGGGCTGACCGTTGTGCATGCCCTGACCAAACGCTTGCCTTATGAAAACATCATCTACTTTGGCGACACTGCACGCGTCCCCTACGGACCCAAGTCGCCGCAAACCGTGCGAGACTATGCCGCGCAGGACACGGAGTTTCTCGTCTCGCAGCACGTGAAGATGATCGTTATCGCGTGCAATACAGTGTCGGCAGTCGCGCTGGATGTTGTCATGAAGCATGCAAAGGCGCCGGTGATTGGCGTGATCATTCCGGGCGCCGGCGCGGCAGTCGCTGCGTCACGCAAGAAGAGAATCGGCGTGATCGGCACGATCGCCACCGTGAACAGCAAAGCGTACACACATGCCGTCAGGCAGCTCGACAAAGAAGTCGAAGTGTTCTCACAGCCATGTCCGCTGTTTGTGCCGCTGGCGGAGGAGGGTTGGATTCACCACAAAGCAACGGAGTTGATCGCCAAAGAATATCTCTTCCCGCTCAAACTCGAAAAGATCGACACACTCATTCTCGGTTGCACGCACTACCCGATTCTTCGAGAGACAATTCAGTCGACTCTCGATCCGCAGGTAACGCTCATCGATTCTGGCGAAGCGACTGCCGCCGAAGTAGAGCGCATCCTCGACGAAAAACAGCTGCGCAATCCCTCCAAACTCAAACCGCATCTTCAGTTCTATGTGAGCGACTTGCCGGCAAAGTTCACGGAGATCGGCGAGCGGTTTCTGGGGCAGAGGATGGGAAGAGTATTGAGAGCAGAAGGATTCTGATTCACTCCTTCGTCGGTTGCTCTGAGGGGTTCACGACGGGCAGCTCCGGATTGCGGCTCCATTCCTCAAACGATCCATCGTACAATCTTACGTCGTATCCAACATACTTCGCAATGAAGTACCCGAAGCTCGCTTGCTGCCCGATGTGGCAGTAGGTGACAACGGTTTTGTCGGATGATATTCCCGCGTCGTCGAAGATCTTCCTGAGCGACGCCGCATCAGAAACGCGGTTGAGCGAATCGCCCAGCGAGTTGAACGGAATACTGATTGCGCCGGGAATGTGTCCGGCACGCGGCATCATGCCCGGCTTGTTGCCGCTGTAGAACTCCGGCGTGCGCGAGTCAACGATCGCCACTCGCTCATCGGCGAGATGGGAACGAACCCAATCGTACTTTACGACGATGTCTGTGTTGGGATGAAGATGAAGCGATCCGGGAGTTGGCGTCCGCCCATCTTTGCTCAGAGTCCCGCCGGCTGCAATCCATGCCGGCATGCCGCCGTCCAGCATTGATGCGCGGTCTCCCAACCCGACATAGTCGAGCGTCAGCAAGACCCTCGCCGTCGGACTCACCCAGTCCTTGCCGAAGTACACCATGATTGTTGAGTTATCCGAAATGCCAAACCGCTCGAGTGTTGCTTTCAGATCGTCAAGCGGCGGCATCTCAAGTGTGAGTCCTTCACCTTTCGGTGTTGAGAGGTCGGAAGTTTGGATGTACTGCGCGCCGGGAATATGCCCCTCGTCGAATCCGGCTTTGTCGCCGACGTGAAGCACTATGAGCGAAGGATCGTTGATGTGCTGACTCAGCCAATCGGCGGTAACAAGCATGGACGTTCGTGCTTTTGGTGTTTGCCCCGCGAAAGCACTGACGGCAACAAGGGTCAGCAAGAATACAATTGCGTTGCCCACCACAAACCGGCGTCTCGACACGATTGGCATGATAAGGCTCCTTCTTCTTAAGAGATGCGAAAGAATGTTCAAAGAACTGGTGTTGCGATTGATAAACGTGCCGGAGCCACTTATTGTTGCAATTCCTGAAACCCTTTTCTGCCCTGCGATCCTTGCCCCTTTCCCCGCCCTTCGCTCTCCGCTCTCCCCTCTCAGCGAAAATTTTTCCCCCAATTCGTCTCCACGCAATAGCCAAAAATCTTGTCGGAGTAATGCTTGAATTCGGGAAATTCAATTCCGCTTCCCTGCATCAACGCATCCGTGTTGGCAGAGTCGAACAGCCGGTTGACTGTCACGTAGGGGAGCAGGGTGTCGAGCTGAGACATCAGCGCATCTTCGCGTCCGCGCATGGCCGATCGTCGGCGCTCGTACTCTTCTTTCGAGATGAACTCCATCGTCCGCGGATGCTTCAGCGGAGTGTGCTTGTCGAAATAGTGAACCGCCGCGACGACAACTTCATCGAGTTGCGCTGCGCGCTGTGGTCCCGCAGTGATATGAAAAATTTTGCCGATGGATTCATCCTTGGTCAGGATGTACGCCATCGTATCATCCACCCAATCGATCGGAACCAGATCCATCAATGTGTCCGGCGTGCCCGGGACGTACGTGAGCATTCCCTTTTGCACCAGTCGCAGCGGAATGTAGATGACGTTGAACGAGCTTGTCTTCCCGGTTTTCGAGTCGCCGATGATGATGCTGGGGCGGAAGATCGTGCAGGGGAGAGTGTTGAAATGATCGCGCACGATGCGCTCCGACTCGTTCTTCGATTGTTCGTACGTGTTGAAGAATTTCTGTCCCATCTCCAGCTCATCTTCGAGAATGCGCCCGCCCCGCTGACCGGAGACTGACGAGCTTCCGATATACACGAAGCGTTCGAGTGTTCCCTTTTCTGCGCAGAGTTGCGCGATGGCGAGCAGCCGGCGCGTTCCGCCGCAGTTGATTGCCCGCGCCTCGTCGATGGGATGATCGAACCGGATTGTTGCGGCGCCGTGAATCACGTGCGTCGTCCCGGCAACAACGCGATTCAACTGCTCGCGGCTCAGGCCGCAATGATCGAGCGACACATCGCCGAGTATGCCGTCGATCCGTTCTCCTGCGTCAGGGATGCAAGACTCTGCGGCGATGTCGCGGGCGATTGCCTGCGTTCGTTCGTCCGCCTCTTCCTGATCTTCGGCACGAACGAGCAGTGTGACTGTTGAATTGGAGAATTGCTTGAGGAGACGAGGGATCAGATTTTTGCCGACTAATCCTGTGCCGCCGGTGATAAAGAAGCGTTTGGTCATAGACGAGTATTGTTGGTGAAATGTTGTTGGACAAAATAGGAAAAATCGGTTTGCCGTGCGATGCCTTGATCGTTGACAATTGACCGATGATCGTTGACCACTGCTGTCCAAAATACTCCCCGCACACGTGTTCTATTCTATTGCAATGACGGGTCAGAAGACTGTCATTGCCGTCGGGGCGCATTGCAGCGTCGGCATTCAACGTGGCTTGGTGTTGACCGGAGACAGACAATAGTCGAAATCAAACAACAAAGCGGAGGATTTTGTGAATCAATACCGGGCAGCCCAGTTCAAAGTTGCCCGTTTCTGTTGTTAGGCTCCTCTACTCTTGGAGATTCCCGAAAACGCCAGAAAATCATCTCGACATCTTTTGATTGTCATTCTGAACGGAGTCCAGACTGCTTCCCAAGTCGGGACGGAGTGAAGAATCCAGTACGGGTTTCTGGATTCTTCGCCTCTGTAAAGCGAGACTCAGAAAGACAGTTTCTTATGCAGTTCGATGGGGAATCTCCACCTCTACTCCGTTGGAATCACGTTCACAACATTCGTATATTGATCCAAGTTCTATTCTCAGTTTTCTTTCACGAGACGAAACATGACTTGGCGAGAATGCAAGCATCTCTTGCTTGTGCTCATCTTTGCGCTTCCGGCCGCAATGCCGGCGCTTGCACAACAATATCAGGGAAAGCAACTTCGTCCGCGACAGTCGCAGCGTGTCGTAATCGCGGCGTCAGTCGGCATGGCGATCCCGGTCGGCAGAACCGGTTTGGTTGACTACTGGCTCAACGGCGTGAGCGGGAAGGCGAGCTTCCAGATTTTTGCGGACTCGTACCTGGCGTTCGGCCTCTCGACTGATATCGCGCTATTGTATTTTGATGAGATGGCATTCGCACAGCGATGGCCGGGCGTACCTCTGAAAGCGAAAGACAATCTCATTCTGGGCAACGTCTCATTCGACGCGACATATTCATTCTTTCCCGGGTACACCACAAGGCCGTTCGTCAGTGTGCAGATAGGAGCTGAGTTCATCAGCGAGGCTTCGTACAAGCAGATGATCAACGGCGTCCGGTACGTGTACTACGACGTTGGCGGCCACACGCGATTGGCGCTCGGCCTGGTAACCGGCGCCGACATCCAGCTTGCCTACTGGCTGAATCTGCATACCGAATTGAAAGGCACATTCATCCACAACGATCCCGATGTCAGCATGATTACGCAGGCTCGCGTCGGCGTTCAATACAAATTCTAAGCACGTCATCTCCAGGAATGAACAACGAACAGATCCTCTCAATCTTCACGCAGACGGGCGCTCTGTTGAACGGCCACTTTCAACTCACGTCGGGGTTACATAGCAATCAGTACTTTCAATGCGCAAAGGTGCTGCAGTACCCGCAACACACGGAGAGGCTTTGCAGCCAGATTGTGTCGCACTTCAGAGAGACGAAGGTTGACGTTGTGATTGCGCCGGCGATGGGCGGCATTGTTGTCGGGCAAGAAGTTGGCCGACAACTGGGCGTGCGCACGATGTTCACGGAACGCAAGGACGGAACCATGCAACTCCGTCGCGGGTTTGAGATTCGCGAAGGCGAGAGCGTGCTCGTGTGTGAAGACGTCGTCACGACGGGCGGGTCGGTGTTTGAGGTGATGAAGATTGTAGATGAGCGGGGCGGCAATGTTGTTGGCGTCGGCTACATTGTGGATCGCAGCGGCGGGCGGGTGCGGTTCGGCGACAACATCGCGCAAGTCGCAACGCTGCACATGGACGTGGTGACGTATAAGCCTGAAGCCTGTCCGCTCTGCGAACAGAAGATGCCGATCGACAAACCGGGAAGCAGGCCCAACAAGCAGTAGAGCAGGAAGAGCATCATGGATTGGCTGCAACAGATTTTCTTCAACCCGATCTTGTACCACACGACGATTGCCGTTGTCATCGTTGTCGTGTTCTACCTTCTCTCCGGTGTTGTCAAATCCATTCTCTCGTGGTTCGGCAAAAAATTCTTCGAGCGGACGCAGACCGTGCTTGATGATCTGATACTCGCCGTCGTTCGGAGAAATGTCCGCTCGCTGATGGTGATTACGGGGCTGCATGTAGCGCTGACGGAGATTCGCAAAGGCGTCGCGCTGCATGAAGTCACGGCCCTGCAAATGCTCGATTACGGCGACTCCATTCTGTTTATCGTTGCGGCAGTCGTCCTGCTCAGAATCGTCACCGGCATTGTGAGGGTGATGATCGAATGGTATCTGGGGCGGCTGGCGCAGGGAGGCTCACTGCATCTGAAGAACACGCTCGGCCCTCTGACGAGCAAGGTTCTCAACCTGCTGCTCGGCATGATTGGCGTTATCATCGTGCTCGATCATTTCGGCGTGAACATCGGAAGCCTGCTTGTCTCGCTCGGCGTTGGGTCGCTTGCCGTTGCGTTGGCCGCGCAGGATACGCTCGCGAATATGATTGCCGGTTTTGTCATTTTGGTTGACCGGCCGTTCAGCGTCGGAGACAGAATCGAGCTGCAGACCGGGCAGATAGGCGATGTGCAGCAAATCGGTCTCCGCTCGACCCAGCTTCTCAACTTCGACAACAACGTCATCATTATTCCGAACAACGAACTCGTCAAGGGGCGCATCGTCAACTACTCGTATCCCGCGGAACCGATGCGTGTGTTGATGCGGTTCGAGCTTGCTCATGGAACAGACGCTGCGAAAGTCAGAACGCTGCTTAGCGCGCTCGCCCAGCAACATCCGTTGGTCGCGCAAGACTTTCCGCCGATCATCGTGCTTTCGGGCGTGACTGATGTCGCGATGCAATTCACGTTCATCTGTCGTGCAATCAGCTACACGAAGCAGGCAGATGTCGAGGCGCAAATTCGCGAGCAGGCGTATCAGGCGTTCCAGCGTGAAGGAATTCAATTCGCCGTTCCGCAGCGTGTCATCCACATGAAGGCGAATGCCTGATGGAGTTGAAACGCATTCAGCGCGACATACTCTACACAGGCAAAGTCTTCGACCTCATCGTTGATAAAGTCCAATACCCTTCGGGCAACACGGGCGTTCGCGAGATTGCACATCATCCCGGCGGGGCTGTCGTCGTTCCGCTGCTCGATGATGGCAGCGTCATCATGGTGAAGCAGCTTCGGTATCCGTTTGGGAGACATTTGCTTGAGCTGCCCGCGGGCAAGTTGAATCCCGGAGAAGATCCGGCTCTTGCTGCGCGGCGTGAACTTGAAGAAGAGACCGGCTGGATCGCGGGCCGACTTGAGAAACTTACATCCATCTACACGACGCCGGGTTTCTGCGACGAAGAACTGCACGTCTTTCTTGCAACACAACTCACTGAGTCGCCCAGCGGCCACAAGCGCGAAGAAGGCGAGCAGACGATGACGGTCGAAGTCCATCAGCTCGGCGAGGCGCTGCAGATGGTTATCGACGGCGACTTGCGCGACGCAAAGTCGATCGTCGGCCTGCTGCTTGCCGAGCGCCACATGCAGAGGAGCGGTCATGGAGGCTGAGTCAACCTATCCGGCGGATCGCATCTACCGACTTGATTTGAAATCGTGCGTCATCCAATTATGTGGCGGTGAATTGGCGGAAATTTCGTATTATGAGCGGAACAATTGGGTAACGGTCGAGCTTGAATGCAACAAATGCAAGCGACGGTTTGTCGTGAAGGTTGAGTGTTAGAACTTGTGAAAGGAGTCTGCATTAACATTTTCTGACTCGGGCGATTGTCGCTGTTCCCAATACAATGCTCTCTTTTGGTGAAATCCGAGTTCGGATCCGCCTCGGCAGTTGCTGGTGCAGGGGATTGTTATTAGATTGGTATGAGATACATTAACATTTGCTTCCCTATCTGAGATTTGCCATGGAAGTCGCAACAGTCTCTTCAGATTACAAACTTCAACTCCCTGAGAAGGTCCGTGAGTCATTGGGGCTACGACCGTGTCAGAAGGTCCAACTTGTGCGGGAAGGGCAAATGGTAGTCATTCTTCCCCTAAGAACCATGCATGACATGCGAGGGTTTCTCAGAGGTATTGATACAGCAATCGACCGAGAGAGTGATCGATTATGAATGTTGTAGACTCAAGTGCCATTTCGAAACCTCGTTTTTGATTTTGATGGAACCCTGACTGATTCAAAGCACGACATTGCCGGAGCGCAAGTCTGGGTGTTGAATCAGCTTGGTGTTTACGAGTTTCAGAAGGAGGATATGTTTCCGTTCGTCGGCAGAACATTGGAAGAGACCTTTTCAATCCTCCTTCCCACTCGATTACACAATCGGATTCCTCAAGCAGCCGAGATGTATTCTGCGTACTATCGACCGCGGGCGTTGGACACTACCAAGCTCTTTCCCGGAGTGAAGGAGACCTTAGAGATACTCTTTCATCAAGGCAGAAACCTCGCAGTTGCATCTACGAAAAAGGGAGCGGGGATAAAGCGGGCGACGGATCATTTTGACATCACGAAGTTCTTTGTTCAGCTGCAGGGAAGCGACGGTATTCCGTACAAACCCGATCCCTTCATCATCAATAAAATTATCGCCGAACAAAACTGGAAACGCGAAGAGACGATAATGGTTGGAGACACAGACAAGGATATTCTGGCAGGGAAGGGCGCGGGCGTAGCGACGTGCGGAGTTACATACGGGTCGCTTGCTGCCGACCAACTCACGCAGTTTGGACCCGACTTCCTCATCGATAGCTTTCCACAACTGCTGTCGATAGTATAGAAAACATCTTCGTCCTCATTCATCAAGTGCTCATCCACGCATGAATCCAGTCGAACTCATCCGCAAGAAACGCAACGGCGGTACACTCTCGCAAGACGAGTTGCACGCGTTCATTACAGAATATGTTCGCGGTCGCATTCCCGACTACCAGATGTCAGCGTTTCTCATGGCTGTCTATTTCAACGGGATGACGATGGAAGAGCGTGCGACGTTCACCGACGTGATGCTGCGTTCGGGGGATGTCGTCGATCTTTCGATGATTCCGGGCGTGAAGGTGGACAAGCACTCGACGGGGGGAGTTGGCGACAAGGTGTCGTTGATTCTTGCTCCGATGGTTGCAGCTTGTGGTGTGCCTGTGCCGATGATATCGGGAAGGGGACTCGGGCACACCGGTGGTACACTCGATAAGCTGGAGTCGATCCCCGGCTTCCGGACCAACCTCACCATCGACGAATACAAACGCGTGATCGCGGAAACGGGCCTGGTGTTGATCGGGCAAACGGATGACATCGCGCCCGCGGACAAACGGATGTACTCGCTGCGCGATGTGACGGCCACCGTCGAATCGATTCCGCTGATCGCGGGCAGCATCATGAGTAAGAAGCTTGCCGAAGGTATTGACGCGCTTGTGTTGGATGTGAAAACGGGGAACGGCGCGTTCATGCAGAAGTACGATGACTCGGTTGCGCTTGCCGACGCGCTCGTCTCTATCGGCAATGCGATGGGAAAAGAGACTGTCGGGTTCATCACCGACATGAACCAGCCGCTCGGGTTCATGATCGGCAATTGGCTCGAAGTTGTGGAATCCATCGAGTGCCTGCAAGGGAAATATGTCCGCGATCTGATGGATGTAACGTACGTTCTCGGGGGCGCGATGCTCTGGCTCGGAAAAAAAGCCGTGTCTATTGACGAGGGCATCGAACAATGTAAGTCGGCAATTGCCTCGGGTAAGGCAATGGACAAATTCTGTGAACTGACTGAGCGACAAGGCGGAGACGTTTCCTACCTGACCAATCCTTCACGATATCCTTCTGCAGAAAACGGCATTGGTGTGCTGAGCGAGAAGAGCGGCTACGTCGCGGGCTACTCGACGATGGAGATCGGACTTCTCGCGATTGAGCTTGGCGCGGGTCGGCTGAAAGTTGACGACGTCATCGATCCGAAAGCCGGCATCATCATCACGAAAAAGATTGGCGATGAAGTCAAGGCGGGTGAGCTGCTCGCGACAATTTTTACCGACAAGTCCGGCGTTGTCCAACTTGCCTCGGACCGACTGAAGGCGCTCATCCAGATTGCCGATCGGCGTGTCGAGCCGCCGCCGCTGGTTGTTTCCTATGTTGATGCTCACGGCGTGCGGCCCTGGCGCATGTGAACACACGCCGACTCGACTGCGTCGGCGCCACCCCCTCTCTTCTACCGGGACAAGGCTTCCTTATGCCGTGCCTGCCGGCAGGCAGGGTAATCAAGGGCGACCGCGCCTGAGCCGACGTAGCGCGCTCCGCTGCGCGCCATGAACTGCAGTCTTGACGAGGAGAACCCGCCAGTGGCCCAAACACTCATTAGCCACTTCAGTTGACATTCAGACAATTCTAACCTATTTTCTCCACAGCGTTGCTACGGTGTCGGCTCTCCTGTGCAGGGGTGATCTTACCATCAACATGTTGCATGCATCGTTTCGCCGGAGTGGCAATGGTAACTGCTTTGTTCTTTCACAACATCAGCGGAGGTATCAATGACATCCATAAAGGCGCTTTTGGGAGATCGACCGCTCTACGCCGTCGAACGCAACGCTACTGTCCAGGCCGCCGCGGAGTACATGGCCAGCAATAATATCGGCGCGGTGCCGGTGATGGATGGCCGGAGGCTCGTCGGGATTTTTTCCGAGCGTGATGTCATCAGCCGGGTGATTGCACAGGGCCTGACGCCGAAGGCGACGCGCGTAGAAGATGTGATGACCGTCGAGCTTGTGGTTGCCGCGTCGGATGAAACGCATGAGGACTGCCTCAGAAAAATGAAGGTCGCCAACTGCCGTCATCTCCCGATTGTCGAAGGGGAGAATCTCATCGGCGTGTTGTCGCTGCGCGATTTGTTGCAGGTGGACTTGCACGAGAAGGAGGACAAGATCGAGTTCCTGAACAATTACATGTTCCACGTTCCTGCCGGACTCGAAAAGAAGTATGCCCGCTGACCGCTCACGAGGAGACTCATCAATGCCCGTCATAACGTTCTTCAATGAACACCGATCGTTCGAAGTCGATGCCGGAACAAACTTGCGCCGCTTCATGCTGCATATGCATATCACTCCATACCGCGGAATCGACAGGCTGTTGAACTGCCGCGGTCACAACTTCTGCGGAACATGTGCGGTGGAAATTGAAAATGGCAAAGGTGTAACGCCTCGAGGTCAGGACGAGGAGGCAACGCTGGCAGGCAATCTGGCGGTTGCGCGCCTGGTCGGCAAGAACATGCGGCTTGCATGCCAATCAACGATTGTTGGCGACGTTGTCGTGCGAACGTTTCCCGATCGGCCGCTCGATGCGGAGAAGACCAGGCAGCGCTTTGCGCTGATCGGGCTGGCGACGTTCTTTGGATTTGTTCTTGCGGCGATGTTTGTGTTGTTGTTGTTGGATATGATCAAAGTCATGTAACGTGAACACGTGGGGGAGGCTCTCCATGTCAACTGGATTTGACAGCTCGGAATTGAAAGTGCTGGAAGAGCTGGTGCAGGAGTCCCTCGGCGATCTCAGCATGGAGATTGCCGATACGGAGAATTATGATTTTCGGCAGGAGTTGAAGCGGAAGTCGGAAGTGCTGCAAGCCATTCTGTCGAAACTGATTCGTGCGCGCGTGCTTGTGGTGAATTGATGCTTACCGCGCAAATCCCTTACTCAGGATGCGCAACATCGAGTCGTGAATTGCGCCGTTGGAGGCAAGTACTTGTTTTTTGTAGATGGTAGATTCTGCGCCGGCGAAATCAGTGACTCGCCCTCCCGCCTCACGAACAAACAGAATGCCCGCCGCCATATCCCACGGATTGAGATTCACTTCCCAGAATCCATCGAACCTTCCCGCGGCGACGTACGAGAGATCCAGCGCGGCTGAACCGAGACGCCGGAGTCCTTGTGCTTCAACAACGAAGTTGACGAAATGCCCGATTGCATTATCGGGATTCTGCGCGATGTCGTAGGGAAAGCCGGTGACGAGCAAGCTACCGATCAGCGTGGTCGATGTGGAGACTTTCAATCGCTTGCCGTTCAGATACGCGCCGGCGCCTTTTTCCGCCGTGAACAACTCCTCCGTGTTTGGATCGTACACAACGCCCGCGACAATCTCGCCTTTGTACTCGATCCCGATCGTCACGCAGAAGATGGGCAAGCCATGCAGAAAGTTGGTTGTGCCATCGAGCGGATCGATGACCCACTTGTAATCGGACGACGTATCGCTCGCCCCGCTTTCCTCCGCGAGAATTGCATGATGCGGATAATGCCGCTTGATGATGCCAATGATCTTCGCTTCGGAGCCTTTGTCGATCTCGGAAACGAGATTGCGTTCCTCGCCCTGCTTCACTTCGATGTTCTTGACTCGTCCGACGCTGTACTTAAGAAACTTGCCCGCTTCTTTGGCGGCTTCGATGGCAATGGTGAGCATGATCTTTTATAAAGGGAAATGACGATAGATTTCTTTACGATGGAGGAAGCGAACGAAGCTGACTATGTTGCCGCTTATCGTAATCCCGATTCGATAGTCACCGACTCTTATGCGATAAGCATCTTTCGAGGGAGCGAGTTTCTTGAGGTGAGGAATTTCGTCAAGCTGATGCGCCCGTTCAACGTCAAGGATGGTTTCTTTTACACGCTGGAGAAGAGTACGATCCTTGATCCTCAACAGATCTTTCGAGAAAGTTTTCTGATAATCGAGTGTCAATTGTTCCCATCGAGGATCTTGAAAATCTCTTCTCGTGAAACCGAGCCGCTGCTTCTTCCTTCTTCAATTGCTTGAACTAATCCAATATCTTCAAGAGCCTCATCAATAAGCTCGCGAAACAAATCTTTGCGTTCTTCTAACGCTTCAATGAAGGCTGCCTTCATCAATTGCTTAAGTTTGTCGTCTGACATGATGATTTCAGACATGGTATACCTCCACTTATGTGAAGTGCGTTTTGCAGTCTCAAAGTCGGATATAATGTACAAACAAGCCTCTGGCAAATCAACGCTACGAGGTCGTCCGTTGCTGCCGCTCGAAAAAATGTCTTCAGATTCTTGGCGGCTTCGATGGCAATGGTGAGCATGGACCTATCCGTTGAGTTCGCCCGCTACACTGAGAATTTGTTCGTACATCTTGTCGCTGACCCTAAAGTTTGCCTTCAGCCTCATCTCATCAAGTGTACTTTTGATTTCTGAAAGAATTCCTTTGCGCTTTGCCTGAAGGAGGACGCCAAGTAAACCCGTGACACGAATCTGATATGACCGCGCCGTTGCTCGTCCTCGTTTTTCATCAATCAGGAGCAAATCAGCTTTTGATTCCACCGCAAGTGCAATCGCTTCCGCTTCACCCCGATCCAACTTCATGCTCAGTTCTTTGAAGAGATCGCTATTGTGGCATGGCAAGACTTCAGCCCACGGAGGAACGCCTGCAAGTTCTGCCGCTCCCGGTTTTCCTTTGCCGGACAATGCAATCTCCTCAAAGACAGCCTGTGGAATGATAACGGAGGTGAACAACCGAGGAAGGATGTCAAGTTTTCCTACTGCCGACAGATTGAGAATGGGACTCGCATCGCTGATGACAATCATCTATAGTCCAACTCTTCCATAGTCTTGATGTCGTCCTGAAGGTCTTCACTTGAATAATGAATTGGAACACCATGTTCTGCAAGTATTCTTTGGAATTCCAAGCGGTCAACCCCAAGAAACCTGCTTGCCTGGGCAAGTGTCAGCTTTTCCTCGCCATACAACATGACAGCAATATCTTGTCGCAGTTCTTCCTCCGTTCTCTGGGTTTGGCGGATCAGCTCGTCACTTAATATCAGGCTCATCTCGATTCTCCTTTCCTTGCTTCTTGCTAAAGGTACAAACAAGGATAGGGCGAGTCAACTCCACCCTCAGGTGGTTTCGGGGAGTCACGCGTCGATCACATTACCGGATCACGAAAGACAGGGAATTGAACTTCGTTCCGTTCAGTGGATGTCCTTCGCCGCTTTTGTACCGGGCATGATCAAATGAAATATCAACGTGTCTTGAGAGGAACGAGAACGTGTCGTCCGCCGCGGCTTCGGGAGCTGTAACTCCGATGGCTTTGAAAATCCCACCCAACCGGATTCCGAGTCCCTGCGTTGTATAATTTCTGTTGCCAAAGTCCGGCGACTCCGCATAGGACCCTCCGCGTATGTACACGAACTCGCCGAGATTCAACTCCCATCCCTCGTGCAGGCTGCCCCTGTCGGTTTTCGCAAGGTCACCGCGGACAACTTGTCTGAAAAACGAAATGTCGCCGAGACCTGATTGGTATGAGAACGTTCCATCGGGACGACGGATGACGAGCAAGTCTTCAGCTTCCCGGGCGATCGTGAAGGTAGCGATCTTCCATGTGTGCGCGTTTGCATTGACCACAAAACGAAGTCAGCGCTAAGCCCGATTGTCGCATTTCGCGGTAGCGGGTCGGGATCCGTATCCACAGAGTACATCACTGAATTGTCACCAACATTGCACCGGGCATAGCCAAATGTAAGGTTGATTAACGGCTCAACGTCTGGAAGCACGTTGACGCTTCCCACTCCCGCTTTTTTCAGGATGTCAACGAGAGGGGCCTGAACGATTATTCCAAAATCTATCGCCAGAGGAGTAGCTTCGGCCGGCGATGCTTGACCCGCAGAAATTGGGATGATACTCGATCGAACCATTTTGAGATTTGATCCGATGCCCAACCTCAGGAAGTATTCTACACCAATGCCGAGACTAATGTTGTGCGACGTCTCGTACGCTCGAAACTTATCTAAATTTGTCCCGCTGGAGTTCGTCCGGATGAAATCGCCAAGGTCCAGGAGGATATTTGAGAAGCCAACTCCAATGCCAACAGGAAACGGCAGCCCCAGCCTCTCGCTGACGTTGTAACCGCCAGTCACCGCCCAAACGCCGTACGCGAGATCACTCGTGCCGAGGCTTGGAAGCCAATACGTCTTGGGTGCATACAAAGACGCCGCGAAGTAGTTGTGAAGACTGAACAACCCTAATTGAGCCGGGTTGGTGATTGTGCCGATTGGATTGTCGGAAACGACAGCAGTCCCTGTGTTGCCGCGTCCGTTTGCGTCGGGTGAGGGCGTAATCTGAAGAAAGGGGACCGCGGTTTCGCCCTGTGCATGTGAGCGAGTAAATGAAAAGAAGACAGCAGAAAGCACGATGGAGCAACACACGATTGATCGCATACATCCTCCGATTGACGGCGAGTAGTTGTGAATAATGAAGCGATATGAGCGGCAATGAACTTCATCAAGCCGGAATGTATCGCCGTCTTCCTACCGGATCATCACTGAAATTGAGCTAAACTTCGTCCCGCTGAGCGGATGTCCGTCGCTCGTTTTGTACTCCGCATGATCAAACGCAACGTCAACATGTCGAATGAGGAACGAGAAAACATCGGGCGGAGCCGACTCGGGAATTGCTGTGCCAATGGCTTTGAACAATCCCGCCAGTCTTATGCCAAGCCCCGATGTTGTGAAGTTTCTATTTCCAAAGTCCGGCGACTGCGCGAATGAGCCGCCGCGTATATAGACGAACTCGCCAAGCCCAACTTCCCATCCTTTATGAAGCGAAGCTTTGTCCGTTCTCGAAAGCTCACCGCGAACAACGTGTCCGAAAAAAGAAATATCGCCGAGACCAGGCTGATAGCTGAACCTTCCGTCTGCGTAGCGCGTAACAAGCACATCTTGGGCTTCTCGTGCGACAGTGAACATAATGATCTTCCATGACTGCGCGTTCACGTTCGCCACAAGGCCAAAGTCCGCACTCAGCCCGATCGTCGCATTTCTCGGGAGCGGATCGGTGAACTGCAAGTCCGCGCCATAGTGAATAACTTGGTTGCTCATGTTACTGCGTGCATATCCAAACGTTATGTTGACCAAAGGCTCTATTCCTGGATAGATATCCACAGATTCGGTACCTGCCATTTTCAGGATGTCGAAAATCGGCGCCTGGATGATCAAGCCGAAATCTGTGGCCGACGCTTTTGCCTCACTCGTAAATGGAGCTACGTCGGATCCCCCAAGGACTGATCGGATGTTCTTGAAATTCCATCCAACGCCAATCCGAAGAAAGTAGTCCGCTCCAAATCCCATCGACATTTGTTCGGATTTTTCATACGCGTCGAACGTGCCTATCACTTCACCATTTTCATTCATTCTCATGAATGTTCCGAGATTCAGATCGATGCGCGAGTATCCGATTCCTATGCCTGCTTCAAACGGGAGTCCAAGCGCCTCCCTCAGATTGTAGCCCGCGTTTGCAGCCCAGACGCTGTACGTCAGATCGCTGAGTCCAAACGTCGGCAGCCATTGTGTTTTTGGGGTATAGAGCGATCCCGAGAAATAGTTGCTCAGACTGAAAATGCCGAGCTGTCCAGCGTTCGTGAGCGTGGCAATAGGGTTGTTCGAAATGACAGCAGTTCCCGTGTTTCCGCGTCCATTTGCTTCGGGAGACGGTTCTATGAGCAGGAACGGAACTCCAGTCTCGCCCTGGGCATGGGAAGTGGGTAACGAAAGTGAAAAAACAAACAGAGCAATGGCGCAGCAGCAAAATGATCGCATAGATCCTCCGCAATGGACGATGACGAAAATTGTGAATAGATGAACGGAAAGAACAGTGAGATGTGATCAATCGATCAAGCAATGATTCCGCATGTGGGGACAGAATGCTTGTGTCAAAGTTCTGAAGATTCCTTTTAGAAATCAACCGGAAGTTTTCTTTGCCAGTACCTTCTTCAGCTGATCGGCGTGAATGTTGTTCATTCGAAACCGGATCGTGATATGGTTTCCTTCGTACGACTTTTCAAGAATCTCCGCGATGTCATGAATCTGCGATACGACCTGATAATCGGACTGATTGAACGTCATCGTTTGTTCAGAAATGTCTGCGTCGAGCAGCTCAATGATCTTCGCCTCCAGCGCTCCGGTATTGATGCCGCGAGCGGCTGAGATGAAGACTGCGTTGGTGAAGCGCTTGCTCAGGTACGAGATGATGCTGCGATCTTCGAGTTTGTCAATCTTATTGAAGACAAAAATCGTCGGCTTCTCGTGTGCGTGCAGATCCGCCAGCGTTTCATTGACAACGCTGATCTGGTCCTCGAACAGCGGATGACTGATATCGACAATGTGCAGCAGAATGTCCGCTTCGGTCACTTCTTCGAGCGTGCTCTTGAACGAAGCCACAAGATGATGCGGCAGCTTGCGGATGAACCCGACTGTGTCGGACAGCAGGATTTTGTGCGTAGGCGGCAGACTGACGAGCCGTACGGTGGAGTCAAGCGTGGCAAACAACTTATCTTCAACCAGCACGCTGGCGCTGGAGAAATAGTTCAGCAGGGTTGATTTGCCGGCGTTGGTGTAGCCCACGAGCGCGACGCGGGGGAGCGAGCCGCGGCCTTTGCGCTGTTCGGCGCGTTCCCTCGCGATCTGGTTGAGCTTCGTGCGCAGATGGCTGATGCGTGTGCGAATGGCGCGGCGATCTGTTTCGATCTGCGTTTCGCCCGGGCCTTTGGTGCCGATGCCGCCGAATTGCTTCGAGAGGTGTGTCCATTGGCGCGTCAGCCGGGGGAGCATATACTGAAGTTGCGCAAGTTCAACCTGCGTCTTCGCCTCACTCGTCCGTGCGCGCGAAGCAAAGATGTCGAGAATAATGCCGCTGCGATCGACGATCTTGCATTTGATGATGCGCTCGAGATTGCGCACCTGAACACGCGAGAGATCGTCATCAAAAATCACGACGTTGACCTTCTCACGCTCAACGGCGTCGGCGATTTCCTCTGCTTTCCCCTTGCCGATGAACGAGGCCGGGTCGATGGTGTGTCGTTCCTGAACGAATGTCGCGACGACTTCCGCGCCCGCAGATTCCGCGAGCAGCGCGAGTT
>JACRFA010000228.1 GCA_016218065.1 Ignavibacteriota bacterium | reverse complement strand
ACCCAATGTCGCTGATGTGCTCGAAGGGATTCTGAGAAGAACGTTCCCTGTACCTGCAACGATGTTGCACAATCCGCCGACCGGGATTGCCACTTCAATCGTATCGCCGCCATCGATCGATGCAACATCGCACGACGCATTCAATCCGGCAACCTTGACCCCATGTGCATTCCGGACCATCACATCGCCACCGAGATTCGAGATTGTGGTCTTGCCGGAGACTCCGTTGACATAACACTTTTTCCGGTAGGGTACACTCAAGGACACAAGCGCTGTGTAAATGAACCGGCTCATGTCCGCCGGATACACACTTGCAAAGATCACAGTGTCTCCGTTCAATCGATTTGTCAATTGAATGGAATTGAGTTGTGCTCTCGCTTCGCGCGTGTCATCGTCATAGACGCTCACTTGTTTGTTCAGAAACCAACTCACCTTCGTCGAATCGCCGCCCCAGTCAACAATCACGGGACCGATCGCATTCTGCACCATGACAACCTGTTCAGTCGTCAGCACAACTTCTCCGTTGGATCGATCCTCGACGGTCGAAAGTGGCTTTTGACCGGTCAGATCATCGTCCTTGCACGCGAGCAGCATCACGCAGGTCAACGCCAGGAATGTCGTGCTTTTTAGGAACTCTGTTTTTGCAAGTTGACGCATAAGTGATGATCGATAAAAAAATCACGCAGCAACGTGTAATTCCTTGACACGCTGCGCTAACACGGCGGCAAGCAACATAAATACGCCGCCAGCGATCACTGCCGCAAGCCGGTTGTTGTCCAGCAGGTTGGACATTACCCACCCGAAGCCCAGAGACGCTGCGATCTCCGGAAGCACTATGAAGAAATTGAAGATGCCCATATACACGCCAGTCTTCTTCGGCGGCAGCGCGCCCGAGAGAATTGCGTAGGGCATCGAGAGAGTGCTCGCCCAGGCAATACCGACACCGACCATGGAAAGCAGCAACAGATATTTGTCGTGGACCACGGCGACAGAAAGCAAACCAACACCGCCGGCTAGCAGGCACAACGAATGCGTGTGCTTGCGTCCGATAGCGGCGGCGAGCTTTGGAAGCATGAATGAAAATCCAAAGCAGACGGCCGAATACGCGGCGAAGCAAACTCCCGCCCATTCAACACCTTCCCGATACAGCGGCGACGTTTCATCCGGCGCGCCAAACACGTTGCGCGCAACGGCAACCGGAAAATACAGCCACATGCAGAACAATCCCAACCATGTTGCGATCTGGACAAGAGAAAGTTGACGCATCGTCAAAGGCATTTCACGAATCGACTGAAAAATCTCTGACGCGCTTGCACCAAACCCCTTCTTCGACTCCTTCTCTCGGTGAAATGCTTCAAGATCATCCGGCGGATATTCCTTGGTCGTCAGGATGGTGATGAGCACGGCGCCGAAGAATGCAACGGCGCCAATGTAGAACGAAAGCTTCACGTTCAGCGGAATCGTCCCCCCTTCGCTCGAGCTTTCTACTCCAAACACATTCGTCATCAAGAACGGAAGCGCGGACGCGACAACTGCACCGAGTCCGATAAACAACGACTGCATGGCGAAACCTTCCGTGCGCTGTTCCTCGGGTAACATGTCAGCAACGAATGCGCGGAACGGCTCCATGCTGATGTTGATCGATGCATCGAGTATCCACAACAAGCCAGCAGCCATCCAGAGCGTGGAGGAGTTGGGCATGAAGATGAGCGCGATGGAACTGAGGATTGCGCCGACAAGAAAATACGGACGCCGACGCCCAAGTTTGCCCCACGTTCGATCGCTCATATTCCCGATGATCGGCTGGACGATCAAACCGGTGAGCGGCGCGGCAAGCCAGAGCATGGGGATTTGATCCGCACTCGCGCCGAGGTATTCGTAGATGGAACTCATGTTCGCCATCTGCAATCCCCAACCGAACTGAATGCCGAGGAAGCCGAAGCTCATGTTCCAGATTTGCCAGAAACTTAGGCGCGGTTTGTTCATACGAAGGCCTTCGTGGTCAATGGATCGTAATTGATTGGCTGTTCGGAAACCGTTGAAACGGTTGACACAATCAGCACTGTTTGTCTCACAACTGAAGAGCTTGTGTGAAAATCACGGAACTCATCCCCCTGCCCCTTCTCTTAGAAAGAGAAGGGGAGGATTGTGCGCAGGTTCAACAAAGTCCCTCTCCTCTCAGGAGAGGGATTTAGGGTGAGGTCGATTTTCAAACAGCCTTTGAAGTTGTGGGCTATGCACATGATTCATCAGCCCACGACTTCAGTCGTGGGTATGTTGCCAAGCCAAACACTCGTTAACCGCTTCAGCGGTTTCTCAGAGATGTTACTCGTTCATCTCTCTGATTTTTCGCAACGCGAGGTCCTGCATTTCGCGGGCAGCCTGCTCGGGAGTTTTCGTTCCGCTCAACACCGCTTGATAGCTTGGCCGCATTGCGTCCCAGATTGCACGCAACTGAGGCATCATTGGCAACAATCGCCCTCGTTCAATCTGCAGCGCGGAGTTGCGCAAGATTTCATCCGACTGAACGAAATCCGATTGAACAGCTTGTTTGCGTGTCGGCATCGAGTACAACTGCCTCGCTGCAGCGATCTGATTCCTCGGCTCCATCAGCCACTTCAGTAGCTCGACAACAATCGTCTCCTTCTCTGCACTGACGGTAATGTTCATGCAGAAGCCTCGCGGCGAAACCATCGGCGCGCAGTACAACCCGGTGCTGACGATCTTCGGAAGCGGCGCGACGCCGTAGTTCAGTCCGGCTTTCTTGTACGCTGCCCACGACCAATCGCCGTTGATGATCATCGCGCTCTTGCCGTCCTTGAAGAGCGCATCGGCAATGTTATAGTCGGATTCATTCGGAATGATCTTGTACTTGTCACGCAAGTCGCGGATGAACTTCAGGCCGTCAATTGTCCCCCTTGAGTCAATTGTTGGAACGCCATCGTCCGTCATCACCCAACCGCCAAAGCCGGTCATGAACGGAACGAAAAAATACGGCTCGGTATAATTCCACGTCAATCCGTATTGGTCAGGTCGTCCGTCGGCGTCGAAATCCTTCGTCAGTGCGCGTCCCTTCTCAATCAACTCTTCATCAGTCTGCGGAGGAACCGGCATCAGGTCTTTGTTGTAGATGAGTGTGAGATGGTTGCCGAGTTTGTCGGGAAGTTGATAGAGATGTCCGCGATAGTAGTTGATCGCTTGCGGAATGAACTCGTCGAGATATTCCTTCTCAAACAATTCTTCGAGCGGCTTGATGATGCCCATGACCTCGAAGGGACCAACCTGATCTGCCGGCCCGTACACGAGGTCAGGCCCTTGCCCTGCGATCGCCGCGACGATGAAGCCCGACCTAAGCTCTTCAGTCTCTTTGAAAATCATCTCGACAGAAATGCCGGGATGCGAATCAGTAAACTGCTTGATCTGCTGCTCCATCATCAACTTGTCCGCGGGCTGCATCTGATGCCAGATGACGATGTGGTGAGGATCGTTTTTCTTCTGGCAGCCAACCAAAAGCAGTGCGGCGGCAACAAAGAGAACTGCGAAACGCAAGTGAGAGTGAGTGCGCATAGCAACCTTGTCGCGGAACAGTTCGTCAAGTCTCATGATTCGTCGTCGCGATGTTTGGCTCGGTCAGTATTCGAACACAAGACACTCACCGGGTTCAAGCATGATGTGAAGATGCGCGTCCTTCACTTTGCATTTCTTGCCGCCGAGAAGATCGCGGACGTCCTTCTTCGCCGTGTCGAGTTTCAATGTAATCGACTGAGCCGCGTGGAAGTCAGTGTTCGTGACGACGCCGACTCTCGTCCACGGCTTCTCACATATCCGCGCAAAGGCCAGTACATGCTCGCTGTGATCGTGCATGACCACGAACGATTGCGGATTCGGATCGACGATGAACGATGCGTAACGGCTTCTGATTTCCAGCACTCGCTTTATCCACGAGCCGATCTGTTCCTTGTTCAACCAATTTTAAGCATGCTCGCTGAACAGCGGAAGCTTTTCGGACGGAAGCTGCTTCTGCTGCTCATTGGTAAAGTCGAGTCCGGTGTTGATCGGATAGGTCTCTGCGAGTTCATATCCAGAATGAAGGAACGGAATGCCGGGGAGAAAGCTGTTGACGACCATCGACCATTTTGCGTAGGCAATGCCGCCGGGACGCGCTGCTGCGCGGGGCGTGTTGTGATTCTCAGGCGTTGTGAAGAACGGAATCTCGAAGCCGTCTGTCGCCGCGCGCCGAACAAACTGCTTCATGCGCGCAGGATGATGTTCATCCACCCACAAGAAACCGAAAACGGCGTTGTAGCCTTCCTCCTTGCTCCGGCGTGAGATCGAGAAGTTCTCATCCCAAAACGCAAAGTCAGGATTGTTCTTACGCGCCGTGCCGATAATCTCCTGCTTCAATTCCATCGGCAACGCATGCCCCATATCAATCATGACGCCGTCGATGTGAAACTCGCGCTGATAGTAGGGAATGATTCCGACAATCCGATCCCACAACGGACGATTGATGCACTGCGGCTGCGTAAGCCGCGTGTCGTACATGCGAATCGTGTTATAGGCAATGTAGTTGAATTGCGGATTTTCGTACAGGCGCAAATACGTGACGTCTCCCCATGGCGGTTGGTTGTCGTCCGGCGGCCAATCCGCAAACGCGCCGGGAATCTTTGCGCGCTGACCCGAGGGAAGAACGCCGATGTAGCGTCCGTTTTCTTTCGCCACTGCGTCGGAAGCAGGAGGCAGCGTAAAGAAATCCTGATGAATCTTATGCGGCGGAACAAGATTATCGAACCGATGCTCGCGTACGAGATAATGGATGTGGTCCAATTCCTCACGACTGAAAATCGGCGAGCCGTAGCGTGACTCGTCCTGATGCGCCGGATCGCGCAACGCGATTTCCTCCTTGATCCAGTACATCCATTCGGGATGTTCCTTCACCCAATCGGAATCTTTCGCCGCGGTGCGGAATACAAATTCGACGACGACGCGAAACCCCATGTTGCGCGCAGCTTCAACGAATGCCTTGAACTCCGTCTTCGCATCAAGACCAAGCGCAGGCTCAGCCTGGTTCTCATCCAGCTCATACGGATTGCGGATCGCGTACGGCGAGCCGAGCGTTCCCTTGTTTCCATCGTGCCCGATGGCGGTGATCGGGAGAAGGTGAATCGTGTTCGCGCCGAGTCGTGTGATGTACGGCAGCAGCGCGATGCATTTGAGAAACGTGCCGGTCTCGCGGAAGCCTTCGCTGTTCACCGGAAGATCGAGCTGCCCGTTGCCGGTGTGATTAAACGCCGTCGTCGTACGAACGAACATGTTATAGATGACCGCGTCCTTGCTCCATTCCCCGCCGGTCGATTTCAGACGCTTCGGCGCTTTCACTTTCTTGACTTTCCGAACGACGTCGAGATAGAACTCAAACGGACTGACTTTCACTCGCTTCGGCGTTCCCTTTTCCGAAATCCACAATGAAGGAATCGCATAGTTGTACTTCCGCTTCTTCGTCTCTTTCTTCTTCTGCACAAGGGCCTGCTCAAGTATCTCAAGCGCCTTGGTCCCGGTATATGCCTTGGCCATATCTATTTCTTCCCGAATGTATCTTTGAGGATGATTGTAGAATTGGATTTTTCTCGCGCGGTCCAGGTGCGATGTTCGTTAGCGAATTCTTCGCTCGGCGACCACTCACCTTTTCTGCCGCTGTTGGTAAACTTGTACTGCACCTGAATGCCGACGGGCACATCCATCTCCACCGACCAGACCGCGTCGTTCGCAATCTTATCGCCATGTGTGCCGTCGTCGTACATGCGAATCGCGTTCGGCGTCCATTCTGCAAGTACTTTCAGATTGCCAACGATGTAGATCGCATCGCGCACCTGCTCGTTGTACGCATCGACTGTGAACAGGACGCGTTGCCTTTCGTCGGTGCTGCGCGCCATTGCTCCCTGTCCGCCCGTTCCCTCGTCGACAATGATGGGATCGAATCCGGGCGACGAAATCTTCGCTCCGGCGAGTTGTGCGAACTTGTACATGTTGTTGAGGTGAAGTCTGAATGCGGAATCAAATGGCTTGTCGCCAGCAGGCGCGAGCTGATCGCTGCCGTACCACCAGAACCAATCAGAGCCTTCCGCGGCGTACATAGCTTCGTACGCCATGTAGGTGTGCCAGGCTTTTGTATTCTTCTTCGGAGGTTTCGCCTTCGGGTCCGGCTGCTTCAGTCCGCTCCTCTCCAAGTCCTGACGGGCGCGAAGAAGATATGCCCACGCTGCGTTTTCTTCTTTCTCGCCGATCCATGTGTCGTAGTTCGCGTTGATCCACGAGCCGGGCCAGAGCTTTTGCATCGAGGGAAGTTGATCGATGGGATGCGCGACGATTCCTCGAGTCGGATTGCCCGAAAGATATTCCGACATTGTTGTGGTGATGATCTGACGGTTCTTGAAGAGCTTCGTGAGTTTGCGATAGAACGCGTTCAGAAATTCCTTGCCGTCGATATCCTCACGATACCATTCCCACGCGTTCTCGCCGTCAAGAATCACCGTGATCAGCACATCAGGCTCACCTACATTCGGCGAACGCTCCAGAATTGTCCTCACAAAATCTTCAGCAGCTTCTTCGCCCTTGTAGTTCTGATACTTGAAGCCGATGCGATCCGACAATTCAGTATCGCGGAAGACCAGAGCAATCGACTGCGACTTTCCTTTGGCATCGGCGCCCGCGCTGAAGCGATACGGCGATGTGTTCGGCTGATTCAACGGCTCCGATCGTTGCAGCACCTTAACATCGGTTGCAGTCCAGAGAACGCCGTTGCTGCGCAAGACATTCAGCACGGGTTGCGCAACAGAACCTTCGCCTGGCCACATGCCCGTTGGCGTTGAGCCAAACACTTCCTCGTAGAAGTTCACCGCCTTCGCCACTTGAGCGTCAGCGTCCTTCGGATACGAATATCTCGTTGGAAGAAGATCGCCGGGCTGACAAACTTTCGCGAGATCGGAGTCATAGATCAGCGGAAGAATCGGATGATAGTATGGGGTTGTGATGATGTCGATCTGTCCCGTTCGCCTCGCCGCATCGTAGCGCAACGCCTTGTGCATCGGGATGATGTTCGCCATGACTTTGTATGCTTCAACGATCATTCGTTGGCAGTCGGCTTCGGTGATCGATTTCCTCAAGTAGAATTTCTTTTCCGATGCTTTGAACTCGACGAGATCGCTCAGGTCGCACACCGAGCCATCCGGCATTCGCACCGGGCCCCTCAGAAAATCCGGATCGAAATGCGCTAGATAGAAAAAGAACTTCGAGTCGCGCATCTCCTGCTCGGAAAGAACAACGCCGCCCGACTGTACACGCTCCAGCATCTTCTTCTTCAGCGATTCATACTGCGGAAACCGCGCCATCTGCACTTCGCTCATGCCGAAGGCATTCCACGCATTCTGATACAGATACTCTTTCTCCTTGTTCCCGAATTCGCTTGTCGGTTTCAGCATCAAATCAATCCACGGATCTGTCTTCCCTTTCTGCGCGAGAAAATAGTTCTTGACGTTGATCGTGTTCTTCTTCGCGTCGATGTAGAACTTCAGGCGATTGATGTAGTACTCGCGAAGCTGAAACAATAGCGACGAGGTGAGATTGATGTTGCAGTGAATGTCGGGATACTTTTGCAGGATCGCCGCCATGTCGTAGTAATCCTTCGTGGCGTGCGTCCGTACCCATGGGCCTTCAAGCTGGTCGGTCGCCGGATTCAGATACAACGGCTGATGCTGGTGCCAAATGATGTTGAGATAAACCGGTTTGCGGTTTTGGCCTTGAAGATAGTTGTCTCCGATGTTCGACTTCGGTACGGGCGGCGTTGCAGTCAGTTCAATCGTATTCTCCTCCGTCAGGACGAAGATGGAATTCTTCGCCGAGTTGTTGAAGTTGTCGATCTGCTCGGGATTATCTGGATCGACGATGTACGTTTCGCCATTAAGAAGGAACTTGTATTGATAGATGCCGGGCTGCATCTTTCTCGTCGCGATCCACCGATTTGATGTCGTCTTCTTCATGACGTTCTCGTCCTTCGACCAGCTGTTGAAGTCGCCGACGAGTGAAACGGAGATGTAGCCTTTGTCGGGAAGTGTAAACTGAACGCCGCCAGTAGTCGTTTTCGGTTGTGAGAAAGCGTCGAAGTGCAGCGCGAAGAGAACGAACGCGAGCACGCTGCGTCGTAGTATCATTTCAGTTCTCCAATCAGTCGTCTAAGTTCGTCTCGTGAGAGTGTTTGGGTTTCGGATTTGTCATAGATGGCAAGCAGATAGATGTTTGTCAACTCGTCTACGAACACGTCGAGGGTCAAGTATGTGATTACTCTCATCCCACCGCTCTTTCCACGCCCTTTGCTCCGTACAGCAATCCGATGCTTGAATGCGCCTCCGCCCAGCGGAGAGCCGCTACGCGGGTTGACCAGCAACTGCTCTGAGAACTTCACGAGATCGGATTTCAGCGAATGGAATTTCTTCGAGAGTCTCTTCGTTTCTTTTTCGAAGAAATCCGTGGGAATGAGTCTATAGTTCATCGAGGAAAGCCTTGAAAGACTTCGGATTTCTTCTTCCGCTTTGGACCTCCTTCACTTCTCGAACAGAGGCTTGAATGCCAAGAAGAATCTCGAGCTTCTTCTTTAGCTTTGCATGGTCCGATTGAAATCGCTTCCATTCCTTTTCGGATAATACAACAACTTTTCTTCTGTCACGAATCTCGGTCTGGTATGCTGTCTGTTGCATTGGTCTCTCCTTGAAATTATCGCTCCATCACAATGTACAAAATCCTCGCCTTACTTCGTCAACACCATCTTCTTCATCTCACTGAACGAACCCGAGGTCAGCCGGTAGAAATACACGCCGCTCGAAAGTCCTTTGCCGGAGAAGTCTGCCGTGTAGTGTCCTGCCGGCAGCTCGGAGTTCACCACCGTTGTTACTTCGCGGCCGAGAAGATCATAGACTTTGAGAATTGTGAATTGCAAATTCTTAATACTGAACCGGATCGTCGTTGTGGGGTTGAACGGATTGGGATAATTCTGGCTCAATCCAAACTCCGTCGGGATTTCGTTGTTCGTCGGCTTCACGTCGAGCGTGCTGTCAGGAATGCTCGAGTAACACAACGCACTCCACGCCGGCACAGTGATCGTCGAAACAAATCCGCCGCTCGCGGTGATCGTGCTCTGATCGAGTATGTTGTAGAACGTCCCGTTCCCGATCCACTGCACACCGTTAAACGTCTGATCGGTGTTCGTCAGATTTGTCACGGCGACGAACCGAGCGTTTGTCGCAACGTCTTGAAATCCCCAGAACAATGTTTTCTGCGCATCGAATCTACTCAGCCGGATCAGCGCGCCGTTGTTCAGCGCCGGATTGTATTTACGCTGACGAATGAGCGCTTTGTACCACGCATAATGTTCTTGCCCCCGCTGCTCATTGCGCAGCGAGAATTGCACCGGACGATATCTCAGCTTGTCCCCGTCGGTGGCCCACCCTCGCGACTCGCTGTTCTCCATTCCCTCCCACAACATCGGAATGCCGAGCGATGCGAATATGAATGTCGCGTACATCTTATCCCGCTTGATCGCGTCGGCCAGCGAGACGCCTTGCCACGTCGTCATTTCGAAAATCAGCGACTGCTCGTCGTGATTGACATTTGCGTTCACCGGTCCGGTGCGGTCTGCATACGATGATGGAGTTGATGGAATGTCGTTGCCGCCGTACGCGCCGAGATCGATGACGAGATTCTGGAAGTTGACAAGCGGCGGACGCTGCGACGGAATGACGTCTTTGAACACTTCATCGCGGAAGCTGTCGTGCCAGCCGCTGGTGATGCCGCTGTTGTAGAGCAGCGCCGGACTCTCGGGCAAATGCTCAGCGATCTGGTACACACGGCCTTGATAATCCTGATCGATTCTGTTTGCCCAGCCGAGAATTCCCTTCGTCGGCTCGTTCACGTTCCAGCCGATGCCTTGCGTGTAGTCGTAGCGGAATCCATCGACGCGATACTCATCGATCCACATCTTCAGCACGTTGTAGATGTACTCTTGTGTCTCACCTGTCCAATGATCCATGTCGCGGAAGAAACACAACTGATCTTCATTGTAGCGCAGATCGGTGCAGAGCTTGATGTACGGATTGGCCGCGACGTCCGGCTGCATCGACCAGAGCGGTCCCGGATCGTTGACGTGGTTGAAGACAACGTCGAGCACAATTGCGATGCCGCGAGCGTGCGCAGAGTCCACAAGCACTTTGAAATCACGCGGCGTGCCGTACGCGGGTTCGAGCGCAAAGTGGTGGCTGAGATCGTAGCCCCACGAGAATCCCGATCTGCCAATCAAACCATAATCGTTGATCGGCATCAGCTCGATGGCGTTGATGCCGAGCGAATCGAAGTAGCCCATCATGTTCGACATCTGTAAGAATGTCCCGATCTGGCCAGAAGGCAAACCGAGGTAGCCGCCGACGAACTCAGCAATGTTCGTTTCGTACAGCACAATTTTGTTGAGCGGTTTGCGTTGATAGTTTGTCGATCGCCAGACGTAGTCGTCCGCGGTCAATCCTGCCGGCCCGATCGTGAACCGCGTGCCGTACGTGCCATTCCATTTTCCCCATGGATCGTTGAACAGACTTCCGCTCGCGGTCTGAAATTGATATTCATACGTTCCAGCGGGTAGCGACATGTTGATCCACCAATCGTCCGTCGTAGGATTCTTACGAAGCAGCACAGGCGATGCACCGGCAACCGGTTGTCCCGCAGGCGCGACGCGAAGGGCGACGAATGTCGTCCCTCCGACACGCAGTCGGAATGTCGTCGAGTCGCTCGATGCTGCACTCGGCAATGTCACGCCGTGTTTTGCATACGAAGGAAGCGGCGCAAGCGTGGGGCCGCCAACTTGCAAAATAAAGTTCACCGTGTCGAGCGTCGTTCCCGCCTGAAGAATCACCGTGTGCGATCCGTTAGCAAGAGGCGCGGGGACAGTGTAGCTCATTTGCTTCACGGAAAAATCATACGTGCTGCCAATGCCGGTGATCGTCGCGCCGTCGATCGTGAGCGCGAGACCCGATGTGTCGAATGTTGTCCCAACCTTCGGGAAGATGTACGCGGAAATCGTCGGCTGCGTCGTCGTGACAGTTCCCGATCGGTGATTGGGAAGAAGATGATAAATCGTTGGATTCTTGACGATGATGAATGTGTTGTCGTTGTCCGATGTGTTTACGTGATGATTCAGCGGATCGTTGGGCCACGGCGATGCGCCCTGATAGTAGAACTTGTACTGGAATGCGCCTGGTATCGGACTTGGCGCGCCGCCGACAGCGAGGCGCGCATCACGCGTCCAAAGCGTTCCGCCCCGAAAAATCATTGGCCACGCGCCATTGTTCCAGCCGTTAAACTGCCCGGGCACAGTCAAGCCAGTCGGAGTGCCAGAGATGTTGTACCGGAATGTGACGTCAACACTATCTTGCGCAAAGATCTGAGAAATAAACAGCATGCAGACAAATACTGTCGCCCACTTCTTCATGTCTCCCCCTTCTTTCATTTGATGAGTAAGATTTTTCGAGTTTCAACAAAACTTCCTGCATGCAACCGGTAGAAATACATGCCGCTCGCCAGCCGCGAGCCATCGACCTGCACTTCGTAGAATCCGGCTTGCTGAGTATCATTCACCAGCGATTGCACAACTTCTCCGAGCGCGTTGAATACGGTGAGTGAAACTTTCGACTCAGCAGGCAGTTCATAGCGAATTGTTGTCGCCGGATTAAATGGATTCGGATAGTTCTGACGAAGGGCATAGACCGTCGGGACTGATCCTTCCGCAACGTCAGTCAACACACCGACGAGAATTTCCTGACTGAAGTGTATGCTACCATCGAGATCAATTTGCTTCAGTCGATATACCCAGTTCCCAGCTGCCACGTTTGTGTGAATGAATGAATACACATGCGGGTCGATGGAGGTACCGTGCCCTGCAACGAAACTGTTCGGGACATCCATCCATTCATCCACTAATCCACCAATCCGACGTTGAACGTAGAAACCGTAGTTGTTCACTTCAGACGTCGTCATCCAATCCAGACGCACACGCGAATCGGATAATACAGTTGCAGTGAAGGAGGCAAGCTGAACAGGCAGCGGACCGGCAAGCGTATAGTACGGACCTCCCGGCAGCGTCAGGAAATTTGGATTCCATGCTAGGTTTGCATCGAACGCCGAGGACACATTGCCGGGGACAGTGACATCAGAGAAGTACGCGGTCGAACTCACGACAAACGCAAACGCCTGCATGTTCGCGGCGGATGTAATTCCAAGCTCGCCGAATGGGATTTTGATTTCGAATCCTGTGGTTCCGTTGTTGCTTTGATTGTAAGCGAACTGAACGGAGTTTGCAGTGAACGCACCGGAGATCGACGGTCCAGTTACAGGTGTGCCTGACTGATCCGCAGCGCCAAGGAAGGAAGCCACAGTTCCACCGACACGCTTCAGAACGTTCGGATAGAAATTCTGCGCCGAAGCTCCGTTGTTCATCGAGAACATCCAATCAACTTCAAACCCCGCCTTGAACTTGCCCGAGTCTGCAACCATGTAGTGCAGATCAGCGCCGGGAACATGACCAAGCTCAGTGCCCGCGGGAAGTCCTGTCGTCTGATCAAAGTTCAGCCACAGGCCCAAGCCATCACTCGATCCTGTACTCATCTTGCACACGAGACCGAGATACAACATCTGATTCTGTACATCAGCATAATAAACGATCTTGGTGATATCGATCGAGGTTCCAAAGCTCGAGTTAGTGTTTCTCTTTGTGGCGAGCGTGTCGTACGCCGCATCCGTCAGGACGCCATCGATTACGGGAGTAGAGAGAAATGCAGTAGTAAAGCTTGACGTGATCTGATCGTCGGCTGTTGGCGTGCCGGAGACAGGCTGAACAATTGCCGTCGCTGTGTACGTCGTGTTGTTCGTGAGAGAGAATGCCGGATACGTCATGGTCACGCTGTCGCCTGCCATGAATGACCCGATCGTTTGCGACTGGCTATAGACCTGTGTCGCGCCGACAGAAATTGTGAGCGTCGTTTGAATGTTGGTGTATGATGTTGCGCTCGCATTGAGGAAGATGGCTTGCGGCACAATCTGCGAGTTCGTGACAGTCGCCGGAATCGGGATGCGCGCCGCGACCAAGTTGTTCGAGTACGGACTCGGAAAACTTTCAGGTACCCACACGGCATAGCCGTTCGCGGGAGCGCGAAGCAGAACCCGGCCATCACCTTGCACTGTCGTTGTCCCTGAGACGTTGCCGGTGATGTCCTTCAGCGTTTTGTTCTGCCAGTTGAATGCAGTCACCCAAACTTGTGACTCACCCGACGCGGTGTTGAGCATCAACAGAATGCCGGACGTATCCTGTGAACCAACGCCGTACCGACGCATGACGTAAATCTTCGATTGGTTGCCCGACGGATAGACGGGCGCGTCGCCGCCTGTGTATGAGGTCGCGTAATCCTGACCGCCGCGGGCCCACCGGCGAACGCCAAGCAACTTGTTAAGATCGTCGCGCAGCGTTCCGTAATTGAAGTAGTCGCGCCACCATACGCACGGATATCCTGCGTGCGTGAGAATGTACGCGTACGCCAGCTTCTTGTTATTCACTATCGGATCGTGACCCGCCGTGCGGATTCCTCCATCCCATTCCGTCCGATCAAAGTCATGGTTCTCAGCAAACGTTACGACCTGCGTTGAGGAAACGCCGTTGTTCATCAGTCCGACAGTGTGCAAACTCCGCATGTCGAACGAGGAGTTGTCGCACATCGGCTTCAATCCATCCCAGCGCAATGAGAAATCAAAGATGCTCGTGTTTGCGCGATTCACGCGAGACAACCAGCCCGAGAGAACGCCGCGATCTCCATCGTAGCATTCGCCGACCATGAACTTGCCAGCCATTGCCGGTCGGTTGCCCCAGTTGCGAATGAAGTCGTGATGGATTCCCTTCACATTGTCGAGCCGATAGCCATCAAGTCCGAGACGAGCCGTGAGCCACTCGCCCCACACCATGAGGCTTTCGCCCATGGCGATTGTGCCGCCAATATTGTTGTGCAGCGCGTTGTCTTGTCCGAAGGAGTTCGTGTAGAATGTCATCGATCCGTATTGCGGACCACAATAGTCGCTCGTATTCGTCGCATTGACACTTGCGTTGGGATAGAAGAACTGAGCGCCTTGTCCCACGGGCCATGCAACCCGATGACTTCCAAACGTTAGCGGAAATGCGGTGTATGTCATCCCGCCACCCGATCCTCCCGGCGGGCAACTGCCTGCTTGCCCCAAGTACGGATTGCTTTCTTGCAGTCCTCCCTCGCGGTGATTCAACACGACATCAGCATACACATGCATGCCGGCAGCGTGGTACCGGTTGATTGACGACTGAAGCTTTGAGAAGAGTCCGTAGCGTGTCGGGATGTACGAGCCGCCGCCGGAGGTTTGATTGCCGCCGCGGCTGTCGTACTCTCCGAGATCATAGTAATCGTAGGGTGTGTAGCCAACATCTCCGGTTCCCGCGTTCCCCTTCGACATCGGCGGATACCAGATGGCGGTGAAGCCGGCGTTCTTCAATTGCTGAGCACGAGCCTGCAGTGTGTCGTACCAAACTCCGCCGGGCGTAACGTTCCAGTAGAATCCTTGAATCATCACCGGGTCTTGCGCACGAAGCTCGCCGGCCAACAACATCAACACAACTGCAACGCCCCCCAATCGTAGCAACTTCATCAATTCTTTTCTCCCAAAATAATTACTCCTGATTTTGGAGCGAGCGTAATCGAGTTCGGCGCTTGATCGACTCGACCTCCGAAGTTCACCGGCCACTCTTGTCGCCAATTCTTTTTGTTGTAGAATTTCTGCTTCGCCAACTCGACGGTGCTCGACGCGGTACCATTGTTGATCAGAACGAGTGCCGTAGTTTTCTTATCGCTGCTTGTCCGGATGAAACCGATAACACTATTCACATCATCAACAAGAAACGCGTCGAAGTCGCCTCGACGCAAAACCGGATTGTCGTTGCGGATTGCGATAAGCTGCTTCATCGTCGTCAACAAGTTCTGATCCTGCATCGCTTCGTCCCAGATCATCGTGCCGCGACAGCCCGGATCTTTTCCGCCGCTCATTCCAATCTCGTCGCCGTAATATACCATCGGCGCTCCGACGTACGCCATCTGAAAGAGCCACATCACCTTCATCAGCTCTCTATCGTCTTTGCACAACGTCAGCAGTCGCTCGGTGTCGTGGCTGCCGAGTAAGTTCTGCAGTGCATAATTCACTTGCGGCGCATAGCTGCTGCGAATTTTCTTAAGCTGGGAATTGAACTGCGATGGTTTTGTTTTTTTGTTGATGAAGAAATCGAGGCAGGCGTTGCGGAAGCGGTAGTTCATGACGGCATCAAACTGATCACCCTTGAGCCACGGCGTTGCGTCATCCCAGATCTCCCCGACGATGTAGGCTTCAGGATTGAGACGCTTTACCAGCTTGCGCCACGCACTCCAGAACGGATGCGGAATTTCATTCGGCACATCCAACCTCCATCCATCGATCCCCAACTTCATCCAATGCTCTGTCACATCAAACAGATGCTTGCGCACTTCAGGATTGTGCGTCATGAGTTTTGGCAGATCGCCGTATCCCCACCAACACTCATAGTTCGGTTTGCTCGGCGGGCCGACCGGAAAGCTGTGCACGTTGTACCACTTCACGTAGCGCGACTTCGCGCCGTTCTTCTTGATGTCGGCGAAGGCAAAGAACTCAACGCCGGTATGATTGAACACGCCATCGAGAATGATTCTGATGTTGCGCTTGTGGCATTCATCGACCAAACGCTTGAACGTTTCTTCGTCGCCGAACTGCGGATCGATCTTCAGGTAATCTGTTGCGTGATACTTGTGATTGCTGTTCGACCAGAAAATTGGATTGAGGTAAAGACAATTGACGCCGAGCGACGAGATGTAATCGAGATGATCGATGATGCCTTGCAGGTCGCCGCCGAAATAATTTTTCGATTTCGGGACGCCGCCCCATGGCTCGACATTCGGCGGGTCGTTTGACGGCTCGCCATTCGCGAATCGCTCGGGAAAGATTTGGTAGAAGACCGCATCCTTTACCCATGCTGGGACAAACTGAGCGGAATTTTTTGTCGTCTGCGATGTCGCGGCAATCGGAAGTGTCATGCATACGGCTATGGCAAGTAGTACATTCGTGTGCTTGGGCAACATACTCGTCGATTTCGAATGACATGCGAGGAGATTCTGGAAGCGCTTCCAAGATAGAGAGAGCAAATCTCAGAATCAAGCAAAATCTTCAGGATCTTGCATGAATTGGCCAGATTTCTTGGTTTTTTTTCGGGAAGAATCTATATTGATCGTCAGTTACCACATCAGTTTGTTACGTGAATCAATCCAACAAGAAGTCACCTGAGTCTGCGCCGGCCGACTCCAAGAAAAAGAATCTCTTCACCGCGATCACACTCCTCTTTCCGCTCTTGGTTTTTGGAATTGTCGAAGGCGGACTGCGCCTCTTCGGCTATGGGCACGACCTCTCGCTTTTCACGAGCGAGGAGTTCAACGGCAAGAAGTACTACATCCTGCGTGAGCAGGCTTCGTCGCGGTATTTTTCCAAAGTCGATTTCAATCCCAACATTGCACCCGATTACTTCCTTGCGGACAAACCGGACACGACGTTCAGAATTTTTTGTTTGGGGGGATCGACAACCGCGGGCTTCCCCTTCAAATTCTGCGGAGCGTTTCCCGCCTACTTGCGTGAGCGACTCCACATCATGTTCCCCGAGCGAAGCATCGAAGTGATCAACCTGGGAATGACGGCAACGAACAGCTTTACTGTGCTCGACATCGCCGAAGATTTGTTCGCGTACAAACCGGATCTATTGATCGTGTATGATGGACACAACGAGTTCTACGGCGCGCTCGGCATTGCTTCGAATGAAAGTCTCGGCTCGTCGCGTGCGCTCACCCGCCTCTATCTGAAAATGATTCATCTCAGAACATTTCAGTTGATGCGAAATCTCTACGTCTGGATTGCCGGGCTTTTCCATGACGCTCCGGCTATTCCCGAGAGCGGCACGATGATGGAACGCCTTGCGAGAGGACAGTACATCCGACACCGAAGCGACGAGTACAACAAGGCGTTGGAGTCGTTCAAACAAAATCTTGAAGACCTTCGCGAACTTTGCCGGAAGCACAACGTGCCGGTCCTGGTCGGCTCGCAGGTGTCCAACGTGCGCGACCAGCAGCCGTTCATCTCTGGAGAATCGCCGTGGTTGACGGCTCAGCAGCGCGACGAATTTCACTCAGCGTTGCAGAAAGGCATCGACGCGTTCAACGCAAAGCGCTTTGCTGATGCCGCGAACCGGTTTTTGTCTGCCATTGCCCTCGACTCCCTGCGGGCAGATGCGCATTACCATCTTGCGCAAGCATACGATTCGCTCGGACGCAAGAATGATGCGCTTCGCGAATACACCAACGCACGCGACTACGACATGCTGCGCTTCAGGACCAGCAGCGATTTCAATGCGACGATGAAATCAGTCGCCGACGAGAAGACGATGTTCTTTGTCGATCTTGAGCGCAAGTTCAAAGCGAATGCGCCCGACTCATTGATCGGCAGCGGACTTATCACGGAACATCTTCACCCAAACTCCCGCGGGCAGTTTCTTATCGCCAAAGAGTATCAGTGGATGATGCACTGGAACAAGATCATGGCGACGCAAGAGCAATGGAACGAACGCACGATCGGCTACGACGACAAACTCTGGGAGGAACGTACCGTCACTGATCTTGATGAGCGTGCGGCGCAGATGCGCGTGGACATGCTCACTGCCGGCTGGCCGTTCCGGAACGATGAACGGTCGATCACGCTTCCTGCCAAAACCGATACGCTCGGCCAGATTGCGTTTGCATGGGTTCGGGGGACAGTCACCTACGAGCGAGCACACGTTGAAGCAGCACAGTATTATGAACGGAGGCGTGACTACAACAACGTGGCGCGTGAATACCGTACGTTGACCAAGCTGCTGCCGCTGAATGTCTCTCCCTACCTCTTTCTCGCGAAGGCATATCTCCGGCTTGAGAAGAATGAAGACGCCGCCCGCGTTCTCCTTCGTTCTCTCGACGTCGAGAAAACGTGGTACGCCTACAAGACGCTCGGCCTGCTTGCGCTCGATGCGCCCGTAGCAATTTCATTTTTTCAAGAAGCGCTGAACATCTCACAGAGCTTCGAGGAAAAGATCGAATCGAACTATTTGCTTGGCACAGCATACGCTCGCGACGGCAAGCGCGATCAGGCAACGCGCCATCTCGAAGACGCGCTCGCCATCAACCCCGACTTCAAGCCGGCCTCGGATTTGTTGAATGCTCTTTCCGCTCGGTAGGAATGAGAGGACGATCGACCGAGATTAGCCCGACCTTTCTAAGGTCAGGATTTAAGAACTCATGTTACGCAAGGTGGAAGTTTCTTGCCTATTCCCAACCGACCTCATCCCCCGGCCCCTTCTCCTGAGAGGAGAAGGGGAGGTTTGTCCGAAGGTCCGAAGGACTCCCTTGGAGACTCCTTCGGAGAGCGCAGATTTCCCGCTTCCCAGGATTCCGCATACGAGCGGGATTCTGGAGAGCGGAACAACAAAAGCCCCTCTCTCTTCGGGAGAGGGATTTAGGGTGAGGGTATGAATCGACAAGAAACATATCCGCTGCGTAACATCAGTGAGCAGAATTGTATTCTGCGTAACGTGAGTCAGGTACCCTTCGCGAATAACGCTCAGGGTTTGAAAACAATGAGTGAATGACCGAATGCCACGTAGTGGCATACCGAGATTCCGACCTTTCTAAGGTCAGGATTTAAGAACCAAGCATCACCGCCCGTCGCGTAGCGACGGGACGACGTAATATGAGCAGAATTGTGTTCTGCGTACCGTGAGTCAGATACCCTTCGCAAAAAGCGCTCAGGGTTTGAGAACTAACGCTCAGGGTCAAGCAAGAGAAAGAAATGAAGAAGCGATCCAAGACGATACCCTTCGCAAAGAACGCTCAGGGTTTAGAAACTAACGCTCAGGGTTTAAAAACTTTAGAGCCGGAACGCCGAAGACTCTTTTTCGCCGTCATGATCACTTTCCCGTTGATTGTGTTGGGATTGTTGGAGCTGGGACTTCGCATCTTCAACTACGGCGGGGAACTCGACCTTGTTGTCAAGACGAAGGTCGGAGATCGCGAGTTCTATTCGATCAACCGTTCAGTTGCGCGCCGATACTTTGCACAGGCAGGGACGACAATTCCCGAACCAGCCGATGACAAGTTCGAGATCACGAAGGGAAAAAATACAAAGCGGATCTTTTGCCTGGGCGAATCGACGATGGCTGGATTTCCGTACGAGTTTCACGCAACGGCGCCCGGCTTTCTGCGAGACCGCCTGAGAACACAATTTCCTCAATACAACATCGAGGTGATCAATGTCGGGCTTTCAGCAGTTAGCAGCTTTGTCATTCTGGATTTCATTCATGATCTGGTTGACTACGAGCCGGATCTCTTCGTCGTGTACGTCGGGCACAACGAATTCTACGGCGCATACGGCGTCGGGTCAACTGTCGCAATCAAAGGCGGCGCGTGGATGACACGACTGACGCTTGGGCTGCTTCGCATCAAGACTTTCCTCCTGCTGCGCGACGCGTACGCAGGTATGTTGAACTGGCTCTCCTCCGGCGACGCAAAGAAACCGACGGGAAGCATGATGCAGCAAATGGCCGCGACGCAGATAATTCTTCTTCACAGTCCGCTCTATGAACAAGCCAGAGAAATCTATCGGGAGAATCTCACGCAGATGATCGAGACGGCGCAGAGCGAGAATGTCCCGATTATGTTCAGCACGCTCGTCAGCAATCTGAAAGATCAGCCGCCGCTCGTGAGCGCGTTTGGCGAATCGACATCCGAGGCGCAGAAAGAGAAATGGCAACGCTTTGTTACTGATGGTGACAGCTCCGTCGTACGATACGCATGGCCCACTGCCATCCAGAACTACCAGGCTGCGACCCGCGCTGACACACAAAACGCAACAGGCTTCTTTAAGCTCGGACAAACGTACCTCAGGTTAACCGCCACCGACGTTGCAAAGGACGCGTTCATCCTGGCCAAAGACCGCGACGCATTACGGTTCCGCGCAACAGAAGAATTTCAAAATGTACTCATCGCAACCTGTCGGGAATACAACGTGCCGCTTGCCCGGACTGATTCGGCCTTCGCTGCAAATTCGCCTTGGGGAATCGCCGGCGGCGAGTTGATACTGGAGCATCTGCATCCAAACGTCAAGGGATACTTCCTGATGGGAAAGACATTCGTTCATGCGATGAAGAAGAATTCTCTCCTGGCACGCGCTGACGATTGGGCCGCGACTCCATCGCCTTCCGACTCTGCGTTGTTCGAGCAATCAACAATCGCTGAATTTGATGAGACTGTCGGTCGACTGAAAGTTGAATTTCTGAAACGTCGGTGGCCGTTCAACACGGGTACCACGAACTACGAGTTCGTCGCCGCCAATCCTATCGAAAGCGTCGCCTTCCGGTACGTTCAACAGGGCATTGCCTGGTCGGATGCGCGCTACTTGCTTGCGGAGTACTACGCGGGCATCAAGCGCTTCGATCTCGCTCGCAAGGAGTGTCTTGCGGTCGCGAAAGTCATTCCGTTCTCGTACAATCCGCTGCTGCGCGTCGCCGACTACTATCGGATGGAAGGCAAACGCGACGAGTCGAAGAAGGCGTATGAGCGCTGCATTGCCGTTGAGGAAAATCCGTACGCACACATCAAACTCGGACTGACTTATCTTGAAGAGGAAAACTCCGGCAAGGCGGCGCAGGAGCTTGAGAAAGCAATGGACTTGAACACAACGTTCGGAGAGAAGCTCACTGTAGAGGCGTCATCGGCGGCGCGATATCTGCTTGGCGTCGCGTATGCAAAAAGCGGAATGGTGGAGAAAGCAAAAGCCGAACTCAACCGCGCCATCGCGATCAATCCAAACAACACTGACGCGCGAGATGTGCTGAGGCAGTTGGGGGATCGTTGATCATTAGTCGTTGACAATTGACCGTTGACTAAGCCCGAGAGCAAAGAGCGTAGAGCCAAGGGCTTTGAGCATCATCTCAGAATCAGCATCTTCTTCGTCTGAGAAAATCCTCCCGCCTCGAGTCGGTACAGATACACGCCGCTGGCGAAATTTGTCGCGTCCCATTGAACAGTGTACGTGCCCGGCTCTTTCGCTTCGCTTACCAGCGTTGAGACTTCGCGACCGAGAAGATCGAAAACCTTGAGAGAGACAAATTCCAATCTCGACCCGCCTGCCGGACGGGCAGGAATCCCAAATCCCAATTGAGTATTGGTGTTTGGAATTTGTCCCGAAGGGATCCCTACGGAGAATTTGATTGTTGCTGTTGGATTGAACGGGTT
>JACRFA010000222.1 GCA_016218065.1 Ignavibacteriota bacterium | reverse complement strand
TGCGCAGGCACGGCGTTCCAAGAACTCCAGTTTCTTTGTTGATTTCAGTCTGGCAGAAATATCCTCATCTTGAAAAGTGCTGATGCCATGCTGCTTATTGTTTAGGAAGTAGTTGTAACAGGCGGCGTTGTTCATCGCTGCGACAATCCCATCCGCGTCCGGATAGACATTATCGCTCACCTCAGGTTTCACAACTGTCGCAAGTAGGAAATCCCAACTCAAACCCGTTGGCCAGCCAATCTGCAGCATCCCCTGTTTGTCGATTGATCGTTGTTCCGAGTTGACACAAAAGTCCACGTTGTTGAATCCACCGAATTTCTTAGGCCAATTCTCAAGAATTGAAGTAAGGAGCTCAGCTTTTGAGTCCGCCACTGGATTGAGGAGAATTCCGACGCATCCCCATTTCCAGAAGTACGGATTTGTTACCTTCTTCTTCAGCTTTTCTGCTCTCGCTAAAGACTGCACTTGAGACTCGAGCTCGGCGAACGACTTGATTGAATTTCTGAATGGGACTGCCTGCGCAATTCCATGATCGGGAACGCTTGAGGAAAAGACCATCGTGTATGTGAGGTGACGACTTTCGGAGATACGTCCGTATCTGATCGGTGCTGCCACTGATTGCTTCCCGGAAAGATCAAGAGAAGATTGCCGCCATTCTTTCCTGAGCTGGGCATCATCCCACAACAAGGAACCAATAATCAGAACGCCGCCATTCAATGAGGTCATAGGTTTACTCCTATCCTTGGTCGCCGTGCTTATGCATAACCACTGTGTTAACGTCACAGTGTCGTGTATCGCACCGATTCAGATGAGTAGCCGGCACTGCCGTGTCGCCAATTTCGCTTTCGTCTGTTGTATCGCCTTGTCCAGCAAACTCATGATCCATCAATCCAAATTATCCAATCACTCCTTCTTTGCGCCGTTCCATCAGCACGGAGCGTACAACAGCCAAATCTGCTTCATGAACCCACGCTTATCTAAACTTCGTCCCAACGCGTATCGCCGCGACAGCAGCCTGAGTAGCTTTGATCGCTTCCCGGTCAGCAAGCACGCAACGCCCGCCACGCTTTTCTATCAAATGAGAGCGGGCTTGAGCGACCACAACTACTCTTTCATTCACATTCAGCATAGCCATGTTGAATGAGGAAGTGTCGTTGTTGGGTGGGTAGGCGCTGCGTTCGCGCCATGTTGACTATATATCAATAATGACATATCTTATTCCCAAATGGAAACCGCGAAAAGGCCGATCGGTTGGCTACACGGCGAAATAAAAACACCGCCGTTCTCACGTCAAGCAAGGATTGAAGCTGGCTACCTGTTGCGTCAGTTGCAGATGGGCAAGAAGCTCTCGTTGCCGCAGTCACGCCCAATGCCAGATATTGGTAAACGGTGCCACGAACTTCGTGTTGTGGATGAAACGAGGACGTGGCGCATCGTTTATCGGATCGATAGCAATGCAATTCTTGTCGTGGAAATCTTTGATAAGAAAACTCAAAAGACGCCGAAGGAAGTAATTCGAAACTGTCAACAGCGTCTACGTATGTACGATACGACGTGAAGGAGCACGAACATGAAATCTGCAAAACGCCGCAGGCTTGAAGCCAAAGGTTGGAAATTTGGGACTGTTCAAGAGTTTCTGAATCTCTCCGAGGAAGAAGCTGCATATATTGAATTGAAGTTGGCATTGAGCAAGTCCCTCCAAGAGGCGCGACGGAAGAAGAATCTAACGCAGCATGAACTTGCTCGACGTTTGAAGTCAAGCCAATCTCGTGTAGCAAAGATGGAAGCTGGTGACACATCGGTTTCACTTGACTTACTTATTCGGTCGTTGCTGGCATTGGGCGCATCCAGGAAAGAGCTTTCTCAAATATTTTCGTAAAGCGTTGTACCATCTTCATCGGCGCAAAATGACGCCTGACCAACCTACTCGTGATCCCTCCACCCCGCGCCTACCTAAACTTGGTCCCAACGCGTATCGCCGCGACAGCAGCCTGATTTGCTCTGATCGCTTCCCAGTTGTAAATACACATGTACTTGACTTTCGGAATTGAAAGTGTGTTTGCGATTGCAAGCAACCACTCCATTTGTCCCTTGCCGCGATCACCCTTATACCACCATTCGGTCGCAGCCCAATATGGAGCATCACTCGTCCTGAGCGCGCTCATCGTGTTGATGTCTTCGGTAACGTCGTACGCATAATCATAAAAACTCCAACCGGGACAGGAATACTTGTTCACCGCAGCGTAGCTCGTTGGATCTCCTTTACCCCATCCTCCGCAGTGAGTAAACACATGCTCTCTGGGAATGCCAAGGTCGTGGCATATCTTCGATAAATCTTCGAGGTGAATTCTGACGACTTCGGCAACATGTTCTGCCGTGAGTTGCCCGGAATGTGCCTGCCTGCTCAACGAGTCGAGTCTTCGACCGGCAGGCATGGCTAACCCGAGTGTGCTCACCGCTGCGTAACCTATTGGCTGAACTGCACGGGATGGAAACGCGAGTATGTTCAATCCGTAGATCGGATCCTTTGCCTCCGGTTGATCGAGCAATGCATTGCCATTCGGATAGTACCAGTTGTTCACGCCAATGGCGCTTTCCCATCCCACATTTATTCCGACAAAGAGATACTTCAACGAGTCGGGAAGTGCACGCCACCAATTCCGTACAATGGGGACGAGCCGTCGCATCGCCGAGTCGCATGCCTGGCGAAGAGGCGGACTCATCAAATTGGGCGCGGGCAACACACGACGTTGTTCGCCCCAGTTGCGCCAACCAAGTTTAACTGCAGAGTCCGGCGACCAGTCATGCCACTCAACGTTATACTTGTTCGCGGGATCATATCCGGGCTTGGCGGGGTCCCACCAGTTCCACAAGTCAGGCCGGTAGCCCCAATAATTTTCTCCGTCGAGATGGATGAGTACCGGCAAGCGATGCTTTCGTGAAAGCGCCAGAACTTGATTCAAGCAGCTATCAACATGTGCGGGGCTGAAATTCAGATAGGATAAGATGTACCCGACTCCAATCGCAATTCGCCTGTCGCCCATCATACCAAATGTCGAATCGATCTCCTCGAAGTCTCTCACAGCGTTGTCTGGTGTCTGCATGTTGAGTAAGATGTATTGCGATGGAGTTCGCTCTTCATTGCTCCTGGACGAATGACCTTGAGCATGACATACCATCCCGCACGAAACAACGAGTGCTATCGCAAAGAATATTCTACTCATATCTCATACCTCTTCATCCAATAGGGATCAGATTCCTCACCCGCCAAAGAGCGTCGGGGTTCGGAATGACATTCAGCCTGATAGAACTATTTGGTCTCGCTGAGGTCACTCAATTATTTTGGTTCAACGATCTCCGAAACAGGTGTCACCTTTTCCTCATACTGCGATGCGCTCCGGATTTCCGACTTCTTGCCGAAGTACCACATGAGTGCACCAAAGACAATCATAATAGCGACCATCGCTGAAAGGACAGGAACTTCTGCTTCGCTCACGTTCGTGAAAAAAATCAGGCTCATCAGCAGTCCCATGACAATTGTTGTTCCTCCCACGAGCGGGAATGTGGAGATTTGTTTTTTCCCGGCGCCGAACACTTCCTTCGCAACATCAATCGGCGTGTCGAGTTTCTTGAAGAACTCATCGATGATTTCCCGTTGGGCCGGAGTCTCTGAGGCAAACAAATGCGCAAACCCGTACAGGCTTAACGCGAGAGCAACAGAACCGGCAACCGCAAGCATCTGCTGCCAGAGAGCAATGTCGCCAACGATCGTGTTGAGGAAGAGCGCCGCAGTCACAATCGCAACGCCGAGACAGAGCAGGTACAGGAGCTTCCGGTTTTCTTTATACAGCGTACCGACCTTGTAGGAACCAATAAAGATCGCAGACGACATAACGAATGCGAGATACACTTGCGGACCCATATCCCACCCGAGAACATACCGCGCTGTCACGCCAACAATAAGTCCCCAGGCAATCGAGCTGACTGCCGACCACTTTGGTACGCGACGGAAGAGAAGTCCGAACGCAATCGGAACAATGACGGGAATGTTCAACAGCGTGAAGAAAGCCTGCATGAGATTGAAGATGCCGAACTGACTGTTCACAAAGAACACGGCAAGCGCGGTGACAATCAAACCAATACTCACTGAAAACCATCTACCAACTTTCAACAGCCCTACGTCGGTTGTGTCCGGATTGATCCAGCCTTGATACACGTCTCTTGACAGAATCGAGGACACCATGTTGTACACCGAACTCAAGGTGCTCATGGTTGCTGCAAGCATGGCCGCGAGAAACACCCCGATGAGTCCATTGGGAAGCAACTTCAAGCAGAGTCCGATGAAGACAAGATCCTGGGGATTTTTGCCGACATACGGCTTGAAGAAATCCACTTGCGAAAGATCCGGCCAGATGACCTTTGCAACGAGTGGAGGAATTCCAAAGACGAATGGCACTGTCAGGAACAAGCCGCCAGCCAGCATGCCCACGCGCTTTGCATCGCGCTCATCCTTGACGCTGTAGAAACGTTGCGCCGCGCCCGCTGCCGTTCCAAGACACATGATGATAAAGATGCCAACGAGCCAGTGTTCGGTGTATTGCACGCCGTTATACGTGTGGTCAAGTGTCAATGCGGGTAGCGCGTTGATCAGGTTCTCAAGTCCACCAACAAGTCCCAGAGCCAAAGGCAAGACGATGAACGTAATGCTCAACAAAATTACACCCTGCACTACATCGGTGATCGAGACGGCCCAGAGACCGCCCATGAATGTGTAGAGCAGGATGACAACACCGGTCACCAACGTGACTGTCGTGATGTCGAGGCCCATCACCGGTGCAAGCAACTTGGTCGTCGCAGCGAGTTGAACGCCTGCCGAGAGGGTGAAGTTGAGAGAGATGACAAGGCTCAAGAACTGCTGCGTTGTGAAGTTGAACCGGGTGTACGTGTACTCGACCGGAGAGATGGAGCGCGTGCGCCGCCACTTTGCGGCAGTGATTTGCGAGCCTACAAAATACGACACAGACCACGTGCAGAAATACAGAATGGCAAACCAGCCCGTCGCATACGCGAAGCCTGCGGCTCCGGTAAACGTCCACGCACTAAAGTTCGCCATGTACAGCGTCATCCCCGACACCCACCACGGAATCATACTCCCGCCGGCAAAGTATTCCTTCCCACCCTTGTTGATCTTCATGAAATACAAACCGATGGCGAGCATGAAAACAAAATACGCACCGATGACTGCGTAGTCGTAGATGTTAACAGCTTTCATTGATTCCCTTTCGTAGTCAGTGATCCTGCACGCGATCTTTGTACTGTTCTGCAGTGGTGATTTCAGACTTCCGCCCAAAATACCACATTGCTGCCCCGATGACGATCATCAGCGTGATGATTCCACCGAGGACCGGGTATCCTTCTTTCGAAAGGTCCGTCAGAAAAATCAAACTCATCAGAAGGCCCATGATCATGGTGGTGGCTCCGACCAGAGGAAACGTCGAGACCTGTTTCTTTCCCTGTCCGAACACTTCCTTCGCAACATCAATCGGCGTATCAAGCTTTTTGAAGAATTCGTTCACTATGCTTCTTTGTTCTTCTGTCTCGGAGGCAAACAGTTTTGCAAACCAGAACAGGCTGAGACCAATCGCCGCACCTGCAGAAATACCCAGGACCCTGACAAGCTCCGAGACATTGCTGTACACGGAATTGGCGAGAAGCAAGCTCAGAGCTGCAGCGAGCACAATGCTGATTCCCGCGAGAAGAGGTTTGTTTGACTTGTAGAGATTGCCCGTCCAGTACGACGTTGCGAACACACCGAAGGTCAATGCAAAAGCAAGAAAGACCTGCGGCGCGATATCCCAGCCAAAGAGAAGCCGCGTGATGACTCCCGAAAGAAGTCCCCACGCGATCGCGGCGGCGGCAGACCATCGTGGCACTCTACGGAAGATCAGTCCGCAGGCCGTGGGAACGACCACCGGTATGTTGAACAGCGTGAAGAACGTAACAAGGAGGTTGAAGATGCCGAACTGACTGTGCACGAACACCACTGCAAGCACGGTGACAATCAATCCAAGACTGAGCGTGATAATTCTGCCGACGCGAAGAAGTTCTTCGTCCGTTGTTTGAGGACGAAGCAACGCCTGATACATATCCCTGGAGAGAATCGAGGAGACCATGTTGTACACGGCACTGAGCGTGCTCATCGTGGCAGAAAGCATTGCCGCAATAAACACGCCAATCAAGCCATTCGGAAGAATCGTGAGACAGATGCCAACATACACAAGGTCCTGAGGATTGCTGTTTATATACGGCTTGAAGAATTCAACCTCGCTCAGGTTTGGCCAGATCACTTTCGCGACCAGCGGAGGGACACCAAAAATCAGCGGTCCCGTAAGCCCCAACGCTCCCGCCAACCAGCCTACTTTTTTCGCGTCGTGTTCATCTTTCACAGAATAGAACTTTTGCGCTCCTCCCGCCGCAAACCCGATGACGCCAATCATGAATATCGCGACAAGCCAGTACTCGTCGTAGTGGACACCGTTATACACATGATCGAACGACAACGGCGGCAGCGCATCTGCAAGCGCTCCGAAACCGCCCACAAGATACAGGCTCGCCGGCACAACAATGAAGACCGTTGCAAGCAAGATAACTCCCTGAAGCGTATCAGTGACGACGACGCCCCACAGGCCTCCGAGAAAGGAATAGACAAGAATGACTGTCCCCGTAACAAGAACCACTAGCGTGATGTCAAGTCCCAGAACCGGCGCCAGGAGTTTGCATGTCGAGGCAAGCTGCACTCCCGCCGAAAGTGAAAAGTTGATCGCGATAACCCACCCAAGAAGTTGCTGCGTCGGCCTATTGAACCGCGTGTTGGTGTATTCGACGGGAGAAATGGAGCGGGAGCGACGCCACTTCGCAGCAGTGAGCGCAGTGCCCGCCCAGTACGCGAATCCGCCTATCCCAAAATAAAACATCGCGAACCATCCGGTGTTATAGGCAAACCCTGCGCCGCCTGTGAAAATCCAAACGGTGAAGTTTGCCATGTAGAGCGACATGCCGGAGACCCACCAGGGAATCATGTTGCCACCCGCGAAAAAATCCTTCCCACCCTTGCTGGCACGCATGAAGTACACCCCGACTCCAAGCATGAACAAAAAGTAGGCAACGATCACGGTATAGTCGGATATGTCGAGAGATTTCATCTGAGCTCGCCTGGATGGGTTGTCATTAACTGATGTTACGCAAACCGAGCTATTGAACCCTTGCAGGGTTCTCAATGCACATTTGCACTGTGTGTCGGGGCTTTGCCCCGAGCTATTCACATTGGACGCCTTCGGCGTCATCCCCGACGGGGATGAATCCAAATAGCCGAGGGCAAAGCCCTCGGATTAGTAACAGCAACTCCTTTGCAAACCCCGAAGGGGTTTAATCGTACATCGCGAACATTGGCCCAACCCTGTCGTGCATAACGTCGGTGATTAACTTTTCTTTGCTGTCTTCACGCCTTCGATAATCATTTCCACCTCGTCGAAATTATTGTAGATGTGCGTGGAAATGCGGAGCGCTGCAAGTCCGCCCTCTGTTACCACGCGCGTTCGCAAGTTGAATTTGTTGAGATGGGTCTGAATCTCTTGATAAGGAATCTCGTCGTGCATGAATGTAATCATCGCGCCGCGCAGCGAAGCATTGGCTGGTGAAAGTACTCTGACATGTGGAATCTCACGGAGTCCATTGAACAGCCGCGCAGAGAGTGCCTGATCTCTCTTCCACATATTCTCGATTCCAATCCTGTCAACGAATTCGAAGGCGGCATTCAATCCAACCCTCAACGGAATACTCACGGTACCGTACTCATAACGCTGCGCAGAAGGGACGAACGTGAATGTCCCTTTTTCGAAATCGAACACTTCATCCGAATACGCACCAACGTTCGTCGCCTGGATTATGTCCAGCATGTCTTTGCGGACGTACAGCACGCCGGTCTCCTTGGGTCCCATGAGCCACTTGTGTCCGCTCGCCGCCCACGCGTCGCATCCAAGATCGTGCAGGTTGAACGGGAACATGCCGAGTGTCTGCGCACCATCCACGAAGAACCAAATCTTGTTTGCCTTCGCGATTCGGGAAAGCTCCTTGATGGGCATGACCAATCCGGTCGTCGTCGTACTATGCGGGATGCTGATGAGGCGCGTCTTCTTCGTGATCAGCTTCTCAATTCTGTCAATGTTCTCCTGATGTGATTCTGATGAAGGGACGAACGTCTTGATGACGATCCCCTTCCGACGTTGCAGCGCAAGCCACGTTACCTGGTTCGCTACGTGTTCATGAGTGGAGGTGATCATTTCATCACCTCGCTGCAGAGGGAGTCCGTTTGCAACAATGTTGATCCCTTCCGTGGTGTTACGCGTGAGTGCAATTTCGTCCGCGTCGCACCCGAGCAATCTGCCAATGTTTGCTTTGATCGCTTTCCACAATTCTTCACTGTGTCCCGTTTCCGAAATCTTCTCCAACTCATCCATCTTTCCTTGAACTGCTTCAATCACCACATAAGGAGAAGCGCCGAGTCCGCCGGTATTCATGTAATGCTTCTCCGGGGCCAAGGGAAATTGCTGGCGAACGAATTGCCAGAAGCGTTCGTCGGTTGGATCTACCGGAGGCCACATCGCCGGATTCGGCTTGCCCGGCAACTCACCCAAACTTGCTTGACTCAAATCGGGCAAAAACGCCGCGCCCGTGATAAGACCGGCAACCGATTGCATGAACTGTTTTCGTTTCATGTTTCAGCTTCCTCATTCTATCTGTACCAACGAGAACTCAAGCAACAGATTTTACTGATTTCTGAAATCCGATTTTTGAAAAATGAACCGCCGTTCTACGTTCATGCTGGACACGCCGGAGGCGTGTCCCTACAGCAGTGTCCCTACAGCAGCTTTTTGTAGGGACATGGCTCCGCCGTGTCCAACTTTTGGAGAGCACATTCACCCGCTAGATGAAAAAAGATTTCGAGTGATCACGTCCATCATTGATTGTGTGCTAGCGAACGCTGTAACCATCCGTGTAATCTGTGGGCTAAGAAAATTCTTGCCCAGCAAGGTGTCACACACTCATTTCGATCTTGAGTGAGCCAGCCGATGGATAACGCAAAGTCAGCGTGCCGTTTTGTACGTCTGCTTTTTTCCCATTGACGGAAGCCGCCGGTCGCTCCGCCGATCTTCTCAAGAGCACATCCACATCAACTCCTCGTATTTTGAATTTGCCGTTCATCTCCGTAATGCCCTCAAGTAAATTTGGACGCAGAACGAGCTTATCAAGATCGGGACGAACGCCCATAATATTCTCGCAGACCAGACAGATAGTTTCCGCCCACGCCCAGCCAACAATGCCAACCGGAGGAGCAGGCGGCGTGATGCTGGGACCGTAGCGCTCGAACAACCCGCCGGACTTTCCCCCGTGGACTGTATTCAACCAATCCACGACACGCCACACTTTTTCAGAGTTGCGAACCTCTGCGTACGCGCGGGCAAGAAACAAGGAAGCAACAGGCCACGCCCCCGGTGGATCAGGTTCGCTGGAGACATTGTACCGAGGATATCCGCCGGTTGTCCAGCGTTGATTCCACAGCGTGTCAACCCATTCCAACGTTTTGCGGGCGAGAGCACTTGAGGGATCGACCATTCCGTACACGATGGGTTGTACCTCACAGGTATCCGGATCGCACGTGGGACGTTCTTCTGTTGCAATGGGTGAACCGGGGGGCAGGCTTTTTCTGTTGGGAGGAATTGCATGCTGCAACCATGTACCGTCGAGAGTTCGCCGCTTTATCAAGTGGCCATCTTCAACAAGTTTGAATTTCGGATCATCAAGCATTGCCGACTTGATCTGCCGAGCAGCATCGCGCCACCGTTGAACAGGTTCCTTGTCGCCGAGTTGTTCGGCAACCTCAACAATCTTTTCGAGTCCAAGCACCACCCAGAATTGATACGCAAGCTCAAACCCATCGGAGAATCCGAACGAATCATTCCGCTCCCAGTATTCACGCTTGTTCCTCAGCATGCGGGCAATCTTATTCCAGAATACATCCTGCAGCGGAAAATCTGCAACGAGTTTCAGCTTCTTCCAATATTTTCGCACGAACTTCTCATCGCCCGTCCAGCAGAAGTAAGACCACACGGCGTAGAGCAGTTGCCCGTTCTGATCAAGCTCCGTGTAATCGTACCCGAACCACCTGCTCGACTCAATGGTGCGTCCGTCGCTCCCGACCGATCGTTCCAGCATCTTCGTCAGGACGATCTTCGCTTCCTCGATGAATCCAGCTTGCACAAGACCGAGGACGAACATGGAATCGTCGCGCACCCATTCCATATTGTACATCCAAATGCCGGCGTCGCGCTTGCCACTGCGCGCGATGTTTGCTTTGATTCCTGTCTTGGCAGTATTGAACAGGTGATCGAGATTCGCATTTCCCGTTTGCAACTGAGTTTTCTCCGACCAGTATTCCTTTGTCCTCTTCTCCACGACAGAAAATGATTTCGGCACTTTACGTTCGTCGCCACCAATGGCATACGTGAAGAGTGTTTGAACTGGCCGCCTCGGCGGGAGCGTTCCTTTGTCAATGGACATATGGTATCGGAACGATGTTGTTACGCTCTTCCCGTCCGTTAACAAACGGACGCGGTAGAACCCATCGCCATTCACCGTCCGCTCTTCTGTGTAGATATCATCGAACAGGACAAAGTTGGGAACGAGTGCGGCATTGACCTTCAGCGCAGCAGGTGTCGATCCGTTGTTCGTTGCAGTTAACCTCCTGTAGAGAATCCCGCCCTCTGCTGGCAGAAAGAATTCTTCTTCCACATCAACGAAACCTGCATTCCAATGAAGCGATACCACCGGTACGTTGTCGATATATTTCCAGTCAATCGAACGGAATGATTCCGGGTTCGGACTGAACTGCTTTCCATCAAGAACAATATTGATCATCGTCCTGCCCAACCCTGCTTCGGGATGAAAGAGGAACGTGCTCCACTTGCGGGCGAAGTGTTCGGAACTCATGAGCGTAAGTCCGAGAAATGTCTGGGGCTTCTCAACATCCTGACGGGGAGAATATTGGACGACTGCCTGGATGTCGCCGTTACCGAGCAAGAAGTACTCAATGCCGGGATGGTACGTGACAAAATCCTGATGAAGATTCTGCGGAAATTTTGCATTGTCCGTTTCCGCCTGACCATCCGGTGTGGATGCATCCGCGTACCCCGGCAACAATTGCATTCCAAGCGTCGGAACAAGAATGCTGAGTCCGGGAGTTAAAAGAAAGTCTCTTCTTTTCATAGGGAGTGGGTTCTTAAGTTATTGTGAGCCGATGTTACGCACGGTAGCTATGAATATTGAACGTGAACAGTCGTTTGTTTCTTGACAGAAAACATCACGTTGACATAAGGACTGTTCTCAACGTTGTTCATCTTAAATTGCGCCGCTTTGTTATTGACCTTCACGGCTTTGGCGCTCGTTGCATTCGGCAAAAGGAGATGAAGCGATACATCGGCTTTCCCCTGGATTCGAAGCTCAATCTCTTTTTGTTCGGGGCGATGAAGAAATTCGTACTCGAACACTGCTCCCGATGCCGCGTAGGAACTCCCTGCTCGTACTTCATTGCAGTCGGCCGCGACCCAACGAGGAGAAAGCCGCAAGCGCTGAAAGAGTTTGTGCTCATCCACAATACCGGCAAGCCCTTCAATCAATGCATACAACATCGACGATGATCCCCATCCGTCCGTTGGTGATGCATCGGGACTCGTGCTCGTCTCAATGGTCGCGTGCTGTCCATTGGGGAAGTACCAGAGGTATGATTCATTGTTGGCAGTCAGCGCCTCGTATCTGAGCAGTTGCGCAACGCCATATTCCTCCATGCCATGCTCGAACGCCGCACGCGCAAGTTCTCCACCAACCAACGGCATGATGCCTCCGTTGCTATACATGCCCTGCACGAGCTTTTCGTCACCGAACATCCCGGCGGGGAATGACGGGTCGATGCTGAACCACGGTGCGAATGCCTGCGTTGCTTCTCCGCGCTTCCGATACTCACGCAAAATGGTCACGGCAATTTCATGTGTTGCCAAACCGCGATTGATGTCCATTGGATTGCTGAGACTGAGTTGCTCGGAGGTATTGACTCCGTCGATCGTAACCGGAACGAGAGGTACGTGATGCGTGTAGAATCGTCCGTTATAACAGACCTTGTTGGCGCTTCTGCGGAATGCCGCGGCAAACTTCTGCCAATAGGCAGCGCGTGAGCGATTCTTCAGATGCGAGTAGAGCTTGCTCATCTGCACGAATGCTTCGTAGTAGCCGGAGTTGTCGCCGTGCATGATACCCCAGAACGTGTCGTCGGTGATCTGAAAGTTCAGCCATGGATGTCTCCCTGCCGTGTAGTCAAAGTCCCACGTGTCGATGGTGTATGCGCGCTTCACCAACTTGTGCTTTTTGTCCCAACGCCACGGATCGGTGAGGATATACGCGAGGCCTTTCTCCACGTGCGGAAGCATTTCCCTCAACCATGCGTCGTCGCCGGTGGCCTGCCACGCAATGTACACCGCCTTGACAAACCGGTATTCGACATCCGCTTCGACGGGGACACGCACATACTTCGCCCAGTTTTCTTTTTCACACGGAATTTTCTCCGGCGTCAGGGTGAAGTAATCGAAGAACCAGCCACGCGCCGATTGCATTTCCGCAAAATGCTCGATCACGCTTTTCACGTCATGTTCCCAGTACTTTGCGCCGCGCAGCATATCGCTGTAATCGCGAATCCAAATGCTTGGCGCGTCAGGCGTGCGATAGCCGCGCACCTTGGTGCCGAGCATGTTGTACTCGGAAACATCGTTCTGGAGGAAACCCTGAATGCGCGGAACGAGCGCATCAATCTGCGGGTTGCCGGTCTGGATATAGGTTTTGTTCATGTGATCACTTGATAGCAGAGTTGGTCAGGAGATTCGCTTCGGATAGTCGATAGTCCGATCCTGCGCTGAGGAAGCGAGAGCTGTTGACAAACTGGGGTTGATGTCATTCCGAACCCCGATGCCGTTTGTCGGGGTGAGTGCCGAAGGCATTCCTTCGGAAGAATCTGATCCCAAAAGAGAGAGATTCCTCAGTCGCGCAGCCTGTGCTGAGCAAAGTCGAAGCGCTCCATCGGAATGACATGAGAGCCTTTTTCAACACCCTGTTAGTGGAAT
>JACRFA010000221.1 GCA_016218065.1 Ignavibacteriota bacterium | reverse complement strand
CACACGAGCGGCGAGCGAAAATTCACCCAAAGCGGGCCGCGGAAATTCGGATACGGTATCAGCCAGAGCGCCAACCATGGACGCCCGGTGTGGATGATCGGAAAGATGCCCGCACACATCACCGCAAAAAGCGTCATCGCTTCCGCGGAGCGATTCACTGACGTTCTCCACTTCTGTCGGAACAAAAAGAGAATGGCGGAGATCAATGTTCCCGCGTGTCCGATGCCGATCCAAAAAACGAAGTTGGTGATGTCGAATGCCCAGCCGACCGTGTTGTTCAATCCCCACACACCGACGCCTGTCATGACTTGATACGCAATTGATGCGAGCCCGACGATGAGTACGGCGACCGAGATGATGAACGCCACCCACCACGCCGTTGATGCTTTGCGATCAAGCGGCGAGGCAACGTCGTTCGTGATGTCTGCATAGCTCTTGTTTCCCTGAACGAGCGGTTCGCGCAGCGACGACCACACCGAACCATGCGCATGCGCGGCACGTTCATGGCGCTCCGTCGTTGCCGTCAGGACTTCATGCATGATGCGACTCCTTCTTCTCTTCGCGATTGCGGATAAGTGTCATGTAGCTTACCGAGGGGCGCACACCAAGTTCTTCCAACACCCGATACGTGCGTGCATCCTTCATGCGTCGCACAATCTCGCTCTCGGGATCGTTCATATCGCCGAAGACGATCGCGTTTGCGGGACATGACTGTGCGCACGCAGGCATCGCGTCGCCATCCTTCAGCTTGCGTCCATCTTTCTTCGCGTCGATCTTCGCGAGCTGGATGCGCTGAACACAGAACGAGCATTTTTCCATCACGCCGCGATCACGCACCGTCACGTCCGGGTTCAGCACCATCTTGTGCATCTCATCGCCGTGACGATACTCGAACCAGTTAAACCGACGGACTTTGTACGGGCAGTTGTTCGCGCAGTACCGCGTACCGACGCAGCGGTTGTACACTTGTTGGTTCAGCCCTTCGTCATTATGCACCGTCGCAAGCACGGGACAGACGGTTTCGCACGGCGCGTTGCCGCAATGTTGACACATCATCGGCTGATGAGCGACGGAGAATTGTCCGTCCGCTTCATCGTAGTAGCGATCAATGCGCAGCCACGCCATCTCGCGATTCCGTCGCACTTCATCCTTTCCGACTACGGGAATATTGTTTTCCGCCTGGCAGCTCACCACACACGCCGAGCAGCCTGTGCACGCGTTCAAGTCAATCACCATTCCCCAATGATGCCCGGTGTACTTGTGGTCATCCGACCACATCGTGTCGAGTTGCTCCTTGTGAAAACTTCCCGACGCATGATCAGTCGCGTACGCCGCGAACGTCGTCTCCTGAATAATCGGTCGTCGCTCTTTGTTCGGATCGCCGAGAAGATTTGGCTCATGGAGCGAATCGTATTCCTGTGTTTTCGCCAGCGCGCGCGTACTATCGGTTTTGGTAATTGCGACCGCGTTGCCAGCAAACGACCGCGCGCCATCCGTAAACCGAACGAGCACTGCCGCATTTTTGCCGACAAGCTCTCCCTCTTCCACTGTCTTTCGTTTTTGAATCCACTCCGGTCCAATACTCGTGAAGCGGTCTGTTCCTTTCCGTCCGTACCCCAGCGACACCACAACTACGGAGTCATGTTGTCCGGGCTGGATATGTGTAGGAAGCTCAACGGTAGCACCGTCAACTTTCAGTTGCACAACATCGCCGTCGCCAACGCCTAATGTTTCTGCAGTGCGGCGTGAGAGCCACGCGCAATTATCCCATACAGTTTTCGTCACCGGATCGGCAAGCTCGTGCAGCCACGCGTTGTGCGCGTGCCTTCCATCGAACATCGTCAGCGAAGGAACGAGAGTAACAGTGAGTTCGCCCGACGCTTTGGAAGCAGCAGTCGAGAGTGATGACACTACAGAGCTGAAGTTGAACTCCGACGTTGCATTCTTCGCGCTCACTTCTGCAAATCCATCTTCCAGCGTCTTCGTCCAGAAGCGTGAGAAGTCGGCTGCGCCAGATTGCCGCTCAAACACCGACTTCTCCCATTCTCCGCGAATCAGGTCGAGCGCCGATTGTCGCGTTCCACTCCACACGCTGAGACTTTCGATCAGATGGCGCGTGTTCATCAGCGGCTGAATTGTCGGCTGAGCAACAGAGACGACTCCGGCAGCAGGCTCGAAATCTCTCCAAGCTTCAAATGGATGCGGCTGCGGGCACACAAACGTCGCCGACTCTGCGGTTTCGTCAACGCGGTCGGCAAAGCTCACCACGAGCGGAATCTTCTTCAGCGCGTCGCGAAGGGATGAACCATTGGGCAAATCGTACACTGGATTTGCATCAGCAATGAACAGCGCTGTAACCTTCCCCGACTTGATCTCATCGAGCAGCGCAATTAGCTCGGCGTCGTTGCCGGCATACTGATGTGATGGCTGCTCCACATCAACCGTCTGTCCGTAGTTACCGAGCAGTGCGTTGAGTGTGTTGACCAGAATCTGGCATTGAACAGTGTTCACGCCGCACACCACAAGACTCTTGCCGCGCGCATCCCAAAGCCGGGTCGCAAGCGAATCAATTGTCGTTGCAAGTTCCTGCGAGAGCTTTGCATCGGTGTTGAGCAGCTTTCCTGCCTTCGCCGCGATGAGTGTCGTGAGATGTCGCAACATCTCGTGCATCTCTGCATGCGAGACGCGAATGCGTTCGTCAGCGTTGCTTCCCGTGAGCGAGACTCGCGATTCGATGTGTGTATGATGTGAGAATGATGGCTGCGCCCCCTCAAGTGTTCGGCGCGAGCGATAGCCTTTGGTGAATTCAATAGGAGAAATCCACGTCCCCAGAAAATCAGCGTCGAAGCTCACAACAACTTCTGCTCGCTCGAAGCGGTACCGCGGAAGCACGCGCCGTTCGTGCGTCGCTTCATGCGCATCGAGAATTGCCGAACAAGAAATCGCATCGTACTCAATGTGCTTCGCATCCTTGAAGCCGCCAAGGAACCGCGCAATCATTGCGCGCGTCGTCGGACTTGCAACCGTGCCGGTCAGGAAACGCACAGCGCCGCCCGCCGCCTTGACTCGCGCAAGTCTCTCATTCATTTGCGCGTCCACATCATCCCATGATGCTTCCTTTCCATTGATGAGCGGATGCTTCAGACGCTGAGAGTCGTACAGCCCGAGCAGCGACGCCTGTCCGATTGCGCAGAGCCCCCCTTGCGAAAGCGGATGCGCCGGATTCCCTTCAACCTTTATCGGTCGCCCATCGCGGCTCTTGACCAGCATTCCGCAATGCGCATTGCACCCGCTGCATGTTGTCGCGTACCAGTACGCGAGTCCTGGCGTAATCTCTTCCGGTTGAATAAGAAACGGAATCGCCTTCTCGACCTTCGCTTGATTGCATCCTGCAATGGCGATGCCCGCAAACGAAAAGCCGGCGAGTTTCAGAAACGAGCGACGGTCGAGTCCTGCGGGCGCTTCGTCGTGTTCATGGCGCGATTGTTCTTCGTGATGATTGTGATTCATCTTCGTCTAATTGTCGTTGATGCTGACCTTATGCTGCTGAACCCCGTGAACCTTTTCGCCTTCCACCCCTTCTCCCTATGGGAGAAGGGGTCGGGGGATGAGGGATCACTCAATGATGACACGTAACGCAATCGAGCGATGCCTTCACGCTCTTGCCGTTCACACCATTCTTGTTTGCATCACGATGGCAGTTCACACACCATCCCATCGAGAGATCGGGAACCTGTCGCACGCGCTCCATCGTCTCCACCGCGCCGTGGCACGTCTGGCATTCAACTCCAGCACTTACGTGCGCGCTGTGATTGAAATAGACGAAGCTCGGCAAGTTGTTCACCTTCGTCCACGCGATCGGGGTTGGCGATTTCGCCGGATCGGGTTTCAGCTCACTGTTCAATCCAAACGCGTCGTACACTTTTCGCAGCTCCGCTGAAACGATCTGGCGCGGCGCACGCTTCTCTTTCTCTGCACGATCGCTTTCCGCTTTCACGTTCACCCACGGTGCAGTGACAAACTTGTGGCAGTTCATGCATACGTTCGTTGCCGGGATGCCCGCCGTTCTGCTTCGCTCGGCGCCGTAGTGACAATGCAAGCATTCCAACCCAAGTTCGCCCGCGTGCAATCGATGCGAGTATGCGATCGGCTGCACCGGCTCATATCCTTGATGATTATCGGGCAGCTTGATGTTGGTGGTGAACGAAGTCAGAAACACGCTCGCCGTCAACAACACTGCAACCGAAAGAACCACCGTGAGGAGTCTGCTATTCATACCTTTTCCTAATCCTGAGCGTAGCGCCCGCCTGCCGCCGTGCCTGCCGACTGCCTGCCGGTAGGCAGGGCAGGAATGACCTTGCTGCTCGATCCATCACGGACGTTCTCTTGTGCATCCTTGTAATCAGAAAATCCATTTGCCTTTCTTAGATGGAAATGTCAGATGTAGCTCAACACACCCAAAGTTCTTCACTCCGCTCAGAACAAACTAACTTGGCTTCTCACATCCTTTGCGATTGTAGTAATACCAGTTCACCCACGTAGCAATCGCGAGAAACGGAATCAATCCCACATAAAACGCATTCGCATTTCCCGCGCCGCCCACCACTGCGCCGATGACGGACGAGAAGATGAACGGACCGTACGCGGCAACGGCAGCAGTCCATCCGATCACGCCCGCCGCCTGACGCGCGTTGTGTCCGAAGATGATCGGATACTGACGGAACGTTGCAGCATTCCCGACCCCTGCAAAGAAAAACATCCCTAACATCACCACCACGAACATCGGGAATTGTTCGAGAGAAGTCGGAGCAACCAATCCCATCGCGACCATCAGCACGGCACCGATCATCAACCCGATGCCGGTAATCGTTGTGAGAATCGCGCCGCCGGTCTTATCCGACACAAATCCAAACAGCACGCGGCTCGCCGATCCGATCAGCGGACCGTAGAACGCATACTGCAACGGCTCAGGCGCGTCAGGGAAATTTCCATACAGACTCTTGATCATCATCGGGAAGGCAGCCGAAAGACCGGAGAACGTCCCGAATGTCATCATGTACGTCAATGTACAGAACCACGTGTGCTTGTCTTTGAAAATGTCGAGCTGCTCTTTGAACGACGCAGTCACCGGAACGCTGCGCAGCATCCGCCAACACACAAACGTCATCACCACCAAAAGCGGAACGTACCAGAACGCCGCGCTTTGCAGATAGATTTCGCCGGATGCAAGCACCGTGTGCGTCTTCGGGTCGAGCTTGGTGAAGAGCTGCGCGCCGCCGACCGTCGCAACGCCGAGCATCACCGGCGTCATGAATTGCGCGAGACTCACGCCGAAATTGCCGATGCCTGCCTGAATGCCGAGCGCCGTTCCTTTCAAGCGTTTTGGAAAAAAGAGATTTGTGCTCGGCATGTGCGACGAGAAATCTCCGCCGCCGAATCCTGCCAGAAACGCGAGCACCATGAACATCCAGAACGGCGTCGCAGGATTCATGACCGCGAAGCCGAGTCCGATACACGGAAGCAGCTTCGCGAGTGTCGAGAATGTAACGACATGCCGCGTGCCGTACATCGGCAAAAGGAATGTGTGAACGATGCGCAGCGTGCCGCCCGCAAGTCCGGGCATTGCTGCAAGCCAGAAGAGCTGCTCAGTGCTGAATGCAAACCCGATGCCGGGAAGCTTCGTCACGATCGCGCTTACCATGAACCACGTAGCAAACGAAAGTGTCAGCGATATCGTTGTCACCCAGAGTGTACGCCACGCAATCGCACTGCCCTCGCGATGCCAGAAGTCCGTATCCTCGTGCGTCCACGTCTCAATCCAAGTCGAAGGATCTCTCATTTTGTCTCCGCGGGAGTGAGTGTTGGATGAAGTTGGTGCAACGGAACTTCGTCCGCCATTTCTTCCGGTGGACGTCTATCCTCAATCTGCACTGCGAGCGCAGGTGCTTGCTCTCTCATCATCTTGCGGACGGTAGCGTGCAGCCAGAGATGGCTTGCCAGTGCAACGACGAAGAAAAACATCCACGCCGTGGTCCAGATGCCTGTCCCTTGCAAGAAGTACCCGAAGATGATCGGACACACAAACCCGCCCAGTCCGCCGATCACTCCTACAATGCCGCCGACGACGCCGACTTCTTTCGGAAAGTAGTCGGGAATGAATTTGTACACCGCGGCTTTGCCAATCCCCATCATAATCCCGACGACGAAAACGAGAGCGGTGAAGATCCAAACGTTCGCCTGAAAAAAGATGTGCGTGAGTCCGCGCGCAAGCAACTGCTTCTTCACCACCGTATCGCCAACCTTCACCACTGGCTCTTGCCAGAACGTGAATGTCGGCAAGACAAATACGTCCTCGTCAACGCCGATGCCCGCGGCATAAGGTTTGGGCATCACTGCGTAGGACCGTTGCCCCACAACAACGCGCCCGCTTGTAACTTCCGTAACAACGCCGCCGCGGTCAGCCATCACACCTTGTCCCGGCGACTCGATATCCATCCGCGGAACGCAGAGCAGAACGAAGCACACAAGACACAATCCAAAGACCCAATACATCACGGCGCGCGCTCCGTACTTGTCGGACAGCCAGCCGCCAAGCGCACGAATCACGCCCGAAGGCAGACTGAAAATACTTGCCATCACGCCTGCGAGCGCGACGCTCATGCCGTACGCGCTGACGTAGTAGGGAATGAGCCACTGCGCGAGCGCAACGAATCCACCAAACACAACAAAGTAATACAACCCGAACCGCCAGACGCGCGTGTACTTAAGAGGCGCGAGGCGCTGCATCAGTGTCAGCTCGGCGCCGTGTTCCACTTTCTTACTCTTGGTGAAGCCGAAGAAGACGACGCCAGTAACGACAAGCGCTGCAGCATACATCTGCGGCAGTGTGCGCCAAGCATCGAGGTTCTCGCCGCCATTGGTCAGCCACTTCAGCAGCCACGGCGCCGCAAGGCTCGTGATCGCGGAGCCTGCGTTGCCCGCACCAAAAATGCCGAGCGCCGTTCCCTGTCGTTCCTTCTTGAACCAAATCGATGTGTACGCGATTCCGACGGCGAACGACGCGCCCGAGAGTCCGAAGCCGAGACTGCCGAGAAGAAATTCGTTGTAGCTGTTCGCGTAACTCAGAAGATACGTTGGAATGGCAGAGACGAGCAGCAACACACCGAACACAATCCGACCGCCATACTTGTCCGTGAGAACGCCGATCGGCAGCCGCATGATCGAACCGGTCAGCACCGGAATGCCGATGAGCCACCCGATCTGCGCTTTGTCCCACGCAAACACTCCCTGCTCCATCAGGTACGTAACCAGCACGCCGTTCATCGTCCACACCGCAAAGCAGACAGTGAACGCGAGCGTGTTCATCGTGAGAATGATGATGCTATGTTTTTCGTCTTTCATATTTTCCCATCCTGAGTCCGCCGCAGGCGGATGAAGGATATCGTCGTCTGATTTGTACCGCTGTCTTTATTCCTGATGTCCATGCCCTTCGCTTCGCTCAGGGCTTAGGCTCGGAACGCGCGCCACGCCGCGTACCATCGCACCACCTGCGGCTTTCGCCACAGATACGGATTAGGAACAACAAGAATGTGCACGAGGCGCGTGAAGGGCGCGAACGCAATCATCAACCACGCACTGATGATGTGAATCTTCACCATCCACGGCATCGCCGTAACGTACGTGATGTCCGGCGTGAGCGTCACGAGCGACCAGAGATACGGAGCGGCGAGCGCCGCAAACCATGACGATCCCCAGCTATGAAAGAGCGCGACATACACGCCGCTGAGAATCTGCACCACGAAGCTGCCGAACACCACCCAATCCGCCCAGCTCGTTACCTTCTTCACTTTCGGATCGGTAACGCGACGAATGATAAGCGAGGTAAGTCCGAGCATGGTCAGCAACGCAGCAACGAACGCGGTTCCTTCAAGGACGTACAGCCGCACCGGATGACTGTTCCATGCGAGAATCTCTCGCGGAATCAGAAACGCAATCACGTGACCCAGCAGCACCGTGATGATGCCGAAGTGAAACGGCACGAGTCCCCAGAAGTGATGCTGGTTTTCCAGGAACTGCGACGAGAGACTGGAGAAAGTGAATGCTTCCGTCCGATAGCGACGGATGGAGACGAGAAGGAAGATGATGATCGCCACGTATGGCGCGACAATGAAAAAGATTTGATCGAGGAAAAATGGTCCGGGACTAATCATGGCTCGCTCCAACTGGTGAAACCACATTGTGCATCAATAGCTCTTTGGTCGCCACCAGCACATGCTCGTACGGATTCTCCTTGCCGATAAATCCTTCCAACATTTTGTTGAGCGCCTTCAATAGTTGCTGCGACACAAACGCCTCTGCTTCTTCCTCACTCATCCTCGCGACTGCAGGCAGCACATGCGTGAGGTGGTCGGGAAGTTCGGTCAATTCTTCGACTTGACATCGCCGCAACACCTCGCGCATCGTAACGAGGAAAGCGCCGCGCTCGTATGTCTCGCCGTGCAGATGCCAGCCCACTTCCAGACTGCTCACGGGATTGATATCGAACGTGCGCGTGTAGAGTTCTTCGAGGTCGGCAAGAGACAGATCACGCATCGCTTCGTTGAATGCAAGAAGGCGAGCAAGCGGCACGTCGTTGTCGGAGCATGTCGTCTTGATCGTTCTGATCGAGGCATCGATTCGCTGCTTGTATTCGTCCGTCGGATACCGGAGAAGAGCGGCAATGTTGTCGAGAACTTCAGTCATGATCATCTTCCTTTCTTACAATCCTCGTTGCGGTGCGTCCATGAAGCCGAACCCGACCGACGTCTTGTGCTCGGACGGCTCGCGCATCATCTCAATTGCTTCTTCACGATGCATCGGCGGAATCACGAAGCGTTCCTCGAACGTGCAGAGCGACGTCAGCTTGTAGATTGCTTCTGCCTCTTCAACCGTGCAGTCGGCTTCGCGCAGCATTCGCTCGGCAACATCCATTGTAATGTCGCCCACGGTCTTGGCGCGGCGATACGTGCGGATTGCCTTTTGCTTCTTCAGTGCGTACACAACTTTCCCCTGATGTCCTGCGCCGAACAAGTTCGCCATGAACTGCAGCGGCACGCGCGACTGCTCGATATCGTGGAAGAACTCGCTCGATACGCTGCTCACCGTGTCGTCTTCGCGTTGCGCCATCACCGGCGACATCGGCGGCACGTAGTACAACATCGGCAGCGTGCGGAACTCGATGTGCGGCGGCAGCGCAAGCTTCCACTCTTTCACGAACTTGTACACGGGCGATTGCTGCGCCGACTCGATCACCGAATCGTGAATGCCGTTCTGTCGCGCCGCAGCAATCACCGCCGGATCGTTCGGGTTGAGCACGAGCGAGCGATGTCCATCAATGAGTTGTTCGTTCGGCAGCTTCGCCACTTCCTCAATGCGGTCGGCATCGTAGAGCAAAACGCCGAGATAGCGAATGCGCCCGACGCACGAATGGAAACACGCAGGCGCCTGTCCCGTTTCGAGACGCGGATAGCACAGCACGCACTTCTCCGACTTGCCGGTGGACCAATTATAAAACGTCTTCTTATACGGGCATGCCGCAACGCACGCGCGCCAACCGCGGCAGCGCTTCTGATCGATCAACACAATGCCGTCCTCACCGCGCTTGTACAACGCACCCGACGGGCACGCCGCAACGCAGCTCGGATTCAAACAATGGTTGCAGATACGCGGAAAGTAAAAGAACACCAGCCGCTCGATCGCGAACAACTGCTGTCGCTGCTCTTCGGTCAATCCTTTCAGATTCGGATCGCTCTCTGCGTACACCGGCGAGCCGCCGAGGTCGTCATCCCAATTCGGTCCCGCTTCGACATTGATGTACTCTCCCGTCACCATCGAAATCGGGCGCGCCGTCGGTTGGTCAGAACCTTCGGGCGCGTTGAACAGCTCGTCGTACTTGTACGTCCACGGCTCGTAGTAGTCGTCCATGCTCGGCATGGATGGATTGTGAAAAATGTTCGTCAGCGTCTTCGCTTTGCTCGTGGACTTGAGCTGCAGTTTGCCGTTCACCAATTCCCATCCGCCGCGATATTTTTCCTGATTCTCCCACTGCGTCGGAAATCCGGTGCCGGGTTTCGTCTCAACGTTGTTCCACCACATGTATTCCGTGCCCTTGCGATCGGTCCAAATATTTTTGCATGCGATGCTGCACGTGTGGCACCCGATGCACTTGTCGAGGTGAAACACCATCGAAATTTGACTACGAACGTTCATAGAGTTCCTTTCAAAATTCTGATCCAAATTCTGAGGCGTCCCGACTTTGTCGGGACGACGAAGAATCTCGACTACTCATTCAATCAAACTCTTGCTTCCATCGACGATTTGTTTTTGGGGCTTCCGATATTCTACCCCGTCGCGGCATCCCCGCTCTTGCCGCCACGCGCATCAGCATTAGTGTTCCTTCGTGACCCTTCGTGGACAAAAAAACAGGAGTTCTCTAACAAACTGCTAATGCCTTCGCTCCGCTCAGGGCTTTCTTACCAAATCAACTCCGGACACTTCCTCACCAACACATGCGTATCGCGGTTGCATCCGATCGGACCCCAATAGTTGAAGTGGAACGTAAACTGTCCGTATCCGCCCACCATCAAGTTGGGTTTCAGCCGCGTGCGCGTGAGACTGTTGTGTCCACCGGCGCGACGATTGTTGCGCAGCGGCGATTTCGGCACCGAGTACGTTCGTTCGGGCGAGTGGTAGATGATGCAAATGCCGCGCGGAATGCGAGCGCTCACCGCGGCGCGGGTCACCACTACGCCGTGATCGTTGTACACTTCCACCCAGTCATTGTCGTTCACGCCAATCACTTCCGCATCCTTGTCGTTCATCCAGAACGGCTCCACGCCGCGCGACAATGTCGTCATGCGCTGATTGTCGCCGTACGTCGAGTGAATATGCCATTTGCCATGCGGCGTCAGATAGTTGAGCATCATCGACTTCCCCGCCTCTTTCGTAAATCGAACGTCGGCATACTGTATCGCCGATGGCTTCGGCTTGTACGTCGGCAGATGCTCGCCGAACTGAATGTACCCCGGATGATCGAGATAGAAATGCTGGCGCCCGGTCAATGTTCGCCACGGAACCAGCGCTTCAACGTTGTACGTGAACGCTGAGTACGCGCGTCCGTTCTCCGTCAAGCCCGACCACATCGGACTGTTCAAGAGTCGCTGCGGTCGGCTTTGCAGCTCCTTGTAGCTCACGCGCGTGCCGCGGTTCCTTTCCGCAAGATGCGTCAGTGGCAGCCCGACCTTCTCTTCCATATTCTTGTAGGAACGATACGCCAGCTCCCCGTTCGTGACCGTCGCAAGATGCAGAATCGTATCGCACACGTGCACGTCTTTCACCAACGACGGATATGTCTTTCCATCGAAGCTCACCGTCGGTCCGGTGATTAGCATCTGATCGTAGAAGTCGTCAATGGCGTACTTCGTCCCGTGCGCGCCGATGCCGTTTTCCCGCGCCAACGGTCCGAACGAGACGTACTGGTTGTACACGTTCTTGTAGTCGCGGCTCACGATCGAAAATCCGGGCATCGTCTTGCCGGGAATTGCTTCGACCTCTCCGTTGATCCAATCGCGCATCTCTGTCTGCGCAATCTCCGCAACAGAATCATGCGCAAGCGGCGTCGCGACAATGTCCTTCACCGGCGCCGGGAAGTGGAGTGCCGCAAGCTCCGAGAATTTCTTTGCAATCGCTTTGAAGATATCCCAATCGCTCTTCGACTCCCAGCACGGCGGAACCGCCGCAGAGAGCGGGTGGATGAAGCTGTGCATGTCGGTGGAGTTGAGATCCGCTTTCTCGTACCACGTTGCTGCCGGCAGAACGATGTCGGAATAGAGCGCCGACGTATCCATGCGGAAGTTGAGATCAACGACGAGATCCATTTTTCCGTGCGGCACTTTGTCGTGCCACGTTACTTCCTTCACCGAATCCTTTGCCAGCTCTTCCGCAACTGCGTTATCGTGCGTGCCGAGATAGTGACGCAAGAAGTACTCGTGCCCCTTACTGCTCGCCATCAATGCATTGCCGCGCCAGATGTACCACACACGCGGCCAGTTCTCGCTCGCATCCGGATCTTCGACCGAGAAGTGCAGCTTCTTTGACTTCAGTTGATTGACAACTTCCTTGACGATCTCGTCATTCGACTGTGCGCCGTTCGCTTCAATCTCTTTTGCGAGATCAATCGAGTTCCTATTGAATTGCGGATAGAACGGAAGCCATCCGTTGCGAACGGCTTTCACCTGCACATCCATGGTGTGCCCCGCGGCGATCGAGCCTTCCTTCTGATTCATCGGCACGGTGTGGTAGTCGGTGAACTCCTTCTCGTACCGCCACTGGTCGGTGTTGACGTAGTGCCAGCTCGGAGCGTTCTGCTGACGCGACGGTCCGTACCAATCTTTTGCAAACGCGATGTTCCCCCACGGCTCGCCGGGCGCAAGCTTCTCTTGTCCGACGTAGTGTCCAAGTCCGCCGCCATTCACCCCAATGCAGCCGCAGAACATCAGCGCATGAATTCCCGCGCGGTACATCAGGTTCGCGTGATACCAGTGGTTAATGCCTGCGCCAATGATGATCGTGCACTTGCCGTTTGTGTGCTCGGCAGTGCTTCCCCATTCACGCGCGAACTTGATCAAGTCGCTGCGCCCGATGCCGGTATATTTCTCCGACCACGCGGGCGTAAAGGGTTTCGCGTCGTCGTCATAGTCCTTCGGATACTCGCCCTGCAATCCTCGCGGCACGCCGTATTGCGCCATCAGCAAGTCGTACACCGTCGCAACGGCAACCTTTTTCCCGTCATGCGTCGTGAGGAACTTCACCGGCACATGACGCGAGTGCCGCGTCGCATCGCCGAAGTTGTCGAAGCGAACAGGAACGGTCGAGTCATTGTCGGTGAGGAACGTGAGAGTGGGATTGATGTCGCTATTGTCGATACCATCCTTCAGCTGCAGATTCCACTTCCCCTTTTCCTTCTGTGCCCAACGGAAACCGACGCTGCCCAGCGGCATCTTTGGCGCCTTCGTGCTTTCATCCCACATCAGAAATTGCCAGTCACCATTCTCGGCGCTCTGGTACTTCTGCAAACGATTCGCTCGAAGCAGTTGCCCGGCTTCGTATGCGTCTCCATCTTGAGTGAGTTCGACGAGATACGGAGCGTCGGTGTATTTCTTTGTGTAGTCGATGAAGTACGGGGTCTGCTTGTCGTGGTGGAACTCCTTGAGCAGCACATGATTCACCGCCATCCACCACGCGCCGTCTTGTCCTGCATTGATCGAGACCCATTGGTCGGCGTACTTCGCTACCTGATTGAAGTCGGGCGCGAAGACGTACATCTTGGATCCGTTGTGGCGCGCTTCGGCTGCGAAGTGACAATCGGGTGTACGCGTCATGTTGAGATTGGATCCCATGACCGCGAGCATCTTGGCGTTGTACCAATCGGCCGACTCCTGCACGTCGGTTTGTTCGCCCCATGTTTCAGGAGATGCCGACGGGAGATCACAATACCAATCGTAGAATGAAAGCGAGATGCCGCCGATCAATTGCATCAGCCGCGCGCCCGATGCGTAGCTCACCATGGACATTGCCGGAATCGGTGAGAAGCCTGCGATGCGATCCGGTCCATGCGTCTTGATAGTGTGAATGTTCGCCGCCGCCATAATCTCCAACGCTTCATCCCAGTTTGCGCGGCGGAAGCCCCCTTTGCCACGCGAGCGTTGCCATCGCGCGCGCTTTTCCGGATTGCTGACCAGCGATTTCCACGCCTCGACCGGATCTTCGTACTCCGCGCGCGCGCTGCGCCAGAGGTCGAGCAGCGAGCCGCGAATGTAGGGGTACTTCACTCGCAACGGACTGTACAAATACCACGAGTACGAAATGCCGCGCTGACAACCGCGCGGCTCGTACGGCGGCAAGCCATGCTCGAGCATGGGATAGTCAAGTCCTTGCATCTCCCACGTGACGATGCCGTCCTTCACGTGAATCATCCATGTGCAACTGCCGGTGCAATTCACGCCGTGTGTACTGCGCACAACCTTGTCGTGTTGCCAGCGGTTACGGTAGAATTCTTCCCAGCTGCGAAGGTGAGCGCTTTCTTCGTCTTTGATCCAGCTGATTTTGCCATTGTTACTCATTGACAGTCTCCAGTTTTCGTTCTTGTACCAACGCGCGGCGCACGGTGCGCAATCGCTTGTTCCAGATAACATCGAACAGCCCCATCACCAGCAGCGCTCCAGCCAATCCAACCAGAATGAAGTTCAGCCGTTCTGCAGAAACATCTTCAGGATTGCGAGCAAGCGTGCTCTGGAAATACGCGACCAGCGCGAGAATTTCTTCGCCTTCCAGCGCCTGCTTCTTGAAAGCAGATTGCATCGTCGGCGTTGCAGGAGCGGAGAGCCATGTCGAAAGGGTCTTGCGTCCTTGGTAGCGCTCAAACACTGTCGTCAGATCGGGAGCGAGCGTTCCGCCGCCGAACAGCTTGATGCCTTGCACGGTGTGGCACGACATGCACGAGGGACCGCCGTTCTTGGTCGCGATTGTTCCCATAAAAATCCCCTGCCCGATCTCCACATCACGTGGTGTGAACGGTCGCTCGCTGATTTGCACGCCGGCAAACTGCGACTTCTCCAGTTTCGATTCGGCATCGATCAAAGTCAGAAGCGCTTCAACGCGAGCTTTCGTCATGGCGGGCAGCGTGGGCATCACGACGCCGCGTGATGACTTCACCAGCTCTTGCGCGTACGCATCGCTGGCGTCAATCACGGACTTCGGATCCTGAATGAACGTTGTCAGCCACCCACGATCTCTTCGCTGTGCAACGTTCTTCAGATCGGGGCCAGTGAGCCGTCCGCCGCCAACCGTGTGACAGCTCATGCAATTCTGCTTGAAGTCGGTTGCGGCTTCTTGGCCCCAAAGCGGAACGGCGAAAAGAGCTATTAACGCGAGAACCGTTGCAGCAGTCCTGAGCGGCCTCTGGAGGAGAACTCTTTCAGAAGTTTCCGTCATTTTCCTGTCCTTAGATAATCAGATGTTTTAGTCTGTAATAAGCACAAAACTATCGATGTCATTTTCAAAGGAACTACGTTCTCAGGGATGTGACCGGCAGGTTTGTGATTTTTCCAGAAGAGCAGCGAGTCGGGGGTATTCGCTCATCTTCCGATGGAACCAAGTCACAATTCAGACTAATTTATCTTAATATAGTACATAAGAACGCTCTTGTCAAGTGAGAAATGAGTATTTTCATCGTCCTAAATTTGGATCAAGGCAAGTGAGAGCGGATGAACTCGAGGAGAGCGGATGATGCCCAACGCCCTTCCCGGTGGTGCAAGGGTTGCGGCGAGTTCGGGGGTCTTCACAAAAATCGTCTCAGGAAGAAATCCGTGACGCTCAATTGGCTTGCAGACTGCATCGGCAAGCATTTGCTGTTCGGACTATGGTTTCCTGAAGAAGAGGATATACACTGACAGAATGATCAAGAAAATAGCAAAGGCTCGCTCCAGTGTTTCGCGCGAGAGGTTCAGCGCGATCTTTGAACCGAAGAAGGTCCCGGTAAACAGACCGAGCGCAACGATCAATCCGTATTTGATATGCTGAGAAGTAATGGTGCCGCTGTGATAGTAATTCCACACGCCGAGTATCCCGACGGGAAGAAGCAGCGCTACCAGCGAGGTGCCGGTTGCCGTATGCTGAGGCATCCCCATCAACAATACCAGCGCGGGCACGATCACAATTCCGCCTCCGATGCCGAAGAGTCCTGCCAAAACTCCGGCGCCAATTCCGATGAAGACGAGATAGAGCATCTCCATTACTGATCCTCCTTTGTAGTTTTCTAAGCGATGAATTTTCGGACGATGCATTCGGCGATAGAGGTCGCCGACATTTCATCTGACATTTCGAGCCACCGAATTCGCAAGTCCTTCCTGAACCACGTCAACTGGCGTTTTGCGTAGCGACGCGTGTTCTGCTTGAAGAGCCGAACCATTTCATCGTATGAGATTTCGCCGCGCCTGAAGGCAAAAGCCTCCGAGTAGCCGACGGTGTTCAAAGCGTTGAGTGTACCCGTGAATCCCATCTGCACCAAACGTTCGACTTCGTCGAGCAACCCGCTCCGAATCATTTCATCACACCGACGATTGATACGATCGTACAGTATTTTCCGATCCCACTGTAATCCGAAGAATGCCGGCGTGAAATTGACATTCACTTTTGATTCTTGGTGATGGAGCGAAAGAGGCCTGCCGGTAATGTGGTAAACTTCAAGTGCACGAACAATACGTCTTGGTTTCGTCGGATCGATACGCTCGGCAGAAATCGGATCGACAAGCCGCAACTCCTCGATGAGTTGCCGGAGCTCTCCGTTTCGGATGCGGCGCTCCAATGCCTCTCGAAATTCCTTGTCGGCTCCAGGACCGTCAAAGAATCCATCGACGAGAGACTGGACATACAAGCCTGAGCCGCCGACGATAATGGGGACTTTGCCACGCAGGAGAATGTTGTCGATAATTCTTCTTCCCTGCTCACCAAACTCTGCTGCATTGAATTCTTGAGCCGGCGACAACTCGTCGATGAAGTAGTGTCTGACAACCGAAAGTTGCGCGCGGGTAGGCTTCGCTGTTCCGATGTCGAGATGCTTGTAGATTTGTCTGGAGTCGGCTGAGATGATTTCTCCGTCGAGCAGTCGCGCCAATTCAATGGACACTGCCGTTTTCCCTGACGCGGTGGGACCGACAAGGATGACGACGCGGCGATCAGTTGCATTCTTCACTCGCATCTGCCGCCTGCCTGTTCTTTAGTGCGAGCGTTCCATCTGAGCCTTATCCCTTCGCCCATCCCATTTTCCCAACGAGAGGAACAAACTTGAAGCCGTGTACTTCGCGCTTGTCGTATCGATTTCCCGTTCTTGTCACGATCAACAAGTTCTGCATTTCGAGATCGCCGACCGGAATGACGAGCTTGCCGCCATCCACAAGTTGCTTGAGCAACGGGTCAGGCACATCGGGCGCTCCGGCTGTGACGATAATTCCGTTGAATGGCGCGAACTCACTCCAGCCAACGGTACCATCGCCTGACTTCGATGCGATGCGATAGTCGAGTCTGTCAAAGATTTTTCTTGCTGCACTGAGTAACTCCTGGTGTCGCTCGATGGTAAATACCTTTGCGCCCAACTCCGCCAGCACAGCTGCTTGATAGCCGGAGCCTGTTCCGATTTCAAGAATCTTGTCTCCTACGCGAACACCAAGCGCCTGAGTCATGAATGCAACTGTGTACGGCTGCGAGATGGTTTGCATTTTGCCGATGGGGAGAGCGGAATCCTCGTAGGCCCGGCTGGTGAATGGTTCAGGGACAAACAGATGTCGCTTCACCGTCGCCATACTGCGCAGGAGTCGTGCATCAGTAATGCCGCGATCTTTCAGAATCGCCAGCATTTCCTGAATGTCATCATCAAATCTATTCAAGCGGAACCCTCAATCTCAGTTTGAACTCTTCATCATCCTCATGACGGAACCGAACGATCGCTCCGTTTGCATGGTCAAGCGCTCTTTCAACTCGCGACGAAGCACCGCCGGCGTGAATCCTCGTTTCAGCACGCCATCCTCTGCAATCGAAACCATGCCGGTCTCTTCGGATGCAATAACAACAACAACATCAGCCTGCTCAGAAATCCCAAGCGCCGCACGATGACGGGTGCCGAGCGGTTGACCATCATGCTCGGCAGTGTTCGAAAGCGGAAGGATGCAGTGCGCCGCTTCGATGAGCCGATCTTTGATGACGATGGCGCCGTCGTGCAGCGGCGACCGCGGATTGAAAATCGAAAGTATAAGCGAGCGGCTGACAAATGCGTCGAGCTTTGTTCCTGTCTCGACATGCGTGCGGATTCCCGTTGCCCGCACAAAGATGATCAGCGCGCCCTGTTTCCTTCTCGAAAGCTCCGTTACCGCGGCAACAACTTCATTGATCGACTCATCAACATCCGGCTTGATGAAGTATCGAACGATGGGATTTCTTCCCACCAAAACAAGAAGCCGCCGCAGTTCGGGCTGAAACAACACAATGAACGCGATGACCCAGATGTCCGTGAGCGCACGGAGAATCCAGTTCATGGCTTTCAGATTTGCTGCTTGAGCGATGAACGAAATCGCGAGAATCAGGACGAGTCCGACAAAGATTTGCGCCGCGATCGTGCCGCGCATCAGCAAGTACAATCGATAGAAGATAATCGACACCAGCACAATGTCGATCACATCCACAATCGTGACGCTCAGAAATCCAATTTTGAAAAGCTCCATACTACATGTCTCCCGCTGACTGGATGGCGTCAGCTATACGAACGGCTGAGACAGTTTCTCGAACATCATGTACCCGGACAATATGCGCACCATGCAAGATGGAAACAACTGCCGCTGCGAGCGAGCCTTCTGTTCTCTTTCCGGCCGGCTGATCCAAAATCGTTCCGATGAAACTCTTCTGCGAAACTCCAACAAGTATCGGACAGCCCAGCGATGAAAAGTAGTTCAGGTTTTTGAGAATGGAAAGATTGTGTTTGAGCGCCTTTCCGAATCCTATTCCAGGATCGATGATGATTTGCCCGATGTTATGCTGACGCGCCAATGTGATTCCGCGTTCAAGGTAGCTGCTGATTTCGCTGAGCAGATCGTCATACATCGGATTCTGTTGCATCGTCTTCGGCGTGCCTTTGATGTGCATAAGCACCGCCGATGCGCCTCCACGCGCAACAACGTGCGGCATCTGCGGATCGAACTGAAACCCGCTAATGTCGTTGACGATCGTGGCGCCCGCTTCGATGGCTTTTGCCGCAACTTCCGATTTGTAGGTGTCGATGGAAATTGGAATATCGGTCTGCGTCGCGAGCATTTCAATTACGGGCAACACTCGACGCAACTCTTGTTCAACACTGACCGGTTCAGCGCCCTCGCCGTATGCTGTGCTCTTGGGGCGAGTCGACTCGCCGCCAACATCAATGAAGTCGGCGCCCTCGTCGATCATGTGCAGACCGCGCGCAACAGCCTGATCCGGCTCGATATACTTTCCACCATCCGAAAACGAATCCGGCGTAACGTTTAGTATCCCCATCACGTGCGTTCGCGACGAGAGATCATACGTCCTTTTAGCGAAACGAAAAACAAAACTCATGATGAACCGTGTCTGGAAAAGCAAAAGGTGACTTCATCAGTCACCCTCTCGCATTACGATGATTTCTTTTGCATCATCGCCCGTCTCTTCGCCTTCACCCGTTCTTGCGCTTTCTTGTGCTTCTTGTTTACCACTCGCTTCTTTTTGTTCATGGGTTCTCCGAATGTTAGATAATGTAGCCGTCGCTCTTGATTACTCTTTCAACTTCACTGAGTTGCTGCAGCTTGGGAATGATTTCGGCCAAATACTCACGCAGTGCTGTCAGCCTTTTGTTCTCTGAATCCTCTTCCAGCAAAGCCTGCCGCTGGGCAAGATCGAGTCCGGCTTTCTGGGCAATGCGAAATGAGAGAATAGGATTCGATGAATTGTACTCAACTTCGAATTGCTTGTCGCGATACGCGAGTTGAATCAACTCATTGTGAAGCCGCACCGTTTCCTCGGCCAGCGCCGCGTCAACAGGCTCGTCTTCATCGCTCAGAAATCTCACTCGCCCTTCTGTGTACAGCCTGGAGCTTTCAACAAAATTTTCCAACTGATATCGACGCTGCCCCCGGACCAGGATGTCAAGCTTGCCGTCTTCGTACCGATGAACAATGTTCGTGACGACGACCGAGCAGCCCACTTTCGCGACGTTTTCGTCTTGCGCGAGACTGATACCAAATTCCTTGTCGCCATTCTCGCAGTCGCTGATTAGTTGCCTGTATCGCTCTTCGAAAATGTGCAGGGGAAGAACTGCCGTCGGGAACATCACGACCTGAAGCGGAAACAACGGCAACACGATTTCTGACATTACTGCTCCAGATCGTTTCGGTGATATGATAAAGAAAAACGTGGAGAACATCAATCACACCCGGCAACCAAATCCCGACGAGCGTGGGACTTGGTTGCCGAGGATGTTCTCATCTACTTGGAAAATTTCTTGAATCGATCATTGATTCTTCCCCAATGAAGATTACCCAGGAAGTTATCAATGTACGCTGCGCGCTTTGGACCATCTTTGTGATAGTATGCATGCTCAAACACATCGCACGCGATCAGCGGAATGCCTCCCCAGATTGCGCCATAGTGATGCTCGTCGACTGTCACATTGAGCAGTCGCTGCGAGTACAGCATGTCGAACACAAGCACGCCCCAACCGCTGAGCTTGGCAGAGACGGCGCTAGCTTTGAAATCTGCTTTCCACGCGTCGAACGATCCGAATTCTTTCTCAATCGCAGCTTTCACCTCAGCTCCTTTGGAAACATCGCCATCACCGCCAAGGTTGCTCCAGTACAAGTCGTGCAACACTGTCCCCGCGTGATTCCAGGTTGTGCGTCGCTTCAGTTCGCCGACGACGCTGTAGTTTCCGTTCGCAGCCGAACGGTCAGCCGTTTCCAAAGCTTTCTCGATGGTATTCAACGCCGTTACATACCCCTTGTGGTGCGTGTTGTAATGCCAGTCGGTTGTCTCGGCGTCGACAACAGTCGCAAGAAGTTTCTTTGCTTCTTCATCGCTGTATGGACGCGGAT
>JACRFA010000223.1 GCA_016218065.1 Ignavibacteriota bacterium | reverse complement strand
GTCGTGACAATCTCGAAAAACTCGGCCTGGTCGAGCGCATTCATCCGAAAGAAGACCGACGGTCGATTGTCGTCCAGCTGACCTCGAAAGGTGAGAAGCACTTTCTGGAAATCTTCCCGCAGCATGCTAAACGCATCGCGTCGCTCACCGAGGTGCTGACAGAAAAGGAACATGAACAGCTCGGCCGTTTGTTGCGGAAGCTCGGAAAGTCAATTGTGGAACCGCCCCGCAAGTGAGTTTGTTCGTCGCATGTCGAATGAAGGAGTTTTGTTCAGTTCACAAAAATAACATCATAAACCAATTCAGGAGGAGATATACTGATGAAGCATGCAATTCTGGCCACGCTCATCTTTGCTTTCGCATCGACGAATGCACAAACGGCATGGAAGCTTGACAAGGCGCATAGCCAGGTCAATTTCATGGTTAACCACATGGTTTTTTCGGAGGTTGCTGGGACATTCAAAGATTTCGATGCGACGTTCAACTCCACGAAGGATGACTTCACCGATGCAAAGATCGAAGCGACGATCAAGACGGGAAGCATCGACACGCAGAACGAGCAACGCGATGGTCATCTGAAGAAGGATGATTTTCTGAATGTCGAACAGTATCCGCTGATCACATTCAAGAGCACAAAGATCGAGAAGACGGGCGATGACACGTACGCGATCACCGGCACCCTGACGATCCGTGACGTTACGAAACCGGTAGTGATGGAGACAGCATTCAAAGGCTCGATCAACGATCCGTGGGGTAACACGAGAATCGCGTTCAAAGCCACGACGACGATCAACCGTTTTGATTTCGACGTGAGATGGAATAAGATGCTCGACACTGGCGGACTTGTCGCCGGCAAAGACGTGAACGTCATATTGCTGATGGAGTTTACCAAGCCGAAAGCCGGCTGAGTTGTATTGACCGACAGCATGATTGCCCTGTGCACTGCAGGGCAATCGTTGTCGGAATTCAGGGGTTGCAGCATTCGTTGATAGTCACTCTGTTTTTGCCTATCTTGATTCGCACTTTGTGCAGACTTTTCGATTCGTCCTCAATCCTTTGCGGAGTTTTTCTTTGGCTTCATTCAACAAACGGACGCACACGTGCGGAGAACTTCGTCCCGCAGCAATTGGTGTAAACGCAACACTCACTGGCTGGGTAGATTCGCGGCGCGATCTTGGCGGGGTGATCTTCATCGATCTCAGGGATCGCTATGGCAAAACGCAGGTCGTGTTCAATCCTCAGACGAACGCCGAAGTTCATGCGCTTGCCGGTTCGTTGCGAAGTGAGTATGTCGTTTCCGTTTCCGGTCTCGTTGAGAAACGTCCCGCAGGAACAGCGAATCCGGAACTAGCAACGGGTGAGATTGATGTGATGGCAACGGAACTGGTTGTTCTCAACAAGGCCGAAACGCCGCCGTTTCCGATTGATGACAGCATTGAGACGAATGAAGATCTCCGTTTGAAGTATCGCTATCTCGATTTGCGTCGACCCGTTCTCCAGAACAACATCGTCCTGCGACACAAACTCTACCAGGTGATCCATCGCTACTTCGATCAGAATAATTTCATTGAAGTCGAGACGCCTGTGCTGATGAAGAGCACGCCTGAAGGAGCACGCGACTATCTTGTCCCGAGCCGCGTGCATCACGGGAAGTTCTACGCTTTGCCGCAGTCGCCGCAAACGTACAAGCAAATTCTGATGGTTGCAGGGTTCGACCGTTACGTGCAGATCACGAAGTGCTTCCGCGATGAGGACTTGCGTGCGGATCGCCAACCGGAGTTCACGCAGATCGACGTCGAGATGTCGTTTGTTGATGAGGAAGACGTTCAGCAGATTGCAGAAGGACTCGTGGCTCAGATTTTTCGAGAGTTGAAGGGAATCGAGATCCAACTTCCGCTCCGACGGTTGACATACAAGAACGCGATGGAGCACTACGGCAGCGACAAGCCCGACACCCGATTTGACATGAAGATAGTGACGCTGAACGAGTTGGTTCAGGGCTCTGGGTTCAAGGTGTTTGCAGACAATGTGGCGAAAGGCGGCGTTGTAGCCGGAATTGTTGTTCCGGGCGCTGCGTCGTTTACGCGCAACCAGATGGATAACCTTGTTGACTATACGAAGAGCCTAGGGGTTGGCGGGCTTGCGTACATGAAGTGGACCGAGAAGGGGCTTGAGTCTGCGATCGAAAAATTTCTTGGCAAGGAATTGATGGAGAAGATCGCCGCCGCGATGGGAGCGAAGAAGGGAGACCTGATGTTGTTTGTGTCAGACAGGTGGACGAAGACGTACGCGACCCTCGGCACGCTCCGGCTCGACATGGCGAGACGCTTGACTCTGATTGACGAGAGCAAATGGGATCTGCTGTGGGTGACTGAATTTCCGATGTTCGAGTTCAGTGAAGAAGAGCAGCGCTACGTTGCGATGCACCATCCCTTCACATCGCCTCTCCTTGAGGATGTCGAGTTGCTCGACTCTGCGCCGGAGAAGGCAAGGTCACGCGCATACGATATGGTGTTGAACGGCAACGAGCTTGGCGGCGGCAGCATTCGAATTCATGATTCGTCTTTGCAGTCGAGGATATTCGGCTTGCTCGGCATCGAGAAAGTAGAAGCGGAGGAGCGGTTCGGCTTCTTGCTGAACGCATTCAAGTATGGCGCGCCACCGCATGGCGGACTCGCGTTCGGTCTCGACAGAATTGTGATGCTGCTTACGGGCAGCAAGTCGTTGCGCGACGTGATCGCTTTCCCGAAAACTGCCAGCGCAATGTCGTTGATGGACGAAGCGCCCAGCGAAGTGGAAGACAAGCAATTGAGGGAGTTGCACATTCGAGTAGTCTGAGTTGCGATGTACGGAGTGTATCATTACGGCCGTTGGACGAGACCAATTCGGAAGAGGAAATTCTCTGAGATCAAATTGCGTGAGAGCGAACGCAAAGCGATCAATGCGTTCTCACGTCGGTTGAAACGCAAAATGGGAAAGAAACTCGTCCGCTTGCTGCTGTACGGCTCGAAAGCTCGAGGAACGGCGCGCAAAGACTCCGACATCGACATCTTCGTTCTCGTAGAGAAGAACTCCGGAAAAGCAAGCAGCAAAGTCTCTGCTATCGCTGATGACGTTTACTGGGATTACGGAGTCGACCTTTCTCCGGTCACGTACGATTTGTATGAAGAGAAGGTCAACAAGTCCATCGGGTCGCCATTTTTTCTTGCTGTCTATAGATACGGTGTGAGGATATGAAGAACGGGTCGCACGCAGATGTGGCTCGCTACAGATTTGAAAAAGCGATCCTGACGTTGAAAGAAGGAAGGGACGCTTTCGCTTTGCGTAACTATGGCAACGCCGTGGGAAGAGCTTACTACGCGATATTTTCAGGGATGCGCGCCCTGCTTGCGGTCAGGAACCTTGACAGCAAAACTCATTCAGGGGTTCTCTCGTTATTCAATCAACATTTTATCAAAGAAAATCTGCTGCCGAAAGGGTTCGGCAAACTTGCGAGAGACGCGAAGAACATTCGAGAGCGGGCAGACTATGGTGATTTCGAAATCATCACGAGGGATACCGCATCAGAATATGTGGAGAAGGCAGACGAGTTCTTGAAAAAGGTCGAGGTGGTCCTTCGAGACTTGCTTCTCGCCGCGAACGGAAGGAACAGGAACAACAAGAAGTGATTTCCTAGACAAATCCAAAACGACTAAATCAACCATTCTCTCACTTTCAGTAAGGAGTCGCTATGGTTGGCATTGTAGGGTATGGGGCATATCTCCCGAAGTATCGCATCAAAGCTGAAGTAATCGCTCAACAATGGGGTGCAGACCCCGCGGCGATTACGCGAGGTCTGCAACTGTTCGAAAAAACTGTTCCCGGTCAGGATGAAGACACGATCACGATCTCCGTCGCGGCTGCGCGCAGCGCGCTAAAACGTGCGCGCATCAATCCGAAAGACATCGGCGCCGTATATATCGGCTCGGAGTCACATCCGTATGCCGTGAAGCCGAGCGGCACAATCCTGATCGACGCGCTCGGAATCGGTCCGCATGTGCATGTAGCGAGCTACGAGTTTGCATGCAAAGCCGGGAGCGAAGCAATGTACGTCGCGTACAGCCACGTGAAGTCGGGTGAAATGAAATACGCGCTCGGCATTGGCGCCGATACGTCGCAGGGCGCGCCGGGAGACGCTCTTGAGTATTCTGCATCGGCAGGCGGTGCGGCATTCATCATGGGAAGCGAGCGAGTGGTGGCGGAAATTCTCTTCACACACTCATACACGTCCGACACGCCGGATTTCTGGCGGCGCGAAGGCGAATCGTATCCGCGTCACGGCGGCAGGTTCACGGGCGACCCCGCGTACTTCAAGCACATCATGGGGGCGGCGCAGGCGCTGTTGGAGAAATCGAAGATGAAGCCGGAAGATTTTGCCTACGCGGTCTTCCACATGCCCAACGGAAAATTCCCGCAAGAAGTCGGCAAGCGGCTTGGGTTCACGAAACAGCAACTCGAAGTTGGTTGGGTCGTTCCATGGATGGGGAACACCTACTCGGGTTCTTCGCCGACGGGTCTCGCGGGAATTCTCGACGTTGCAAAACCGAACGACTTGATCTTCATGGTGTCATTTGGTTCGGGCGCCGGCAGCGATGGATTTGTTTACCGCGTGACTGACGAGATCACGAACGTGCAGGATCGCGCTCCCAAACTTCGGGAGATGTTGGACACGAATAAGATACATCTCAACTACGGCGAGTACGCGAAGTTTCGCCGCAAAATCAAACTCAACGACTAAGGAGGCTCACGATGAGAGACGTTGTAGTAATCGGGGCCGGCATGACGAAGTTCGGAGAGCTTTGGGAGAAATCCATCAAGGATATCTTCGTCGAGGCTGCATTGAAAGCGATCGACGATGCCGGCGTTGACCATATCGACTCGATGTATGTTGGGGCGATGTCATCGGGGTTGTTTGTCGGGCAGGAACATCTTGGCGCTGTGATGGCAGATTATCTTGGCGTCACGCCAATTCCCGCGACGCGTGTGGAGTCGGCGTGCGCATCGGGCGGAGCGTCGTTCAGGCAAGCGTACCTCGAGGTGGCTTCGGGTGCAAGCGAGATTGTGCTTGCGGGCGGCGTCGAGAAAATGACGGACGGCGCCGACGTAACGGAAGCGCTCGCGACCGCTGCCGATCAGGAGTATGAAGTCTATCAGGGCATCACGTTTCCCGGCTTGTACGCGATGATCGCACGTGCGCACATGGAGCGCTACGGAACGACGCGTGAGCAGCTCGCGGCAGTTGCCGTGAAGAATCATCGCAACGGAGCAAAGAATCCGAATGCGCAGTTTCGCTCGGAAGTAACTGCCGAGCAAGTCATGAAGTCAACGATGGTCGCTGACCCGCTTCGATTGCTTGATTGTTCGCCCGTGAGTGATGGCGCAGCGGCAGTGATCGTTGCGTCGATGGAGGTCGCGAAGAAGTTGAAGAAGAATCCGATTCGCGTTATCGCTTCGTCGCAGGCGTCCGATACCATCGCGCTGCACAGTCGCAGAGACATCACAACACTTGATTCTGTTGTCAGGGCAGCACAGAAGGCATACAAGCTGGCAGACAAGAAGCCGAGCGACATCAATCTTGTGGAAGTGCACGACTGCTTCACGATTGCCGAGATCACTGCGACAGAAGATCTTGGCTTCTTTGAGAAGGGAACGGGAGGCGAGGCTGCCGAAAAGGGATGGACTTCGATTGAATGCAAACGAATTCCTGTGAACACAAGCGGCGGACTGAAATCAAAGGGTCATCCGGTTGGCGCAACGGGCGTCGCGCAGATCATCGAGTTGTACGAGCAACTCAACGGCAAAGCCGGAGCGCGGCAAGTGGAAGGCGCGCGCATCGGGATGGCGCAGAACATGGGCGGCTCAGGCGCGAGTTGTGTCATTCATATCCTGGAGGCAATATGATTACCGCAAGATATCATCGCGAAATTCCGCAGCGCTATCGGCTCGAAGCGGCGAAGTGCTCATCGTGCGGACACGTCAGCTTTCCTCCTCGACTTGTCTGTCCGCAGTGCAAGGCAAGAAAGTTTGAGGCAGTGAATCTGAGTGATGAAGGAACGATCGTGACGTTCACGGTCGTGCGTGTTGCATCGGACAAGTTTTCGAAGGAAACGCCGTTCGGTGTTGGAATTGTTGAACTGAATGACGGCGTGCGGGTGACTGCGCAGATTGCAGACGTTCATCCCGATGAGTTGAAGGTTGGGCAGAAGGTAAAGCTTGTGTTTCGTCGTGTGCAAGAAGATGGCAAGGCGGGAATCCTTTGCTATGGATACAAGGCAGTGTTGGCCTGAACAAGCAACGACCCATTTTCAAAGTCAACTGTTCCCGCCAAACAGCGGCGGATTTCGCGAAGCACGCTCAACAATGATCAACGAACGCGGGCGACCGCCTCTGATACGAGGTAGGTTGCTCCGCTTCGCGCCATGCCTACCGGCAGGCAGGCCCTCGCGTGGCTCAGAAAAAAAAGAAGAAAGCATGAGAGAATTCTTGCTGGATAGTCAGTTGCATAATACGTCGATTGCATGAAAGAAAAAATCCGCATCGCGTCAGGGCAGGGTTTTTGGGGCGACCTTCAGACTGCGCCGTATGATCAAGTGACCAAAGGTCCGATCGACTACATCATGATGGACTTCCTCGCGGAGGTCACGATGTCAATCATGCAGAAGCAGAAGAAGCGGAACCCCGAGCTTGGCTACGCGAAAGATCTTGTGCACATCATCGAACACATTCTGCCAATCTGCCTCCAGAAGAATATCAGAATCATCACAAATGGAGGCGGAGTTAATCCGAAAGGATGTCGCGATGTGATCTTCGCGTGGGCAAGAAGAAGGGGCATCAAGAATCTGAAGATCGGGACGGTTTTCGGCGACGACATTCTTGACCGCATGGATGAACTGAAGCGGCGCAGCATCAGGCTCGACAACATGGAGACGAAACAGCCGGTTGAGAGTATCGGGCACAAATTTCTGAGCGCGAACGTCTATTTCGGAGCGACGCCGATCGTTGACGCGTTGCGGCAGGGAGCGCATATCATCATCACGGGTCGCACGACGGACACGGGCCTCACGCTTGCGCCGATGATCTACGAATTCGGTTGGAGGGATGATGAGTGGGACAGGATTGCCGCGGGCACGGTTGCCGGACATATACTCGAGTGCGGCGGACAAGCCAGCGGCGGAAATTTTTCTGCCGACTGGAGGAGTGTTCCCGACCTTGCGCATATCGGCTTTCCGATTGCCGAGGCATATCCCAACGGCGACGTGATCATCACGAAACACGAAGGCACCGGCGGGCTTGTCTCGCGTCAGACGGTGACCGAGCAGTTGATGTACGAGATCGGGAATCCTGCGAACTACATTACGCCGGACTGCGTCGCGGATTTTACTTCGATTCAGCTTGAAGACATTGCGCCGAATCGTGTGCGCATGTTCGGCGTGAAGGGAAAGCCGGCAACGGATTCGTACAAAGTCTCAATGTCGTATCTTGACGGCTACACGGCGATCGGCACATTGACGTACGCGTGGCCTGATGCGTTGGAGAAAGCAAAGGCCGCTGATCAAATTCTGCGCACACGACTTGCGGATCTCGGTTTGACGTTTGATGAGATCAGGTCGGAGTTCATGGGCTACAATTCATGTCACGGTCCGTTATCAGTTATGCCGGATGAAATCAACGAGGTGGTGTTGAGGATTGGTGTCCGCGGCCATGACCAGAAATCCGTAGAGCGATTCGGTATGGAACTCGCGCCGCTTATTCTCACAGGACCGCCCGCAGTGACTGGATTTGCAGGCGGACGTCCGAAGCCGAGTGAAGTGATTGCGTACTGGCCCGCTCTCATTCCGAAGACGGCGGTGCAGCCGATTGTGGAAGTTGCGGAAGTATGAAGCCAAAATTGTATCTTCAGACAACTATTCCGAGTTATCTGATTTCGGCTCCGAGTCGAGACATCGTGGTTGCAGGACATCAGATGACCACCCGGCTGTGGTGGGAGAAGAGAAAAGGCTTGTTCGATGTGTTCATCTCGGAGTTCACAGTGAACGAGGTTAGTCGAGGGAATCCTGATGCCGCGCCGGGCGTTTGAAGGCAATCGAGGGAATCTCCTGGTTGGACGTAGACGAGGATGTCCTGCAGCTTGCGTTTCACCTGCTGGGACCTGGAGGAATTCCGGACAAGGCGCGTGCAGATGCATTTCATATTGCTGTTTCCGCTGTCCACGAAATGGATTATCTTATGACGTGGAACTGCGCGCATATTGCGAATGCAAGGCTTGCTCCGAGAATCAAGAAAGTAGTTCTGGAACATGGCTTTCAGTGTCCAATCATCTGTACGCTTGAAGAACTAATGGGAGAAGATTATGTTGGATTACCCAATCGTAGAAGAAGTGCACAAGGCGCGTGCGGCAATACTGGCTCAGTTCAACGGTGATCTAAGGGCTATGTGGGAAGACGCACGGCGGCGACAACAACTTTCAGGACATAAGGTTGTTTCATTCAAACGAACGCATGAGCCTTCTGTCAAAGAGCCGCCGAAGCCCTACGGCAAAGAGTGATATTTCTTTCGATCAATCGAACATGAAAATCAAATTGCTCGACATCGCTCACGCCCGCTCGGGGGACAAAGGAGACACGGGAAACGTTGGAGTAATTGCGAGGAAGCAGGAATACTATCCGCTACTCGTAAAGTATCTCACCGCCGAACGTGTGCAGAAACATTTCGAGGGAATCACGCTTGGAAAAGTTGAGCGGTACGAGATTCCGAATTTGTGGGCGATCAATTTTTTGTTGCACGAGTCGCTCGGCGGCGGCGGCACGAAATCGTTGAAGAACGATGCGCAAGGAAAGACGCTCAGCAGCGCGATGTTGAGGATGGAATTAGAAATCGATGAAAGTATTACGCTGCCGTAGTCTGTGGGAAGTTCAATAGAGGAATATATGTTCGAAACGCAAAAAGAACGAGTGTTGAAATTACGAAAACAACTCACCGAGCTTCGAGGTTTTCTTTGACTTAGAAACAAGAGAACAAAAAGCCGCGCAGCTGCAGGCAAAAACCGAAGCGCCGAATTTCTGGGACGACAATATTTCAGCGCAGAAGGTGATGCAGCAACTCAGCGGATTGAAAGAATGGATCGACGCATGGAAGTCCCTGCAGCGCACGCTCGATGACGCAGCGTCGCTGATTGAACTGGCAGAGGAGGCCAACGATGATTCGTTCGGCAAAGACATCGACAGCGACCTCGACAAGGTTGACAAGGGAATCGCCGATCTGGAATTCCGCAACATGTTGAGTGGAGACGATGACAGGCGGAATTGCATTCTGACAATCAACTCCGGCGCAGGTGGAACCGAGTCGCAGGATTGGGCGGAGATGCTGTTGCGCATGTATCTGCGCTGGGCTGAGCGCAAAGGCTACAAAGTCGCGCTCACAGATCGACAAGACGGCGATGGCGCCGGCATCAAGAGTGCGTCGGTTGAGATTGTCGGCGAGTACGCGTATGGATATCTGAAAGCAGAGAACGGCGTACATCGTCTTGTTCGTATTTCACCGTTCGACGCAAATGCTCGCAGGCACACGTCGTTCGCGTCAGTGTTTGTCTATCCCGAAATGGATGACGACGTCGAGATCGAAATCAATTCCGCCGACATCAAAGTCGATACGTACCGATCAGGCGGCAAGGGCGGGCAGAATGTCAACAAAGTCGAAACAGCCGTCCGCATCACACACGTCCCCAGTGGAATCATCGTCGCTTGCCAGCAGGAACGCTCGCAGTTTCAGAACAAAGAACGTGCGCTCAAGATGCTGAAGTCGCAGCTCTATCAAAAAAGAAAAGAAGAAGAAGAAGCCCGCCTGAGCGCCATCGAAAGCACGAAGAAGAGAATCGAGTGGGGAAGTCAGATTCGTTCGTACGTCTTTCATCCGTACAACATGGTGAAGGATCATCGCACGGATGTGGAGACGAGCAACGTGCATGGTGTGATGGACGGCGACCTCGATGAGTTCATCAAAGGCTATCTCATGGCCAAACCCGACGCAGTGAAAGGAACCTGATTTTCCCTCCATGTCTTACGCTTCCTTCATAGCTGAACGTCTGCGAAAATCGAGTCGGGGAAGAGGATTCACTTCGTTCATCACGGGTACGGCGATCATCGGCGTGGCTCTTGGAACCGCAGCGCTGATCATCGCGCTCGCTGTGCTCGGCGGATTCGAACGAGAGATCACCGAGAAAGTCATCGGGTTCACGAGTCACGTTCAAGTCATCGGGTTTCACAATCAGCCGCTCGGCGATTACGCAAAGAACGTTCTTCGTATCGAGAATGAGTCGCCGTTGATCACAGCAGTCCAACCCTACATTGCTCGCGAAGCCCTCATCCGCTCAAAAGAATCTGTCGATGGCATTCTGCTCAAAGGAGTCGATCCTGCGAGGGACATTTCTGCTGTCCGCAAGTACATCGTGCTCGGCTCGTATAACATCGAGCATGTTGTTGGAGCGCTGCCCAATATCGTTATCGGTCGAAAACTTGCCAACAGACTCGTGCTGACTGTTGGAGACAAGGTGGCGGTGTTTGCGACCGGCACCAGCACAGATCTGAGCCGGATGCGTGTCATGCAGTTTCGTGTTGCCGGCATCTACGAAAGCGGCATGGCCGATTATGACGATGTCTATGCTTTCACATCGTTGAAGGATGCCCAGCTTCTGTTTCAGTATCGGAACACCATATCGGGTTACGACATCCTGCTCAGTCAGGTCGATAGCGCTGAAGTTGTTGCGGATCAGTTGCAGTCGCGTCTCAGGTATCCGCATTACGCGCGAACCGTGTTCGATAATTATCGCAATCTCTTCAGCTGGATTGAACTGCAGAAGAAGCCCGTTCCGATCATCCTCGGCTTGATCATCATCGTTGCCACTGTGAACATCATCGGCACGTTGCTGATGGTGGTGATCGGGAAGACACGCGAGATCGGAATTCTGCGGTCGCTGGGCGCGTCGCGTCGCGGTATCGCAGGCGTTTTTGTGCGTCAGGGAATCTGGATCGGCATCGTCGGGACTTTGGTCGGAAATCTCTTTGCGTTCACATTGTGCTACGCAGAGCAGCAGTTGCATTTCCTTTCGTTGCCGAGCGACATCTACTTCATGACCTCCGTCCCGATTCTCCTTCGTCCCGAATACTTCATGATCGTGTCCGGAATCAGCATTGCGCTCTGCTACCTCTGCTCGCTGCTCCCGGCGCTTCTCGCATCTCGAATAGACCCCATCCGAGCCATCAGGTTTGCATGATGAGAGTTGAACGACTCATAGCGCTCCGTTACCTGCGCTCAAAACAGCAGACGCAGTTCATCAATATCATTATGCTGGTGTCTGTTGTTGGCATTACCGTTGGGGTTGCGGCGTTGATCGTCGTGTTGTCAGTCTTCAACGGATTCAACAAAGTGGTGACCGATGTTCTGGTAGGATTTGATCCGCACATTCGCGTGTTGCCCGCGACCGGCAAGTCATTTGGCCGCGTTGATTCGATTCTAAAAGTGATGGCTCTGGTTCCGCGGGTGCAGGCCGCATCTCCCTACGTTGAGCATAAGGCTCTCGTCGTGTCGAAAGGTGGGAACAGAGTCGTCGTTATCAAAGGAGTGATTGACTCGACGGCCGGCGAGGTGTCGGGCGTAGTTAAAGCGACGGCGCTCGGGAAGTTTTCCCTAAGGACTGAGCGCGGCGTTCCGGGCATCGTCGTGGGACTCGCTCTCGCCGACAGACTCGGCATCGTCGTTGGTTCCGAGGTTACCGTGGTCAGCCCGGTGGGCGTTGATGCGATGATTGTTCAGTACAGCCAGCCCGACATGCGCAAGTTTGTTGTGACGGGAATTTTTGATTCTCGCAACAAAGAATACGATTCACATTTCGCGTTCGTCTCTCTCGATGTCGCGGCGCGTCTCTTCAGATATGCAAAGAATGTCAGCGGCATTGAAGTCCGGTTGCAGAATATCGAAGAGTCGGAGCAGGTTCAAGCGCGACTGCAGGCGCTGCTGGGCGACGAGCTGAGCGTGATGACATGGTATGATCTGCACAAGGATCTCTATTCGGTGATGAAGATAGAACGTTGGGGCGCATACATCATTCTTTGTCTCATCATCGGAGTCGCTTCGTTCAACATGCTGGGATCGTTGGCGATGGGTGTTATGGAGAAGAGAAGAGATATCGGTGTGTTGAAAGCGTTGGGCCTGAACGCCCGAAGGATTGTCAAGCTCTTTATGTTCGAAGGAATTTTGGTGGGCGTCCTCGGCACGCTCCTCGGGATTGGAATTGGCTTGTTTGTCTGCTATCTTCAAATGGAATATCATCTGTTTCCTCTCGACCCAAGTGTTTATATTATCGATGCGATTCCGGTTGACATTCGGTGGAGTGATTTTGTTGCTGTCGGATTTGCATCGATGTTATTGAGTTCGTTAGCTGCATTCTATCCGGCGCGACAAGCAGGCAAGCTCTTGCCGGTTGACGCGATTCGCTGGGAATAACTTCTTCTTATGATTCAAGCAAAGAACATCACAAAGACATTCCCGATTGGCAATAGCCTTGCGAACGGGAGGGAAGTTCTCAAGGGAATCGACCTCGAGATCGGAAAGGGGGAAATCGCTGCGATCGTCGGAGCGTCGGGTGCGGGCAAGAGCACGCTTCTTCACATACTTGGAACACTCGATCGTCCGACCTCGGGACAGGTCTTATATGAGAACCTCGATGTCTTTGCCTTCGGCGACGATCGATTGTCTGCATTCAGAAACCAACATATCGGATTCGTCTTTCAGTTTCATCACTTGTTGCCCGAGTTCAACGTGTTCGAGAACGTTGCGATGCCGGCGCTGATCAGAGGAAAGAAGTTGACCGATGTACGACATCGCGTGCACGAGTTGTTGAAGTCTGTCGGGGTTGACGATCGCGCATTGAGTCGGCCTAACTCACTTTCCGGGGGAGAGCAGCAACGCGTCGCGGTTGCGCGGGCTTTGATGAACGAGCCAAAAGTTGTTCTTGCCGACGAACCTTCAGGCAATCTCGACACGAAGAACGCGCTTCAACTTCACGAGCTCATCTGGGAGTTGAGTCGGCGACTGGAGCAGACGTTCATCATCGTAACACACAACGAAGCGTTCGCGAATCGCGCCGACGAGGTGCTGCGTATCGTCGATGGACAGGTAGCCGGGAAGAAAATACGTGATAAGTCGTAATTTTTTTGATTTTTCGCTTGACATTGTGAAAAAATCCTGTAAATTTATCCCTGACCTTACGACGGTTTCTCCCCTGACTGTCGTAAACAAACGGTCGAGCCCGGCGTTCCCCCCAACGCTGGGCTTTTGTTTTACACGCACTATTCTTTTGGGAGTTCAAGCATGGCAAAGGCTGTAAGGCGCGGCGATAGCAGCAGACGTCGAGCGACGAAAGATGATAGACTTCCGCTTGGGAAGGCAAACTTCATGATCATTGGTGTCGGCTTGGCGGTGATTCTCATTGGCTATCTTGCATTGGCCAATGGTCCGATTGAAGGATTCCTGCCCCTTGTGTTAGCGCCAATCTTGTTGGTGCTGGGCTATTGTGTCATAATTCCGTTGGGAATTTTGTTCAAGAAGTCATATATTAAGAAGGACGCCTCGAGCCAGACCCAACCGACGGCTTAAGAGTCAAGGACCGCGTAGCTCAGGGGTAGAGCATCTGCCTTTTAAGCAGAGGGTCGGTGGTTCGAGCCCACCCGCGGTCACAGACTGTTCTTTTGCGGAAGTGGCGAAATTGGCAGACGCACCATCTTGAGGGGGTGGCGCCCACAAGGCATGCGGGTTCAAGTCCCGCCTTCCGCACAAACCTCGTGGTCCCTTGCTGCGAGGTTTTTCTTTTTGGTGGAAATTCAAGGAAACACTTGATTTTGGTGGATGTTCGAGCTATATTCGTTCAGCTACCTAGGAACAATTCCCAATGACAAAGAGATTTTTTTTCATTAGCCTGCTCGGCACATTGTTGAGCATGACGGTTTTTGCCTCGATCATCAAAGATGGAACTCTGAGAGCCGACCCTGACGGCAGCTATATCAAGATTCGATGGGAGAGTGATAACGAAACCGGAGTTGCAAAATATGTTCTTGAGCGCAAGGCAGGACTGAATGGGTCGTTCATGACGCTCACGGAGTTGGCTCCTAAAGGAAACGGCTCGTCATATCAGTTTGTTGATGAGACTGTGTTTAGAGTTTCCCAAACAATCTATAAGTATCAGGTGAAAGTGGTTTTCTCAGATGGCCAGGCACCGATCTATTATGGGCCGATAACAGCCATCCCCAGAACTAGTGACGTTCGGCGCACGTGGGGCAGCATCAAAGCGATGTTCAGGTAATAGTTCTCTACATGACTCAAGCGTTCTTCGGGAAAGGCGATACCTCTGTGTCGCTTTTTTCGTTTAAGGGTGGTGATCGATGCGGATTCTAAAGCGGCTTGTGCTAGCCTCGCGATCACCGCGTCGCATCGCCCTCCTGAAGCAAATTGGTTTGGACTTCACTGTTGATCCCACGGATCTGCCGGAAGATTTCGACTCACAGATCAGCCCCAGCGAGAATGCAATGACTCTCGCGCTTCAAAAGGCAATGAACATCGCCGAGAAATTTCAGGACGCAATCGTCATCGGGGCTGACACGATCGTAGTGTTGGACAATGCGTTGCTGGGCAAGCCAACGGATGAGTCGGATGCTCTCAGAATGTTACGACTGCTCAGCGGTAGAACGCACACCGTTGTCACCGGCTTTGCTTTAGTGGATTGTGCATCGAGGCGAAGCATGACAGCGTGTGAAGAAACTCGAGTTACGTTTCGCACTCTTCCTGATGCCGAGATCTCCGAGTACATTGCTGGTGGTTCTCCCATGGACAAAGCAGGAGCGTACGGAATTCAAGACGACTACGGCGCCGTCTTCGTGACGCGTATCGAAGGCTGCTTCTACAACGTTGTTGGATTTCCTCTCTCCAGATTTTATGTTGAGCTAAATCGATTTCAATCCCAATGACAAACTGAGAAAGTGGTATGTATGCCCAAAAGAATTAGAGTACTTGTTGCTAAGGTCGGACTGGATGGACATGATCGCGGAGCAAAAGTTGTCGCAGCCGCATTGCGTGATGCCGGGATGGAGGTTATCTATACGGGACTCCGAAAGACGCCCGACATGATCGTTGAGGCGGCGATTCAGGAGGACGTGGACGCGATCGGCGTGAGCATCCTCAGCGGCGCGCACATGACGGTGTTTCCGCGGATCGCCAATCTGCTGAAGGAGAAGGGACTCAATGATGTGTTGCTGTTTGGGGGAGGGATAATTCCAGGCAAAGACATTGTTGAATTGAAACAGCACGGCGTCGGAGAGTTGTTCACACCAGGCGCTTCAACGCAAGATATCGTTGAGTACGTGAAGAGCTGGGTCGGCGAACACCGGAACTGATCTGCAAAAAAACGGAAACCCCTTCTCGTGAGAGAAGGGGTTTCTTGCTAAAGCCTTTTCCACTGCACCGAAGTTGTGACGCTACGCTTTGCTAACTTTCACCGCTTGCAGGCCCTTAGCACCTTGTTCAACCTCGAACTGGACCGCCTCTCCTTCTTTGAGAGATTTGTAGCCTTCACCAATGATCGACTTGAAGTGGACAAAAAGATCTTCTCCACTTTCACGTTTGATGAAGCCGTAGCCCTTCGCATTGTTGAACCACTTCACGGTACCCTTTTCCATAAGCGAGCTACCTTTTGAGAATGTGGTACAATGTGTAACACCACCTCGCCCGCGAGCACGTGTTTCAACAATTGGTGAAGCACAGTGCAGTGTGGACTCTGTTTCCTTCCAGGTCTTGCCACCTGCCTTCCCCGCAATCTCACAATCTGTAAATGAAAACAGCTGGTGTTGCGTTGACTGCGCCAGTATATTAGCAAAGCAAAACGAGAAACGCAAGCAATCTTCTATTCGTCAAGCCAAATCGGAGGCTCAACGTCGGTCGTCTCCTTTTCCGTCTGATGTACACCGGACAGACGCCGGCGAGTGACAGGCACGATGCCCTCCGATGAAAACGGGAAGAGATCATCCGGAGAGAAGATCGCTCTAAAGTCTTGTGGTGTAAAGAATTCCATGAACTTCTCGGAGAACTCATCGAGCCTGCGGATGTAGTACGACGAGTTTTCATCGGGGAAGTTCGGATCCCACTCCGCAATCGGCTTACAGCTTTCGAACGTCCGCACATTCGGATCGGTACCGGTAACATAATATGAGACCGAATCTCCGACTTTGTACGATCGATCCGTTGCCAGCGCGAGTTCATACGCTGCGTTTCGATTGCGTCTGCCGCTTTCAACCTCACGCTTGTACACATGCAACGCGTCTTTGAGCGTTTCTGTTCGCGCGAAGTCTCTGACCTCGAGCTTATGGTCGATGATATCGTTTCGGAGGAAATTGTAGAGTTGATGCAGTCCGGCGATGTCGTTCCGCAGCAAGCAGTCGATGCAACGCTGCACATACGATCGCCCGAACCGTTCCATGCTTCGTGAGATGAGCGACGATCCCTTGATGCGCATCTTCCCCTCATAATCGAGAAGAGCATAGTTCTTCATCTTGTAGCTCAACATTCTCCGATAGCGACCGTCGAGTGCAACCGTGATTCCTTCGGGAAGGAGATCGGAAAGCTGCTTGATGAACTTCTGCTCGTCGTCTTCGTTCTGTACCGACGATGGTGGAACAAAGAATATTCCGTCTGTGTCCACTTCAATCACTGTCCCTTGGTGAGATTGGATGAACTCGATCATCTGTCGCAAGAGTTCCTGGCCTGTCGTCGTGACAACATCGGCTTGAACGTAGTCATTGAACAAACCTCTGCCGTACCCGAGATAGCCGTAGAATGAGTTGATAAGGATTTTCAACGACGACTGCATTGCATCGAGCATGGATTTCTTATCGACGTCACGAGTTTGTTTCATCTTCCGCTTTGCATCGAGGCGTGAGGATGTTAGTGTGGTGAGCAGCCGATTGAACACGCCCAACGCGTCAGACGCGGGCGCTACTTTCTTGTGAATCATGATCGACGGATACAGCGACTCCACGTCTGCGTGAAGCACTGGCCCGACGATGCCCGTGACAAAGATGTCTGTGTAACCTCCGGTCGTCTGCACCCCGACATTCGGTCGCGGAATCGAGTGCTTGCAGCGTAGGTATTCGCGAACCATCAGGCCTTCGATTTTTGCCGCCGATCCCATGCGGGCGACCTGACCATAACTGAACGGAAGCATCTGCGCGAGGTAAAACGTTGTGCCCGACAATCGCTCGCTCAATTTTCCCGTCTCAATCACATCATCGAGCGCGTACTTGATGAGTGATTCATGATCGTTGTCCCAAAACCACGAGATCTTGTCCCCCTTGATGTAGGTCCGATCGTCCGACGAGATGCCGAAATATCTCGCTGCGTACTTCAGTCCGTAGCTCTCCATGTTCCGCTTCATCATGTCGTAGCTTTGAACCAACAGCATGGTATCGATGATATGGCGTCCGGCGACTTCAGTTGCCGTGTATTCGTACGAACGATCGGCATACGAAGATCGTGTATCAAACGAGCGGGGGACGCTTCCGTCGCGTCCAATCCTGAACGGCACGTTGTGAAGCTCGCAGCGCTTGGTAATGTACGTCAGGTCGAAGTTGTAGATGTTGTGTCCTTCGATGACATCAGGATCCTTCTCCGTAATGATTGCGACGAGGTTCTGAAGGAGTTCTTTTTCCGATAGTTTCTTTCCGTCAAGTACATGCTGCCAACCGTGATTATCGGACAAAGCAATCAGGATGATGCGATCCGTCGAACGGTTAGCGTTGCTGAATCGGTGTGCGCCGCCGGTGTAGGTCTCGATGTCCAGCTGCAATCGGTGAATATCATTGAAGAGCATTCCACGGAACAATGTTCGTCCACTCTGCATCAGATATTGCGTCACGGGATCGCCGTACAGAAATAGCGCTTCAAGCTCGGTGTACGATGTAAACTCCGTTGACATGCGTTTGTTGTATCGCTCAAGCACAAACCGCACGCCTTCCCAGAAATCGCGCCAGTCTTCGAACGCGCAGACATAGTGGTAGAAACCGTCGCCGTCGAGTTTCTTCATCCAATGTTTCTTCGCAAAACCTTCCAGCAGTGTATGGTCGGAAAGAAAGAAGAAGGGAAAGAACTCCGCGTCTTCCGTGCGGATCGTATCGTTCTCGCGAAAATAGACACGCATCGTTCTGTCATTGGTTTGGTGTACAGCAACGATGCGTTCGTCGGAATTATGCCCGTAGAGAAGCGCGTCCATCAAGAAGTAATCTGCTCTGCTTTCTTCAGTTGTTGCAGAAACGGAGCGATCAGGTCAATCGGGACGGGGAAGATGGTTGTGGAGTTTTTCTCCGACGCAATCTCTGTGAGTGTCTGCAAATAACGCAACTGCAAAGCGGTCGGGTGCCCTTCAATGACCTGCGCGGCGTCGGCAAGCTTCTGTGAAGCCTGGAATTCTCCTTCGGCGTGCACAACCTTGGCGCGGCGCTCGCGCTCGGCTTCTGCCTGCTTCGCCATCGCGCGCTGCATTTCAACCGGCAGGTCGATTTGCTTAACTTCGACCGTCGCAATCTTAATACCCCATGATTCGGTATGCTGATCGATGATCACCTGCAGCTTGCTGTTGATTTTATCACGCTCAGAAAGTAGATCGTCAAGCTCAAACTGACCGAGAATGCTTCTGAGAGTAGTCTGCGAGAGTTGCGATGTCGCGAAGAGATAATTCTCCACCTCCACGATTGCCTTATCCGGCTGTAGCACGCGGAAGTACACAACCGCATTGACCTTGATCGAAACGTTGTCTCGTGTAATAACATCCTGCGGCGGAACATCAAGCACAACAGTCCGCAGACTGACTTTCACCATCTTATCAACGATGGGAATGAGAAGGATCAGGCCGGGACCCTTAACAGCGATGAGCCGGCCAAGACGAAACACAACCCCTCGCTCATACTCCCGGAGAATGCGAATTGCATTCGCAAGGATAATAAGAACGAAGAAGGCGACGACGAATAAGAACAGGCTGAAAGCTTCCATGGTTCACCTTTTCATGAATGAGTAGAAGGCGCTTGAACAACGCGCAACGAAAGATTTTCAATCGCGATGACCGTAACGCGAGTACCTTGCTGCAAATCGCCGCTCTGTGACGTTGCGTTCCAGATTTCACCATGCACACGCACCTGCCCGCCGGGAGTCAATGCGGTGATCGCCTCGCCCTGTTCGCCGACAATTCCCTCAACGCCCGTGGAAGGTTTCTTGCGTTGCGCGCGAATTCCCATCCCGATTGCGAAGAAGAAGAATGCGGCAGTGACAAGAACCGCCGGAATGATCACTCCCCACGAAATCCGAATGAACTCCAACGACGAATCGGAATCGATCAACATGACCGAACCCAATGCAAGCGAAATCACTCCGCCGACAGTTAACATTCCGTAGCTGGTGATTTTGATCTCCGCAATAAAGAGTATGATCCCAAAAATAATCAGCGCAAGTCCTGCGTAGTTGATCGGCATCGTGTGCAACGAATAAAGGGCGATGATGATTGCAATGACGCCGACGACGCCGGGAAGAATCGATCCCGGATTGTACAGTTCAAACATCAATCCGTAGATGCCGAGCAGGAAGAAGATGTATGCAACGTTCGGATCGCTCAACAAATCGAGCAGCTTGTGTTTCCAATCCATCTCCCTCGTCACGATCTCAGCGTCTCTTGTGCGAAGAACATGCTTCGATCCGTTGATGTCCACCG
>JACRFA010000220.1 GCA_016218065.1 Ignavibacteriota bacterium | reverse complement strand
CAAGAAATGTTCGCCTTATCGGAGCCGGGCTTTGACGTGGCGCGCAATCTTCTTACAGATCTCCTGCACCACCGAGTCAGGCACGCCGTCGATATGCAGCGATTGAAGTCGCATGTCGCAGATATCGTTGACGTAATCCACCGCGACAAACTTTCTTCCCTCCGTCACGGCGATCTCCGTCGAAAAGAATTCGAGCTTGCAGACTTCAAAGATTCGCTTCGCGATTGAGACGAGCGGACGAAGTCGATGCTGCTTCATCTCATGGTTCTTTATGATGGAGTAGATGTGCGTCTCGTCGTCCCACCAACAGGGAATCACATCACCAAATACACAAAACACGCGGAACCATCCCTTCTTCCCGTTCAGCATGAACGGTGCAATCTTCTCTTGCAGCAGATACTTGTCGTTGCGGTGATGTTGCCGTGAGTTGATGATGTCCTGAAGCGATGCAGCGTTCAGTACAACGCCAATCCCGCCTCCGGTTGTGTTCGCCGGCTTGATGATGAACGGCCACTTGAGTTTCGCAATGTCGCTGAGCCGAAGTTCAATCTCCTTCTTCTTCGCATACGGTGAGATGATGATGGAGAACGGGACATCGATTCCTTTCTGAATAAACTCAAGATGCATCGTGGCCTTATCGATCGCGTGATGGATCCGGTCGGGATGATTGAGGAACAGCGTCGGCGTTCGCCGGAGATAGTGGGCAAGTGGCGCAAATTTTTCGTCTCCATCGCCGGCCCTATCGAGGAAGGCGCCGAACTTCAACTCCCCATTTTGAAGCTTCTGAAGCGTTTCTGCGGCATTGTGGTGAGAAACGGAGTAGGAAAGCATTCGCTGCCCCTGAACATTCCTCTCCAGAATAGCGACAAACTCGCGGTCAAATTCCCAATCCCACGCGACTGCAATGTGAAAGTAATTGGACAATGCACTCCTGTTACGCTGGCCCGCCATCGGCACGGATGGTTCGCAGAGATTTTGGGCTAAAACGGCTCAAATTCTGACGTTTTCTCTTGACTTTACATTTGTTTTGCTTATCTTAACACACCGCAGTGGGTAATTGTGGGTGAAAAGGGATAAGTCACCCACACCACTCTTTGGTGAAACTTGCAAGGCTCCGATGTCAGCATTCAAGGGTTCATACACCTATTCGATTGACAGCAAAGGGCGCATCAACATTCCCGCCCGCTTGCGAAAGTATGTCGCGCCCGAATCGAACGACACGTTCACCGTTACGCGCGGATTCGAAAAGTGCATCTACATCTATCCGCACGACGAGTGGATCAAGCTCGAGCAGAACATTCGCGAACTGTCGCCGACAAATTCGCAACACAGATTTTTCATGCGCCTGCTCTTGCATCAGGCCATGGAGTCCACGCTCGACGCGCAAGCACGCATCATCATTCCGAAAGATCTGCTTCAATTCGCGTCCATTGAAAGCGAAGTGTTGATCCTTGGGATACTCGAGCATATCGAAGTGTGGAACCCGAATGAATATAGTAAGTATTTGGCATCGCAGCAAAACTCGTATGAGGATGTCGCGCAGACGGTTTTGCAGAAGAAAGTAATGTGAGCAGCAGTTTCCACACTCCGGTGTTGCGCGATGAGAGCGTGAAGTTTCTCGTCTCAGATAGTGATGGAACGTATGTTGACGGAACACTGGGCGGTGGCGGACATGCGCAAGCGATTTGCGAACGGCTGGGAACGAAGGGACGGTTGATTGGCCTTGATGCCGATGAGGACGCGCTCCGAGCTGCGACCCGTCGGCTGGAAAAATACGCAGAACATGTTACGTTCGTTCATTCGAATTTCAGATATCTCCGAGCCGAATTGGCGAGACTCGGCGTCGGACGTGTAAGCGGCATCCTCCTCGATCTTGGTGTTTCTTCATATCAGATCGATGAAGAGTCAAAAGGATTTTCCTTTCGCGGGGATGAAAAGATTGATATGAGAATGGATCGGCGACAGGCGCTTACCGGTTGGGACGTTGTCAACAGCTACGACGTAGACCGGCTTGCCGAAGTGATCTGGAAGTATGGTGAGGAAAGAAACTCGCGCCGCATCGCCCGTCGGCTCGTTGATGCAAGGCCTGTGCAAACAACAGGCGCGCTCGCCGCGGTTGTCGAGTCTGCTGTGGGGAAGAAGTTTCTCGTCAAGACGCTTGCGCGTGTGTTTCAGGCGATACGCATTGAAGTGAATGACGAGTTGAGAAGTCTGGAACAAGTGCTTACCGATTCAGTGGAGTTGATTGCGCCGGGGGGGCGCATCGTGGTGATTGCCTATCACTCGCTTGAAGATCGCATTGTGAAGATGTTTTTCAGGAATGCATCTCTCGATCGAATTCCCTCCGGCCATAAGTACGTTCCCGACACTGTCGTTTTTCCGACGCTTCGCATTCTGACGAAATCTCCGGTGCTCGCATCGGAGGAAGAAGTTGCGCACAATCCGCGCGCGCGGAGCGCAAAGATGAGAGTCGCCGAAAGGCTGGCAATTGTTACGAAGATGATGGGATAGCAATGGCGCGCAAGCTCGCAAGCGATATGACCGAACTTCTTGCTCGTGCCGATGCCGACACGAAGAACACACGGGCAAAACCGCAGCCGGTCGCGCAGCGAGCGCCTGAGCAGGACGCTCGACGGATTTATAGCGGCGATGTAAAGCCGAAGAATCCCGGTTATGCTGCGCGTCCATCGAACAAGAAGATAACGCCGAAGAAGCGGCGATCGACATTCAGCATCATTTCGGTACTCTTCTTCGCGGCCATTGCGATTGTTCTGTACATCGGCAACATCCTGATCGTCAACGAGCTTGTTGTTGACGTCCATCGTCTGCGTACGAAGTACGACACGATCGTGAACGAGAACAACGTGCTGAAGTCGGAGATCAACCGTAAGTCGGCGTGGGAGCGTGTCAGCGATAAGGCAAAAGATCTCGGGCTGGCGCATGCGCGAGAAGCTGCACAATCGTTTGATGTTGATGAGGAGAAGTTGGAGGAGTTTAGGGAAAAGTGATGAACAACGCGCACAATACGCCATCGCAATCAGGCGAGAAGCCGGACCCCGCTCATCAATCGTTGGTACGGCTCCTCTGGTTGAAAATCGGCTTGCTGATCTTCTTCGCCGTTGTCGCCGCAAGGCTTGTCCAGATTCAGGTTTTTGAATCGGCGAAGTACCGCGAGATTGCCAAGAAGCAATATGAAGTTAACGTTCCGCTTCTTGCCTCACGCGGCAACATCTACGACCGAAACGGAAAGATCCTCGTCTCAAGCTCGATGGCTGTGTCGTACGCGGCAGATCCAAAGTTTGCAGCCAAGGATGCGGAGAAGATTGCCGATCGTTTTGCGCGGGTGTTTGGTGAATCGCGGAGATCGGATTACCGCGCGCGGAGTCGCAAAAATAACTCGCGTTTTGTCTGGCTCGAACGGCGAGCGAATCCCGAGACGGCTGCACGCATCAAGGCGACGGAGTTCGACGGCATCATTCAAATGAATGAGCCTCGACGCATCTATCACTACGATCATGTCGCGGGTCAGGCGCTAGGCTTTACCGATATCGACAACAATGGTCTGAGCGGGATCGAACTGGAATTCGAACAGCAGCTGAAGGGAAAGAACGGCTTTCTCATCATGCAGCGTGATGGCCTCGGCAGGAAGCGACCGACTGTCGATTATCCGCGTGTCGAGCCGATCAACGGCAACAACATTGTGCTGACGATCGATCTTGATATCCAGTCGGTCGCAGAAGAAGAACTCAAAAAAGGCATTGAAGCCAACGGGGCATCAAGCGGACTTGTGCTTGTGCTCGATCCGGCGACGGGCGAGATTCTCGCTATGGCAAGCTGGCCGAGCATCAATCCCAACTACTATCAGCTTGCCGACCCGGCAGCAACAAAGAACCGCGTCATCACCGATGTGTTTGAGCCGGGTTCCGTCTTCAAGGTTGTGACAGTCTCCGCCGCGCTGGAACATAAGCTGATCGATCCGACTCAAAAATTCTACGCGGAGAAAGGGAAATACGTTGTCAAGGGACGGCCAAAGCCGATCACGGATGTTCATCAGTATGGGATGTTGACGTTCCGCGAGGCGGTTGAGCTTTCGAGCAACATCGTCATGGCGAAAGCGTCAGACATCATCGGCGCGGCGAACATGTACACCACCGCACGGAACTATGGCTTCGGAACTCCGACCGGACTGGAATTGCCGGGTGAAGTCGGCGGACAGTTGAAGCGCCCCAACGAGTGGTCACGCACAACATTGAACACGATGGCCTACGGATACGAAGTGGGCGTCACGCCGTTGCAACTCGCGGCTGCGTATGCGGCTGTGGCCAACGGTGGCAAACTCATGCGGCCGTACATTCTCAAGCAAGTGCTCGATGAACACAATGTGGTCTCATCAGAAACCAACGCTGAGGTGATCCGACGCGTGATCTCGCAATCCACCGCGGATACGATCCGGTCGTTTATGCGCGGCGTGGTCGAGCGGGGAACCGCAACCGCCGCGAAGAGCGCCGTTGTTCATATCGCCGGCAAGACGGGAACGTCACGGAAAATCATCGACGGCAGATATTCACTCTCGAGCTACACGGCATCATTTGTGGGAATGTTCCCGGCCGAGAATCCGCAGGTGGTTTGTCTGGCGATGCTCGACAATCCCAGGAAACTCGGTTACTACGGCGGCGTTGCCAGCGCGCCGATCGTCAAGAACATTGCCGAGAAGGTGATGGCCACATCAAGCGCGCTCGCGCAGGCAGCGCCGTCTCCTGTTGGCCAGGAGGAGCTGCTCACGACTCCCGACGTGCGCGCGATTGAAGTGGAATCTGCAACTCGTACGCTCGAAGCGCTGGGATTCGAGGTAGAGGTAACGGGCGAAGGAATAATCGTAACGAAGCAAGCGCCCGAGGCAGGAACGAGAATTGCGCGCAGCCAGACTGTTCGGCTCGCGACGAGCGGCGTAGCAACGACGGTCGCAGGCGGCTACACTATCGTTCCGCAGCTCAAAGGAATGTCGCTGCGCAGAGCGTTGAATCAACTGACCGCTGCGCGGCTTGACGTAAAGATCGAAGGATCGGGACTCGTGGCGTCGCAGTCGATCAGCGCGGGAACGCAAGTGAAAGTCGGGACCCGTGTCGGCATCAGGTGTGAAGCAAAACGGTTTCCCATTATGACATCGCTATGATTCTTTCTCGCGTGCTTAACGGTGTCACCGTCATCAAAATGTTTCAGACGATGTACGGCAAGATGGTCGTCACGCATGATGTCGAGGTCAACAGCATTCAGTACGACTCGCGCAAGATTCAGGCCGGCGATCTCTTCGTTGCGATCAAAGGCGGCACGGTCGATGGTCATACGTTCATTGGCAATGCAGTAGCAAACGGAGCAAAGGTTGTTGTGGTAGAAGATGATGCGGCAATACCCGATGCATTCTTCATGCACAGCGGCGTAGTGAAAGTCGTCGTCGGCGATGCGCGCAAAGCGCTGGCGCTGATGTCGTCAACCATCTTTGGCCATCCGTCGCAGAAGCTGCGACTCATCGGCGTGACGGGCACGAATGGAAAGACGTCAACGACGCACCTGATCAAATCCATACTCGAAGCAGACGGAAAGACCGTCGGCTTGATCGGAACAATCGAGTACAAAGTCGGCGCCGACGTGATTCCCGCGACTCATACGACTCCTGAATCGCTTGAGCTGAATCAGCTTCTTGCAACGATGGTCGGGAAAGGATGCAGCGACGTCGTCATGGAAGTCTCCTCGCACTCGCTGGCGCTCCGCAGAGTGTACGGGCTGAATTTTGCGGCAGCAACATTCACCAATCTCACGCAAGATCATCTCGACTTCCATGTGACAATGGATGCTTACTACTCTGCGAAGAAAATCTTGTTCGACACGCTTCCTTCGACGTCAGTTGCTGTCACGAATGTTGATGACGCGTACGGACGTGAAATCGTTTCTGACACGCACGCGAAACGAATCAGCTACAGCCTTGAGGGAGATGCAGACATCACGGCGACCAACGTGCGACTGAGTCCGACGGAGACATCGTTCAACGTCATTCACAACGCGACAGCGGTGAACGTTACTTCGAAGCTGATCGGTCGCTTCAATGTGCAGAACATTCTGGCCGCGTATGCGACGGGGATCGGTTTGGGAATAGCGCAGCAAACTGTTCTCTCGGGAATCAAGAATCTGCACGCCGTTGCCGGAAGGTTTCAGCAGATCGTCTCGCCGGACGGCTGGGTTGCCGTTATCGACTATGCGCACACGCACGATGCACTGGCGAATTGCCTTCACGCGATTCATGATATTGCTCCCAAAGATCGGCGCGGCCGAATCATCACCGTCTTCGGCGCCGGCGGAAACCGCGACAAATCGAAGCGACCGAAAATGGGTCGCGTTGCATCCGAGCTGAGCGACATCACGATCATTACATCCGATAATCCGCGGCGCGAAGAGCCTGCGGCAATTGCCGAGGATGTGCGTGCCGGCGTCGCGCCTGATGCGGTAGTGGTTGTCGAGATGGATCGGCGCAAAGCCATTGCTCTGGCTTTGGAGATGGCGCAAGCAGGCGACATTGTGTTGCTGGCCGGCAAGGGGCACGAAAACTATCAGGTCATCGGCGACCAGAAGCTGCACTTCGATGACCGGGAAGAAGTTGAATCGTTCATACACAGGAAGAAACGATGAAGCTTTCCCCCGACGAGCTGCTCCATATTACGCATCTCGAGTTTCGCAGGAGAGAGAAACTTACGGGGAAGACAATCATCGGCGTCTCGACGGATTCGCGAACGGTGCGTGAAGGCGAATTGTTCGTTGCCTTAAGGGGTGGAAATTTCGATGGGCACAAATTTCTCGCCGCGGCGTTCGAGAAAGGCTGCGTTGCAGCGGTGGTCGATGCGAATGCACGAATCGATGCGGTCGAGACGATGCCGCTGCTGGTTGTGCAGGATACAACTCGCGCGCTGGGGGAAATCGCACGATACTACAGATCGAAGTTCGCGATTCCCTTCGTTGCTGTCGGAGGCAGTAACGGCAAAACGACGACAAAGGATATGATTGCCTCTGTGCTTCGGACAAGGTATCACGTGCTGCACACGGAAGGAAACCTCAACAACCATCTTGGCGTGCCGCAGACGTTGTTCAGGCTGGAGAAGAAGCATGACATCGCGGTTATCGAGCTGGGAACGAATCATCTGGGAGAGATCGCGTACCTTTGCGAGATACTCGATCCGACTCACGGCGTGATTACGAATATCGGAAGAGAACATCTGGAATTTTTCAAAACGATCGCGGGCGTTGCAAAGGAGGAGGCAGTACTGTTTGCGACGCTGCATCGAAAGAAGGGCGCCGTAGCATTTGTGAACGCAGACGACAAGCACCTCGTCGCAAAATCGAAGAAGCTGAAAACGAAAGTGACGTATGCATTCAGCACACAACGAGCTTCCGTGTGCGGCAATCTGTTGGATGTTGATGCTCGTGGCTGCGCGGAATTCAGCTTCGCATCAAAAAACTCGAAGCGCTCAACCCGTGTCAAGCTTTCGATTCCCGGAAAGCACAATGCGCAGAACGCGCTTGCGGCAGCGACAATTGGACTGACATTCAAAGTCCCTGCGCAGAAAATCAAGAATGTGTTGGAGCGTTTCACACCTGCGAGTAAACGTATGGAGACAGTAACGATTGGCGGCATTCAGGTATTGAACGATAGCTACAACGCAAATCCCGATTCGATGCTCGCGGCGTTGCACACGCTGGCATCGACTCAGGCGTCGGGCAAACGCATTGCCGTCCTTGCGGACATGAAGGAGCTTGGCGAAGCCTCGGGCGACGAACATACGCGCATCGGCAAGGAGATTTCTTCCCTCCCGATTGATTATCTGCTTACGTTCGGCGAGGAGGCGAAGCGCATTTACGACGCAGCGAAGATCCAATACAAATTCCATTATGATCAAAAGAACATGCTCGCCGAGTATCTGGTGGAACTGGTTGGCCCCGGCGACGCCGTGTTGATCAAAGGATCGCGCAGTATGAAGATGGAAGACATTCTGGTATTTATGAACGAACGACTTTCGGGCGCGTGAGAATGCTGACGTACGTTTTCGAATTACTCGAGAAGCTCTATCATCCTCCGGGATTCGGGGTGGTCAGGTACATCACGTTCCGCGCGGCTGCGGCTGCAGTGACAGCGTTGTTGATCGCGTTCTGGCTCGGACCGAAGATTATTGCCGCGCTCAAGCGTCATCAGATCGGCGAGTCGGCAAAACTCGAAGCGCCGAAAACACATTTGACGAAGGCCGGCACCCCGACGATGGGCGGCCTGATTGTCCTCGCGGCCATCATCATCCCGACAGTGCTGTGGGGAACTCTCACGAACTTGTACATCGTCTTGATCCTCTTCGTGACAATCACGCTCGGCGCTGTCGGCTTTCTTGATGACTATTTGAAAGTGGTGAAGAAGAAGCCGAAGGGTCTGATCGGCAGATACAAAATCGTCGGACAGTTTGTTGTCGGATTGGCGGTGGGCGGCATCATCTACTTCTATCCCGAGTGGATTGATTCCGATCTCTGGAAAATCAACTCGTCGAGCACGGTGCCGTTCTTCAAACACAAAGAAGTTGATTTTGGCATGCTCTACGTGCCGATGGTTATCTTCATCATCATCGCGACGTCCAACGCTGTGAATTTGACTGATGGACTTGACGGGCTTGCCATCGGAACAACGGCCATCGTCGCGCTCACGCTCGGCGTCATCAGCTACATCTCCGGCAACGTGAACCTGAGCAGCTATCTCACGATTCCGTATCTTCGCGGCAACGGCGAGCTTGTTGTGTTTTGCGCCGCGATGTCGGGAGCGGCGATCGGGTTCCTCTGGTTCAACGCATATCCGGCGCAGGTGTTCATGGGCGACACCGGCTCGCTCGCGCTGGGCGGCGCAATCGGCGCACTCTGCGTGCTGATCAAGAAAGAGCTTCTGCTGCCGACGCTCGGGTTCATTTTCTTTGCAGAGACGGTTTCCGTGATTATCCAGCGTGTCTATTTCAAGTACACGAAGAAGCGCTACGGCGAAGGAAGGCGGGTGTTCAAGATGGCGCCGATTCATCATCACTTTGAATTGTGCGGATGGCCGGAGCCGAAGATTGTGACGCGCTTTTACATCATCGCAATTCTGATGATGATTCTCAGCCTCGCAACGTTCAAGGTGAGGTGAGGCCTTCTTTCGATTATGACTGAAGAGAAGAGGTGAAGCAACAAGATGCGGCAAAGACAAGACAAGCGAATTAGGGAAATCCGAGATAAGATTGTGAGAGAATATCGCCCCGAGAAGATCATTCTTTTCGGCTCGCGAGCGTACGGAATTCCAACGAGTTCAAGTGATTATGACTTTCTGGTCATCAAGCGAACGCGAAAGCGTGCAGTCGAAAGGATCAGGGAAGTTTCTGACATCTTCCTCCCGCGCACTTTTTCTCTCGATGTAATTGTCTCAACACCGGCTGAGATAAAGAAGAGAATAGAAATGGGAGACTTTTTTTACAGGGAAATATTGGACCGCGGCAGAGTGCTCTATGAGCGTTGGTAACCTGTTTGATCAATGGCTTTCAAAAGCCGAGGATGATCTCACGATGGCGAAACGTGCGCTGCGTGGCAAAAATAAGATCGTCTGGTCAGCCTGCAATCATTCTCAACAATCTGCGGAGAAGGTGCTGAAGGCTTTCTTGGCGAGCAAAGGAATTCCACCGGAGAGAACTCACGACCTGCTTGCCCTTAACCATGCGTGCGTGTCGAGTGACCCTGAATTCCTCTTCCTGAATGATTTCTGCCGCGTGCTGAATCCGTACAGTGTACACGTGAAATACCCAGCAGAGTTGGGCTTGACACTCTCGGATGCAAAGCAGGCAATCAAAGCGGCAGAGGAGGTCCGTAGCTTTGTTCTCAGGCGAGTTGAAGCAACGTCGTGAACAATGGTCTAATGTTGATTCAAGGACAGAAATACAGCATCATCGGCGCCGCGAGAAGCGGCATTGCAGTAGCAAAGTTGTTGAAGTTGCACGGAGCGGAAGTGTTTCTCAGCGACAAAGCTCCTGCGACAAAGATGGAGGCTGCGGCAGCGGAGTTGAGTCAACTGAAAATCGCCTGTGAGTTCGGCGGCAACACCGAGCGAGTGCTTCAGTCAGACATTGTCGTGCTCAGTCCCGGCGTTCCGTCGGACGCGCCGATCGTGAAGCAGGCGCTGACGCAAGGAAAGAAAGTCGTTAGCGAAATCGAAGTCGCCAGTTGGTTTTGTGAAGGATCGATCGTCGCGATTACCGGTACGAACGGCAAAACAACGACGACGGCATTAGCCGGAAGAATTTTTGACGACGCAAAACGCCCGGCCGTCGTTGCCGGAAATATCGGATTGGCATTTTCACAAGTAGTGGAAGATGTGAAGCGTGACAGCACGGCAATAGTGGAAGTAAGCAGTTTTCAGCTTGATACGATAGAGCGGTTCAGGCCGCGCGTTGCTGCGCTGCTGAACATCACGCCCGATCACCTCGACCGATATGAGCACTCGATGGAGAAGTACATTGCGTCGAAGTGCAGGGTGTTTGAGAACCAGCGATCCGGAGATTCCGTCGTGTACAATTACGATGACGATCTCGTTCGTTCAAATGTAGAAGCGCATGTCCATCCCGACGTGTGCAAATTGCCGTTCAGCACGAAAGCGAGACTAAAGCAAGGGGCATTCGTCAGCAGCGCCTCGCTCTTCACCGCACTCGATGGCCGTGAATCAGACGTGATAGCGCTCGATGAGATCAGCATCAGAGGGCAGCACAACGTGATGAACGCGATGGCGGCGGCGCTCATTGCACAATCATTCGACGTGCCGACCGCGTCCGTGCGCGCAACGTTGAAGAACTTCAAAGGCGTCGAGCATCGGCTCGAATTCGTGCGTGAGCTGAACGGCGTTGCGTACGTCAACGACTCGAAGGCGACAAACGTGGATTCTGTTTGGTACGCGCTTCAGAGCTTTTCGAGGCCGATCATCGTCCTGCTCGGCGGGCGCGATAAGGGGAACGACTATTCAACCCTTTATCCGCTCGTCGAAAAATACGTGAAGGCAATTGTTGCAATCGGCGAATCGGGGGACAAAGTGATGACTGCGTTCAAAGGCATGAAGCCGATGAGCAAAGCAGAGACGATGGAAGAAGCGATCCGTCAGGCGACTGCGTTCGCTTCAGCGGGTGATGTTGTGCTGTTGTCGCCCGCGTGCGCGTCGTTTGATTGGTTTGAGAATTATGAACACCGCGGACGCGTGTTCAAGGAAATTGTTTTCACATTGTAAGATGGAACCCAAACGCAACCATATTGACCTCTCCACCCTCGTCAGCGTGCTCATGCTGATGGTGCTGAGTCTGGGCGTCGTGTACAGCGCAAGCTCGACATTCGCGATGGAGAAATGGGGATCAAGCTCAAAGCTGATGACGCTGCATGTCATCAAAGTGCTGGCGAGTTTTGCCGCGATCATACTCTTCATGCGAATTGATTACAAGAAATACCGGAAGATCACCAAGCCCGCCATCGTTATTGCGGTGATATTTTTGCTCGTTACGCTCGCGCTGGGCGGCGAAGTCAAAGGCGCTTCACGATGGCTCCGCTTGGGCGGCCTCGGGCTGCAGCCGTCGGAGTTTGCAAAGTACGCGCTGCTTTTTCACATCTGCACACTATTCGCGGAGAAGAAGGAACGCATCCGAGATTTCAAACACGGCTTCATGCCGGTAATGATCTGGATCGGACTCGTGACGCTGCTCGTGCTCTTGCAGCCGAACTTCAGCAACGGCGCGATGATTTTCGCCGTCAGCCTTGTGATGCTGTTTGTCGGACGGGCCAAAATCTCCCACGTTGCACTGACGTTTGCGACAATGCTGCCGCTGCTCGTCGCATACATGTTGAGCGCCCCTTATCGGATGAAGCGCATCATGGCGTTCATCGGCTTCGGTGAAGACAATGGGAGCAAGGTTAATTATCAGCTCTGGCAAGGTATCATCGGCTTCGGCAATGGCGGCATCTTCGGCGTCGGACCGGGCGAGAGCAAGCAACGCGATTTTTTTCTGCCGGAATCGTATGGCGATTTCGTGTTCTCGATTGTGGGGGAAGAGTACGGACTCATCGGCACGCTGTTCATTCTCGCGCTCTTTCTGACGATCATGCTGCGCGGCATGAAGATCGCGAAGTACGCGCAGGATGATTTCGGGCGGAATCTCGCGATTGGCATTACGTCGTCGATCACGTTGTACGCGTTGATCAACGCGGGTGTCACACTCGGCCTCCTGCCGACGACAGGATTGCCGATGCCGTTTGTGAGTTACGGCGGCTCATCGATGCTCTTTTCGTCGATGGCGATTGGCGTGCTGCTCAATATTTCGTCGCAGACGGATTTGCATCCGCGGTTCACGCTCGATTTCTTCAGGCGCAAACAGGCGCCGCGGCCCGAGCCGGCAGTGGGGCAAGTTTTTTAATGTTGAGCGAAGCGAAGCATCTGTTGCCGAATGAGGGATGAAGGGCGTTTTGGTAGGCTAAGAATTGCATGATCAGAATTTTGATGGCAGGCGGCGGAACCGGAGGTCACCTGTTTCCCGGTCTCGCTATCGCAGATGAAATCAAACGACGAACACCGTGACGTGTCATTCTGAACGGAGCGAAGCGTAGTGAAGAATCCAGAACAGAGCATTGCGAGGCAAACAGCGATCTGGATTCTTCCTGCCTGCCGGCAGGCACGGCGCCTCGAAAAGCGAGGCTCAGAATGACAGGTGGAAAGAGTTGGAGCAATGCAGACGCGGCAGTATTTCGTTTACATCACGACGAATAAAAGGAACGGAACGCTGTACATCGGCGTAACAAACAACTTGCTACGACGAATGTATGAACACAAACACAGACTTGTCGAAGGCTTCACGAGCAAATATGGTCTTGACCGATTGGTGTACTACGAACCGTTTGACGATATCAGGTTCGCGATTGCAAGAGAGAAACAATTGAAAGGCTGGTTGAGGATACGAAAACTTGTTCTTATCGAATCAAAGAATCCGGCGTGGAATGATTTGGGCGAATCGATTTAGACATGTCATTCTGAACCCTTCGGTTTCGCTCACGGTAAACTCAGCGAAGCGTAGTGAAGAATCCCGTTCAGGTGAAGACAGAAGCTCTGGATTCTTCGCCCCTGAAAAGCAGGGCTCAGAATGACAGCAACGCTGAGGGTCTTGTTTGCAGGCGGCGGAACCGGAGGTCACCTGTTTCCCGGTCTCGCTATCGCAGATGAAATCAAACGACGAGCTGCTGATGCGAACATTACATTCATCGGCACGAAAGACAAAATCGAGGCGCGGGTTGTTCCGCAACGCGGCTACACGTTCGCGCCAATCTGGATCAGCGGATTCAGAAGAAAGCTCGCGATCAGAAATCTTCTCTTTCCGCTCAAAGTGGTAACGGCAATTGTGCAGTCGTTCTTTCTCATTAAGAAGATGAAGCCGGACGTTGTGGTGGGAACCGGCGGCTATGTCTGCGGTCCGCCGCTGCTCGTTGCGTCGCTGCTCGGCGTCCCGACGGTGATTCAGGAACAGAACAGCCTGCCGGGCGTGACGACAAAGTTGTTGGCTGCTCGAGCGACGGAGGTTCACGTGTCGTTCGAGATGACGAGAAAATATCTCAAGCGGCAAGACAACGTGAGAGTCAGCGGCAACCCAACGATGTCGAGCGAGAGAGTGAGCATGGCTGAAGGGGCGACATTCTTCAATCTGAATCCGGCGAAGAAAACGCTGCTCGTGTTCGGCGGAAGTTTGGGCGCGTCATCAATCAACAAATCGCTTGCGAGCATTTTGCCGGACATTCGAGCGCTCGATATGCAGATTGTGTGGCAAACCGGCGAACAGGATTTGGAAACGATCAATCGTGAAGTCGAACGGATTCACGCACAGGAGAAGGAGCCGTTCGTGAGAGTGTACAAATTTATTGACAAGATGCAGTACGCGTACTCGGTGTGCCATCTCGCTGTGTGTCGCGCCGGCGCGACAACATTATCCGAGTTGACGAGCTTTGGAATTCCCGCCGTGCTCGTTCCGTACCCGTTCGCAGCGGCGGACCATCAACGACTGAACGCGATAACGATGGTTCAAGAGAATGCGGCTGTCATGATCGAAGACAGCAAGCTCGAAGAGCAACTGTACGGCGTCGTCAAGGAGTTGATCACGGATCAGCAACGCCTCAATCGCATCGCGGAAAACGCGGCGAAGCTCGGCAAGCCCGAAGCCGCGGCAACGATTGCGGGGGCGGTATTGACACTGGCGAAAGTGTAGGCGGGACTCACTCCCGCCCAACGAGAGCATTATGGACGACCATCACGAAAAGACATTCAAATACAAACTCGACTTCTACTACCTGTCGGCGTTGATCTATCTAGTGACGCTGATTGCGTACGGTGGAATACGCGGCTCGCTGGTCGAAAAGGAATTTCGCTACGTGATGAACGATCCGATCATCTACGTCATCATCTTCTTTGTGTTGATGTCGTTCGGCGCCTTGATTCTGAATTTCGTGCGCAACCGGCGGCTGATCATCGCCGAGGACGCGATCATTTTCAAAAACAGATTTCACGAACGCACGATTAGCATCAAGGACATCGATTGGATGCATATCGGTCGCGAGCGGCTGGTTCAGACAAGCGGCCGCTTTCAAGTGGTGGTGATGAAGCTCAAGGGACGCCGCCGCGCAATCCGGATTCGCATCGGTCGGTACGAGAAAGAGCGCGAGCTGGTGATTGAGATGCAGCGGCTTGCCCAACACGTGCCAAAACGGAAACGGCCGCGCTGGCGACAACCGGGGTTCACAGACAGATAAGGAATTGAATCATTGGCTCAATGACTCAATCATACAATAAACATAGGATTAACAAGTTTTGTTTTCATCAATAAAAAAACTCCACTTCGTCGGCATCGGCGGCATCGGCATGAGCGGCATCGCTGAGATCCTGATCGATCAAGGATTCACGATCACGGGATCCGACAAAGCCGCGAGCGACAATACCGAGCGTATGGAATCGCTCGGCGCAAAAGTTTTCATCGGACATCAGGCGCAGAATCTCGACCCGGACGTCGATGCCGTTGTCTATTCATCGGCGCTGGCGCTCGACAATCCAGAAATCGTCGAGGCGCAGAAAAGAAAAATTCCCGTGATCCGTCGCGCCGAAATGCTCGCGGAGGTGATGCGACTGAAGTACGGCATCGGCATCGCGGGTACTCACGGCAAGACGACAACAACGTCGATGGTGAGTCTGGTGTTGATGGAAGGAGGGGTCGATCCCACGGTCATCGTCGGCGGACGCTTGCGCGGCCTGGCGGGGTCAAACGCGCGACTCGGCAAAGGCGACTTCATCGTTGTCGAGGCCGATGAGTTTGATCGCTCGTTTCTCTCGATCACCCCGACGATCGCCGTGTTAACGACGCTGGAAACGGATCATCTCGATTGCTACCGCGATCTGGAAGACATCAAAGGCGCGTTCATTCAGTTCGCGGCAAAGGTTCCGTTCTATGGATTCGTCGTGTTGTGTCTTGATGAACCGGCGCTGCAGAACATCATGCCGAAGATCAAAAAGAAAATCATCACCTACGGACTGAATGGTCAGGCCGATCTGCAGGCTGTCGATATCCGGCATAAAGAAAACACAACGTCGTTCCTCGTCGTGCGCGACGGGAAGGAGCTTGGCGAGATCACGCTCCAGATTCCCGGAAAGCACAACGTGCAGAACGCCCTGGCGGCAGCCGCGGTGGGGCTTGAGCTTGGCGTTCCATTCGACAAAGTGAAAGCGGGCATCGAAAAATTTACGGGCGTGTTCCGTCGCTGGGAAGTGAAGGCGGATGTGAACGGGATTATGGTGGTGGATGACTATGCTCATCATCCGACGGAAATCTCGGCGACGCTTTCCGGGGTCAAAGCAGGATGGCGCAGACGCGTGATCGCTGTGTTTCAACCACATCTCTACTCGCGCACGCGGGATTTCTATGAAGATTTTGGTCGATCGTTCTTCAACGCCGATGTGCTGGTTGTAACCGACATCTATCCGGCTCGCGAAGAACCGATTCAGGGCATCACCGGTGAGCTGATTGCAAACACGGCAAAAGAGTACGGACACAAAAACGTTCACTACGTCCCGGAGAAGAAGGATGTTCCCGCGTTCCTGCTGCGCACGAAGCAGCGCGGCGACATCATCATCACCATGGGCGCCGGCGATATCTGGAAATTCGGCGAAGAGTTCATCGCGCATTTGAAATCAGAAAAGGCATAGAGACAACGATGTTGTCGCTCACGGAAATACGAAAGCACTTTCGCTGCACGATAAAAATCGATGAGCCGGCGGCGCCCTACTGCGCGCTCGGCGTCGGAGGCCCGGCTGACTATCTCTTCGAAGTGTCGAATGAGAATGAAGCCGCGGAACTTCGAGCGTACTTTTCCCGGCATCGCATTCCGCACGTCACGCTTCAGTCAACGACGCTTGTGAGCGACAGAGGGATTCGCGGGGCAGCGATCTGCTTCACGAATCGTCGTTTCACCGGCGCAAAAGCTGTAGCAATGTTCAAGCCGCCCGAGAACCAATCCATCGACGCCCTCATCCACGCGGCGGATGTGAACGGCATACTCTGGGGCGGCGCTGAGATCATCGGCGGCACGGTCGCGAACATGCGGGGAGCAACAGCGGCGGACATCTTCGCGCTCGTCACGCATGCACAGAGGATTATTCGCGATAGGTGCGGAGTGGATCTTGAGATGAACTTCGATTTCGTCGGCTTTGATCAAGAACAACTTGCGCGGGTTGCGTAATGGACGAATGGCGACAGCCTGACACGCCGAAACGCCCGAGCGCGAAGAAGAGCTTTCTTCTGATGGCGCTGCTGCTTCTCACGCTGCTGGCATTAGCGGTGTACGTCAATGCGTGGAAGGAGGAGTGTCGCGCAATCGAAGTCCTTGTCGAAGGCAATCGCATCTCGTCATCGAAAGAAATTCTGGCGCTGGCGAAAGTCAGTCCCAACGCCCGGCTGTTCGAACTCGATCTCTATGCAATCGAGCAGCGAGTCTTGAACATGGAGTATGTGAAATCAGCGGCGGTGCATCGCGACATCCCCAATCGCGTCCGCATCTCCATTGATGAACGCGTGCCCGTGGCGGCCATCGTGCTGGACAAGCTGTATTACCTCGACGCCGAAGGCGTTGTTCTTCCTCCGGCGCGATCGCAGTACATCTTCGATCTCCCGGTCCTGAATGGATCGATGGCAACGGCGACTCTCATCGCCGGAAAGCAAACGACCGATGCGACGGTGCGTGAGGCGTTGCGCATTCTTTCCGTTGCCCGCGAGGTTGGAGATGATGTGTACAAAAATATTTCCGAACTGCGGCTCGATGCAAACAGGGAGTTCATGTTCTACACTTCTGAATTCGGCATTCCCGTCGTGCTGGGTCGCGAGCACATCGGCGCGAAGCTCGTGAAGTTCGAAGGATTCTGGAATTCCGCTGTCGTGCGCGAAGGCGTCGATATGCTGCAGTACATCGACTTACGTTTCGAAGATCAGGTTGTGGTTCGATGGAGCCACAAGGATGCTCACTCATGAAGGAAGACGCTATGGACAACGACAACAACATCATTGTTGGACTTGATATCGGCACAACAAAGGTCTGCGCCGTCGTCGCTGGCACCGATGAACATGGCCGCGTGAATATTCTTGGCGTCGGACGGGCGACGTCGGAAGGCATGATGCGCGGCGTTGTCACCCACATCGACCGAACGATCCGCTCGATCAGCGCGGCGGTTGACGAGGCGCGTGCGCAATCAGGCGTCGATATCAAATCGGTGATCGTGGGTATCGCCGGCGATCACATCCAGAGCTTCCAGAGCCGCGGCGTCATCGGTATTAGCGGCGCGGACCACGAGGTGACGCAGGCCGACATCGATCGCCTGATCGAAGACACGAAGCGCGTCGCGCTGCCGACCGACAGAAAGATCATTCACGTCATCCCGCAGGAGTTCATCATCGACGGACAGGATGGCGTGTACGATCCGCTCGGCATGTCGGGCGTGAGGATGGAAGCGAACGTGCACATCATTACCGGACTCGTCAGCGCTGCGCAGAATATTTACAAATGCGTTCAGCGCGCCGGACTCGAAGTCGCCGATATGGTGCTCGAACCGCTCGCGTCGAGCTACGCCGTTCTTGATGATGAGGAAAAAGAAGTGGGCATCGCGCTGCTCGATGTTGGAGGTGGAACGACAGATCTTGCCGTGTTTGAAGAGCGAACTATCCGTCATACAGCCGTGATCGGGATCGCGGGGAAGAAAGTCACCGATGACATTCGCAAGGGGCTTGGCATACTCGGCGAACAGGCGGAGAAGCTGAAGAAGGAACACGGCTTCGCATACATTCCCGCCGTTGTTGATAATGATCCGATCATCCTGCCGGGAGTTGGCGGACGGCAGCCGATCGAAATCGACAAGCGGTTGCTTGCGACGATCATTCAGCCGCGCATGGAGGAAATTTTTGAAATCGCCGCGCTCGAAATCAAACGCTCAGGCTACTCGAAGCATCTCTCCGCCGGTGTTGTCCTGACGGGCGGCGGTGCGCTGATCAAAGGTACGTCTGAGCTTGCGCGAGAAGTGCTCGGTATGCCGGTCAAGATCGGAATCCCAAGCGGGTTCGCCGGCGGACTTGTTCGCGAAATCCAGAACCCTGTGTACTCAACTGCGGTCGGGTTGGTATATCATGGATTAAAGTATCAGGAGCGGTCGTCCTCTGCGAAGGTGAACGCAACAGCCGATGCGGGGCAGTCAAAGTTCAAGATACCTCTTCTTGGCAAGAGCGGCGTTCTCGATAAAATGAGATCGTGGTTTGATGAGCTGTAAGATGTCTCCTCGCCCTGAGCGGTGTTTGCGAAGGGAATGGCCGTTGAGGATGTAGTGGCTTCATGTTCGGAGGGAATCCTTCGGGCGATTCTCAATATGAAATAGAAAAAGAAAAAGAAAACGCGAAGTGCAGAGACTCGACAAGCGGATTCTTCGCTTCGCTCAGAATTGTTAATCAATCACTCATAAAGGAGGAAATCCTGTGATCGAACTCGATGATTATTTCGAGCGTGGTGCCAAGATCCGCGTCGTCGGTGTCGGCGGCGGCGGGGGCAACGCAATCAACAGCATGATTGCGAAGGGTCTGCATGGCGTAGACTTTTTCGCGATCAACACGGACCTGCAGGCGTTGGAGCGCAATGCCGCACCGAGTAAAATTCAGATCGGCAAGAACCTGACACGCGGCCTCGGTGCGGGCGCCGACCCTGCCGTGGGACACCGGGCAGTCGAAGAGGATCGCGATGAGATTGCGCGCGCGCTCACCGGCAGCGACATGGTGTTTGTTACTGCGGGCATGGGAGGCGGCACAGGAACAGGCGGCGCTCCGCTCGTGGCAAATATCGCCAAGAGTGTCGGCGCGCTGGTGGTAGGCATCGTCACCCGTCCCTTCAACTGCGAAGTGAAGCGCCGGAATGCACAGGCGGAGATGGGGATCGAAGAACTGAAGAAGCAAGTGGACACGCTCATCATCATCCCGAACCAAAAACTGCTCACGATCGTCGAGCGCACGACGCCGCTTCAGGTCGCGTTCGATATCGCCAACGACGTTCTGTATGGCGCAACACGCGGCATCTCGGAAGTCATTACCGTTCCGGGTCTCATCAACGTTGATTTTGCCGACGTGAAGACAGTAATGAAGGAAATGGGCGACGCCGTAATGGGGAGCGGAGTTGCTCAGGGCGATAATCGCGCAACGGTCGCTGCGCACGCGGCAATTTCAAGTCCGTTGCTTGAGGAAGTCACGATCAGCGGCGCGCAAGGTGTGCTGGTGAATATCACCGGCGGCCAGAACATGTCGCTTGTCGAGATTGAAGAAGCGACGGAAATCATTCACGGCGCGGCAGGCGACGATGTGAACGTGATTCTCGGCGCGGTGGTCGATGAGAAAATGACCGATGAGATCATGGTAACGGTGATCGCGACGGGCTTCAACAAGCGTTCGCAGCCAGGCGTGACGATCGGGACCGGCATTCGTCCGGCGGTGAAAAATCCGCGCGTTGTTGAGCGCATTCCGACCGGCGTGTCGGAGCTGAAGTCGTACGACGAGCCGGCGTTTGCGCGGCGCGGGGTTGATCTCAACGTGGCGTATCGCCAGGGTCCGCAGGCGGAGCTTGATCGTGAGAAGATCGATAAGAATGATCCGGAGAAGCCTGCGTTCTTGCGGAAGATTATGGATTGATTGATAGATAGGTGTGAGCGCAGAAAGCAAACAGCCCATTCCAGGCGGAGTGGGCTGTTGTGTAGTGTGAGGAAATTGAAATGCTACAACATTGGAATTTCTTCGCGCGAAGCGCGGATCTCAACATCACCACCTATCATCAAGACTTCGACAAACGGAGTCTCTCTGATCCGAATGTACTTCGCTTTCGGCGGCCCGCCCGCCACTGACACTTCGAACTTCACAATCGTATCAGTGATTGTAAGTTCGAACACATCGGCAGTGGAGGTACTCAGATCTGTCGTAACGCCGGACTTTCGGTACACTTCCGTCCCATCGACATAGATCGTCACTGAGTCGTTGCTGAAACCATCGCGAAGTTTGACTGACAACTGCATAACCATTCTCCTCTCGCGTATTCACTAAATGGTCTGGGCGGTCAATCCTCCAGATTACCGCAGGGACGTTCTCGTGAACGTCCCTACGAAAGACGCGTGGCGTTTTGATGTCAACCGACCGCCATGAGTGGCTTCTCACATCACGGCTTTGTCCGCAACCCGATGGACGAAAGTTTGCTGAACGTCTTTGCAGCGGACTCGTCATCGCCGTGCGAGCTTTGCGCCTCCGCCAGCTTCGAGAGACTCATGCGGACGGAAACCGGATCGACGATGCCGGTATCTGCAACGGCGGTCAGGAGTTTTGCGCTTTCATCCAGCGATGCGCGACGAACGATCACCTGGCCTTCTTTCGGATCGACAATGTTCTTGAAGTCACGGCTCGCATTCACGCCCTTGAGCAGCCGAACGTAATTCGTGAGCGGATGCTTCGGATGCTTCGCCAGCACTTCATCGAACACCGCGTTGCCGTTGCTCAGGAACTCGCTATCGGACCCGAGCAAGTACAGCAGCGCGCCTTGATCCTCGCCCATGAACATATCGGCCAGCTCCTCATCCTGCGCCGTAACCGGGTAGCGCACACGGACGGTGATCATCTCCGACAGAACCTCCGAGCCATCCAGTGCAGCATACGCTGCTCTGATGCGATAGTAGCCCGGCAGGTCGAAGTAGAATCCGTCCTTTCCGTATCCAATATACGCGCTATCCTGCACCAACGCATCACGACCAATCACTCGCTCCTGCAAACCAACAAGATGGTCGATCAGCGGCTCGTACGTAATCACCTTGCCATCCGGCTTTTGAATTGCGACTTTGGTGAGTCCGTAGTTGGGATGGAGCCAGGTATGCACATTGTGTGAACGCGCATCCGTCGTGCCCAATGTCAGTTGCAGCACAACCGGCTCGCCGAGAGCGAACGATTTCTGATGGGTGGTGATGTTGAATGACAACTGCGAGTCATCACGCAACGGATCGGCCATAATGTCGCGACCCAGCGCCGAGCCGACGGTGAAGTTGTTGCCTCCCATGATCACTTTGTTGCGGAAGCCGTGACGGAGATGCATCAATTCTTCGGCATCGAATTGGAACGGGAAGTTGCTCCAGAATGCGCCCGCCCCTCCGCTGGGATAATACCACGGATAGTTCATCCACGAGAGAGCCAGCGGACGATTCGGTGACGGAGGCACGGCATACGACTTCTGCCATGAATGCAGCAAGTTGAAGCAATGACCCAACTCATGCACGTACGTGTAGAGTTGAAGCCGGAGCTTGTCGGCGGTCGTGCCGCCAATGCCCGCGTGGAACACGGCGCATCCCTGTCGTTGTTTCCCCGCTTGGTCGAACATGATTCCGTAGAGACCCGATCCCATGTCGTGAAGTTGGGCAACGAATTGCCACACCGCCCATTGCGGTTGATCTCGCCACAACGTGAAGTTCCTCATCATTGCATTGTGCAATTCGGCATTGCTCCATCGGGCGTTCGTTCCCGCTTCGGCGATGTTGATGACGTTGCTCCCCGTTGTCGGGATCATTTCGATGCCCGCTTCTGCATACGCGCTCACGACATTCAGATTGCGAGCCGGACCTCCTGACGGCAACGATCCCGTATTGTAGTTCGTGAAGATCGGAGTGGTCACGTCGGATGCGCGATCCGTTTCGATGCGAATTCGACGGAACAACGTCGATTCGAATGTGCACAGATACATCGCACCGGGCGAGCCTCCGGTTGTAAAGAATTGCACGATGGCCGGGGCCGGCGGAAGAATTGCCGAACGCCGCATGATGCTCACCTGTACAATCGGTGCGCCTGTCGCAAATGTTCCGCTCGTTGCGCCTTTGATGGTGATCTTCGTCGTTGTTGCGGTCACCGCCGGCGAGTTGACAACCCACGACCCGAAGTACGTTGTCGTTCCACCGATGGTTTGATAGAAGTCGCCGCTGATCTTCTTCAATGGCCGGGTGCGATCAACATCGACGCGTAGCTCGAGTTGATACACGCCCGCCGTTCCCCGATACCTGCCGCTGACCGTGCGAACAGGAATCGGAATGGGAATGGGTATTGGAATTGGAGTCGGAATCGGCGGCGCTGCTTTCGCCGGCGCCTGAGTTGCTTCCATCTCGATTTGTTCAGGCTCCTCCTGGAATTCTTCACGCACCGACTCTATTGCCGCCGTCTCTTCAACAGAGCGTTCCGTGATCGAGAACTCTCTGGCGTAATCCACTGCAAGTGTTGGATCTTTCTGAGCCATGGTAACCTCCCTCTGTTTAATGATTTTGATGGATTTCGAGAGCAACGCGGATGATCGCACGGAAATGAGCCGCGACCCACCGCGCCGGAGACTGGGTTGTATCAGCTAAAAGTCAGATCGGATGTTTCGTCCTCCACACCACCTCCTTTGCGGGCGTGCTTAGATTGCAGGAGTCGTCCCCACATCAACAAGAGAAGAAAGGATAAGGAAAAATGCGTCGCATGGAGTTGCCCATGGAAACCGGGCCTCGGCAGCCCACCTGCCGCTCTCCATACTCAACGTCAAAAGGTAACGGGAAATATACTCGAAGCTCTCCCGATCCTATTGACGAATCATCTTAACAATTACTCTTCGTGGAGCTTATCTCCCGAAATCTGGCGGGACTGTGTCCGATGACGCGCTTAAAGGCGCGCGTGAACGACTCCTGATAGGAATAGCCGAGCTTGAACGAAATGTCGCCAACGGTAATTTTGGTGTGCGTGAGAAGGAGTTTTGCCGTCTCGAGGCGTTTGTTTTCGATGTAGTGATGGATCCCCAATCCGGTGAGACGTTTGAATCGGCAGGAGATGTTATTGGTTCTGATTCCGCTTAGCTCCTTTACCCTAACGACATTCAGGCCCTCCTCGAAGAGGTGCGTGTGGATTGTCGTCAGAATCTTGTCAACCTCGCGGTTTTGCGGATGAACAGAGGCAAGTTGCTCTTTAATGCTCAGCAGATTGTTGTCGAGCCATCGGTCTTGAGCGAAACGATCCATCATACCCAAACTCCTCCACCTCAGGGTTTTCGCTGCTTTGGAAACTGATCGGCAAGTCAAACAACATCGCTAACGTGGGAATTCGCGTGATGAATATACTAAGGTAACTCGGGGGAAGTCAAGGGTGTTTGCGCATCCCCCAAAATTTTCCTATTTGTTCGGACATGAAAAAAGCGCCGTCAACCAGATTGTAACGGCGCTTCTCGACCTCAACCTCTATACATACTCACACGCTCTCCTACCCCTTTTGCAACGCTTCCGCTCCTCCAACAATCTCAAGCAGCTCACTCGTAATCGAGGCCTGGCGGGCTTTGTTGTACGAAAGCTGAAGTGTATTGATCAGCTCGTTTGCGTTTGTCGTTGCATTCTCCATTGCCGCCATGCGGGCGCCTTGCTCCGATGCGTTGCTCTCCAGCAAAACTTTCCACACGACAAAATTCAAATGCTTCGGCACGAGCGCCTTCAGAATGTCTGCGGGAGATGGCTCGTAGATGTAGTCAACGGATTTGTGCTGCGTTGAGTCGAAGGCAAGCGGCGCAATCGGCAGAAACTGTTCGAGCGATATTTTCGATTGCGCGACGCTCTTGAACTCATTGGAAATGATCTCGACCTGATCGTACTCGCCCTTCTCGTAGCCGCTCAACACATCGCGCACGATCGTCTGCGCTTCGCTGAAGATGAGGTTGTTATACACGCCGATGTACTTGCCCGCGAGAGAGTAGCCGCGCTTGTTGAAGTAGTCAAAACCCTTCTTCCCGACGGCGAAGATTTTCACCTTGCCTTGGTCAAGCAGCGGTTTGTGGCTGGTGAGAATATGTTTTTCGGCTGCTTTCACAAGATTGTTATTGAACGCGCCACAGAAGCCGCGATCGGCTGTGACGACGACAACCGCAACGGCGTTGACCGGTCGGACCTGGAACAACGAATTCTGCGTCATGTCCGTGCCGAGAGAAAGATGCTGCAGCAGCGCTTTGATCTTTGCCGCGTACGGGCGGGCCTGAATCATGTTGGCCTGCGCGCGGCGTAGTTTCGCTGCGGCGACCATCTTCATCGCCTTCGTGATCTTCTGAGTTTTCTTGACGCCCGAAATGCGCCCGCGCAATTCGCGTAACGTTGCCATTATGCTTTCACACTCGCTTTGAACGAGTTGGTAAATTCCTGAAGAATCGTTTTGAGCTTCGCAGTGATGTCATCCGTCAGATCTTTCTTCGAGGCGATTGTCGCGAGCAACTCGGCGTGCTTCATCTGCATCACCTCCAACAACTCCTTTTCGTACCGCTGCACGTGCTCGATAGGAATTTCATCAAGAAAGCCGTTCGTTCCCGCAAACACGCTGACGACCTGCAATTCGACCGGCATCGGAACGTACTGACCCTGCTTGAGCAGCTCCACCAACCGGGCGCCGCGGCGCAACTGTTGCAGCGTCGCCTTGTCGAGATCGGAGCCGAACTTCGCAAAGGCTTCCAGCTCGCGGTACTGCGCAAGTTCAAGACGCAAACGCCCGGCAACTTTCTTCATCGCTTTGATCTGCGCGTTGCCGCCGACACGCGAAACTGAGATGCCGACGTTGATGGCGGGACGAATGCCCGAGTTGAACATGTTCGGTTCGAGATAAATCTGTCCGTCGGTAATCGAGATGACGTTCGTGGGGATGTATGCCGAGACGTCGCCCGCCTGTGTTTCAATCACCGGCAGTGCAGTCAGGCTGCCGCCGCCGAGCGAGTCATTCAACTTCGATGCGCGCTCAAGCAAGCGCGAGTGCAAGTAGAACACGTCGCCCGGATATGCCTCGCGTCCCGGCGGTCGTCGCAGCAACAACGACACTTGCCGGTACGACTGCGCCTGCTTCGAGAGATCGTCGTAGATAGCCAGCGCGTGACGGCCGCTGTCGCGGAAATACTCGCCGAGCGTTGCGCCGGAGTACGGCGCGATGAACTGCATCGGCGCCGGGTCTGTTGCCGTTGCGGCAACCACAGTCGTGTAGTCCATCGCGCCTTCTTGGTGCAGCTTGTCAACGACTTGTGCGACGGTCGAACTTTTCTGTCCCACGGCAACATATATGCAGTACACCGGCTTCACGCCGTCGCGCTTTGCTTGCTCGGTGTGTGTGTACTTTTGGTTGATGATGGTGTCGATGGCAATTGCCGTCTTGCCGGTCTGACGGTCGCCGATGATCAGCTCGCGTTGTCCGCGCCCGATCGGAATCATGCCATCGACCGCCTTGAGGCCGGTTTGCAGCGGCTCCTTCACCGGAGCGCGATCAACAACGCCGAGCGCCTTCCGCTCAATCGGCATCACCTTGTCCGTCTTAATCGGACCACGACCATCGATCGGTTGACCGAGCGGATTGACAACGCGGCCGAGCATACCATCGCCAACCGGAATCGACGCAACACGTCCTGTGCGCTTTACCGTGTCGCCTTCCTTGATCTCGTAACTCTCGCCAAAGAGAATGCACCCGACATTATCCTCTTCAAGGTTCAGCACCATGCCAAAGACACCATGCGGAAACTCAATGAGTTCGCTCATGACGGCTTTCGAGAGGCCATAGACACGCGCAACACCGTCGCCAATCTGCAGCACCGTCCCGACATCATAAATGTCCGTTTCTTTTTCGAAGCCTGCCAACTGCTTTCGGAGGATCGCGGAGACTTCTTCTGGTCTTACTTCTGCCATGCTGTTTGCCTTCGTAATTCTATGATGAAATCCAGAGTTTCCCTAATTCAAATGCCCGTGGGCGAATTGCTCGCGCATCAACTCCAGTTGCCGCTTGATGCTCGAATCCAACACCGTGTCGCCGATCTTCACCACGAGTCAGCCCTTCAGCGCCTTGTCGAGTGAAAAGCGGACGCGGACTTTCTTTCTGGTGTGTTGCTCAAGCTTCTGCGAGAGATTTTTTTCTTGGTCAGATGAAATCTCCACTGCCGACGCGACATCGATGTTGATGATGCCGTACGCAGCGTCGCGAAGAGCGTGATACTGTTCAATGATTTCGAGAAGAGAGGACTCACGTTGCTTCTCGGTGATCAGCTCCAGAAACGACATCGTCAAGGGCGTGACCTGCCGCGAGAACAGTTCGCGAAAAACCAGGCGCTTCTTCTCGACCGAAATGATGGGGCTTTCGGTAAAGCGCCGGAGATCGCGCGACGATTCGTACGCCCGCTTGATCACATCAAGATCGTTTGCGACTGAGTCAATCGCTTTCGAGGCTTCGGCGGCAATCATCACCGCCTGTGCGTATCGGCGTGCAAGACGCGTGTTCTTCATCGTCAGCTCGGTCTGATTTCGTTGATCACGTTGTCCACCAGCTGGCGATGCTTGTTGACGTCGAGATTCGCGTCGATGATTTTGCCGGCGGCGATCACAGCCAGGTCGGCCACTTCGCCGCGCAGTTGAGTCAGCGCCGCATCGCGCTCGCGGCGAATCTCATCCTTCGCTTGCTCGACCATTGCCCGCGCATTCGCGTTGGCCTTCTCGACAATCTCGACGCGCAGTCGCTCGCCCATCTCGCGGCCTTCGCGCATCGCCTGCTGGGCATGCGCATCAGCCTGTGCAAGGTGTCGCTTGTTTTCTTCGAGGAGCTTCATCGCTTCCGTCTGCGCGTGTTCAGCCTGCTGCAACGCTGTCCGAATCTGCTCTTCACGCGACGTTAATGCGGTCAACAGCGGCTTCCACGCGACCTTCTTGAGAATCGCCAGCACGGCAATGAACGTGATGATCGTCCAGAATATTAATCCCGGATTGATTTCTAACATGATGAATCCTTTAAAGGATTATGACTTCAGTGCGAGAAGAATGCAGATCACGAGTGAAAAGAACGTTGCACCTTCAATAAGGGCTGCAGCAATGATCATCGATGTTCGGATTGCTCCGGCTGCTTCCGGCTGGCGACCGCTTGCTTCCATTGCCGCGGCGGCAAGCTTGCCGATACCCATACCGGCGCCGATGATTGTAAGAGCTGCTCCGATTCCTGCTGCCAGATATGCCCAACCAAGGTGTTCCATGGTGTTTCTCCTAGATGTTTAGATAGTGAGTGGTTTCGATAGATTCGAGTTCAATGAGAATGTTCTGCATGTTCATCATGTGGCGCGTGTCCCGCCTGAATGCCCAATCCCATAAAAATGGAGGTGAGCATCGTGAAGACGTAGGCCTGCAAAAATGCGACGAACAATTCCAGAAAGTTGATTGCGACAACAAAGCTCGTCGTCACCGCGCCGATCAGGTACGACTTGAAGAGAAAGATCAGCCCGAAGAGCGAGACGATCACCAGATGGCCGCCCGTCATGTTGGCGAAGAGACGAATGCAGAGTGCGAAGGGTTTGGTAAACAGTCCGAGAATTTCGATGGGAATCATGATGGGCCAGAGAAACACGGGCACGCCGCCCGTCAGATGCGCGAGATAGTGCCCGAGGCCTTGTGCGCGAATGGCCGAGAACTGAATCATGATGAACGCGACAATCGCCAGTCCGGCCGTGACGCTCACGTTGCCCGTCGCCGACGAACCCCAGGGGACGAGTCCAAACAGATTCATAATGAGAATATAGAAAAACGTCGTGAGGAGATACGGCATGTACTTCAGTCCGGCCTCGCCCATATTCGGCACGACGATTTCATCGCGGATAAACTTCACGAACACTTCGACGAGGTTGCCCCACCCTGTGGGGACGCGGTTCTTCCTGTTTGCCCGCGCAGCGAGCACCATCAGCAAAATCAAGAGAGCGGCGGAAAACCAAAGGAAGACGACATGCTTGGTGATGGAGAGATCGAGTGAGACGCCGCCAATCTCTATCGGGGCGAATTGCGGCAGAGGAACATGACCAATGAACGGCAACTCGAGCTCGCGTGAATCCTGCACATGCTCGAACAGATGCTTGAACATTTCGGAGACGGACATCTCGCCGTGGTGCTCGCCGGCCGCGGCGGCATGCTGGGCGCTTTCCGCAGCAACGTGCGTCGTATCAGCTGATGTAAAGAACGCGAGAAAGTTCAACGTTGACTCTTGTTTTTATTGAGAAACTCTTTTTTGAATGTACAAGACCTCTAACGCAAGATACACCACGTAGAAACCGAGCAACGAGCTGACAAGCCCAATCGTATGGAGCGACGTGTACCTGATCAACACAGCGACAGCCACGAGCAGTATTGCCATCCGAATTCCCATCCCGCCCAGCACAGCTTTGAGAAACGTCTCCTGCGACTTTCCGATGGAGTACTCGATCGCAAGATAGCCGCCGATGACATTCACTGTGCTGAGCACCGCGCCAACAACTGCGGCCGCGATAGCCGTTTCGGCTTCCAGCAGAACCGAGAGCACGACAGCAACGACAATTCCCAAAGCAAACGTTATCCCAACCTGAATCGGAAAGCGTGTATCAACTTTCACGTGAACTCTTCTCGTGTTGCTTGAACTCCGCGTCTGCCTTGCGACCCAGCGCGATTGCTTCCCGCAGAAACTTGATCAGCCCGCCCGTTGCTCCGAGAAATGCGCCGATGATCGTCAGCCAGGGCCACGTGCCGAGCTTTCCATCCAACCAATACCCAAGAAAGAAAAAGGCAACGACGGAGATTGCCAGTTGTAAACCCAGCGTGAGGAAAGGCCCAAAGTCTTTCGCGAGATTCATTTCGCCGCCGCCGTAAGAGTATCAGATCGATGCGGCATGCTCACACTCTACTCCTTCTTCGGCGCAGATGGCGCCGGCGAGCCTGCCTGCTTCATATCGCAACGCCCGTCGAATGTCGCGCCCTCATCCACCACGAGCCGGGCTGCACGAATGTCGCCCTGCACAATGCTCTTCGATTCGAGAACAAGTTTCTCGGTCGCCTGTACAGTGCCGGAAATTTTGCCGGCAACGGTCACGTTGCGCGCCGACAGGTTGCCTTCGATTGTGCCGGATGATCCGACTGCAGCATTGGCTTTCGCCGTCACTTCGCCGACGAACTTGCCGTCGATACGAATGCTTCCCTCTGTTTTGATCTTCCCTTCGAACAGGGTGTTGCCTGCTATGAGCGTTAGCTCGCCGGTTGGTTGCTGTTTATCTGCCACGATGAATTCCTTTGTGCAAATGCAGTTCGGCGTTCCGAAACGCTACGATTCCCTGCCGGTCAACAAAAACCGTTCGGGATCCTGGGGAACGCCATCCTTCCAAACTTCAAAATGTAAATGCGGACCTTTACTTGTGCTGCCCGTCTTTCCGACCAACGCAATAAGATCGCCGCGACGCACCATCGAGCCTGTTGCTTTGAGAAGGCTGCTGTTGTGCTTGTACACCGTTACGTATCCGCTGCCGTGCGAGAGAATGATCATGTTGCCAAACTCAAACGTCCAGCCCGAGAACAGGATGTAACCTTGAGCGGCCGCAAACACCGGCGTACCTTCTTTCGCCGCGAAATCCAGTCCTATGTGTTTCGTGTCGGGTTCGAATCTCTGCGTCACCGCGCCTTGCACAGGATTGAAGAGCGGAAACGTTGCCTTCAGTCCTTCAGTATTCATCGCGGGTCGAGTCGACGCGGGCTGCGAAAAATTCTCGCCCGTCGTTTGCGATTGATCGTCTGCGTGTGTAACGACCGGCTCGGTCTTCTTCTCGGCGGATTCTGTCTGTGATGCTTCTCCGCCCGATCGCTCGCCGAGAGCCTTGCGCAACTGAAGATTGTAGCTCTTCAGAACTCCGATTTCCTCTGCCAGCGATTCGATGCGCGCGGCAGTAGCTTCATCTCGTTGTCTTCGACTATCATCCCCGAATCGGTCAACACCCGCGAGAGTTCCGAGCGGTGTGTATCGAAACAGGAGGAGGAAAATCAGGAAGAAAGCAACGAAGGCAAGAGTCCCCCACAGCACAAACTGGTTCGTTCCGGCTTTCAGGCTCTTCGTCCCGGCGCCATCACCTTGCGGGATGACGAGAATTTCGTATGATCGAGATTTTTTCCTACGCCGGGTCCCCGTCAGAGACACTACTCACCTGCTCAAAAAAATTGCTGGAAAATATAGTGAAATCCCAATGGAATGTCAACGCAGAATTCCGCTAAGGCTTTTTGTTTGATGCTGTTGGAGACGATGCAGTTCAGGAAAGCATTTGCGAAAGAGAAGCCTTCACTTCATCAACTTCGATGAGGTTCATGCAGAATTGGTCGCGCCGATGGTACTCAAAGCCCAACCGAAGGCTCGGACATCCGGGGCAGGAACTCCGCACCACGACGGCATTCGGATTGACCGGTCCCCACAGCAGCGCATTTGTCGGGCCGTGGAGCGCGAGTTGTTTCTTTTGGAGCGCAGCAGCAATGTGCATCACTCCGGTGTTGCCGGAAATAATCAGATCCACGTGTCGAACAAGAGAGATCACGCCTTCCCACGAGAGCTTGCCGCCGAGGTCGATCACGTTGCCGCCGGTCAGTCGTGCCAGCCCGGCAGTCTTCTGCGTTTCTTCGGGGCCGCCCGACGCGAAAATCTGCGCGTCGAATGTTTTCTCCAGCCATTGAGAAACCTCGGCGTACTTGCTCAACGGCCATTCGCGCGGAAGTCCGTCAGCTCCGCAGCCGGGATGAATCAGAACGTTCAGCTTGTTGCGTTGAAGTGTGTCGGAAAGAAGAGCGCCGATTTCGTCCTTCCCCTTCTCCGTTTCGAAAATTTCGAGCGTTGGTTGTCGTTCGAGTGTGCCCAGCTTCGCCGCCAGCGCGTAGAAGTCGTCAAGCTCGTGCACGCGAAATGTCTTCTCCACCGATTCGGTGAACAGACTGCTTCTGAACTGGCCCGGTGTTGTGAACCCGACCCGATGAGGCGCGCCGCAGAAAAAAGAAATCAGCGCCGTGCCGCGGGCCCACTGCTCAAAGTCGATAACGGCATCGTACCGCTCTCGCCTCAACTGTTGAATCAACGTCAGGAAATGCATCGGAGAGAATCCGTTCCACGCAATCGTCTCGTTCACGTACGGCACGGTGCGTGCGACCGGAGCGTTCACACGTGACATCAACCAGTGAATCGTCGCGTCCGGATGCGCGCCACGAAGAGAGTGAAGCACGGGAATCAACAACACCGTGTCTCCCATCGCGGCGAGTTTGATTACCAGAATCTTTCTGAAATCCCGAACTGCCGGCTGCCTGAGCCTCACGAGCGAGATCAGCCAGAGCAGCGGCACGCCGAGAAGAAAATCAAACCAACGCGTAAGCATAGTGAAGGATATGCGGAGAATGTAGATTGTGAAAAATATAACGACTATGCGCTGGACTTACAATGAAGGCCGTTGCATCATGCAACCTTGCTCCCTATATTTACTCAGAACATCTATCCTCTCCTAATGATCGACCGGGCGTGAATATACTGCTACTGCTTATTCTGCTGATCGTGATTTTCATGATCGCAGTCTCGCTCGTGTTGCTTGTCATCGGCCCCGTGTTGCTCCTGCAACCGTACCGTCGAACAAGCGAATGGTATCGTCAGCGCACCGACATTCTGCACCCGACACATCTCAAGCTTCCGTTCGAAGACATTCTGCTTAAGACGAAAGATGGATTTGACTTGAGCTGTTGGCTCATCAAAGCGCCGCAGCCGGCGCGTGGCACGATCCTGATTCTGCACGGGGTCAGCGAAAGCAAAATCGCCGGCCTCAAGATTGCCCGGCAGATGTATGAAGTGGGCTACAATGTGTTCTTGTACGACTCGCGACGGCATGGCGAAAGCGGAGGCAAGTTCTGCACGTACGGCTACCATGAAAAATTCGACGCGCAGCTCGTGATCGATTACCTGCTGACGCGGGCCGATCTGTTCGTCGGAAAGATCGGCGTGTTCGGTTGGTCGATGGGGGCCGCGGTCGCGCTGCAACTTGCCGCCATCGACTCCCGCGTGTCGGCGGTTGTCGCGGAAAGCGGCTTCGCATCGCTGCGCACGGTGTTCGATGACTATCAGAAGCGCATCATCAAACTCCCCTGGCATTACCTGCGGAACATCGTGATCAAGCGATCGGAATTTCTCGCGAGCTTCCGTGCGAACGACGTCTCGCCGATGAAAGCCGTTCGGCAAATTCACATTCCCATCTTTCTGCTTCATGGCACGGAAGACGGTTTGATCAACTACGATTACTCGGAACGCGTGTACAAGGCCGCCAATCACCCCAAAGAATTCTGGCTCATTCCCGGAGCGAAGCATCACGACATGATGGAAGTCGGCGGCGCAGAGTACTCCCGACGCATCATCGAGTTTTTCGAGAAACACGTTTAACACGATGGTTTCAAGAAACTACCGGGTGATTGTCTTCGCGCCGGCGACGATCAGCAACGGCATGAAAGCACGCGCATGAAGTACCATTCGGTTCTCAACAGCTCGCCAACACTCAGCTTTCGCGAAGCGCTTTTTGCCGGACTCGCGCCCGATGGAGCCTTGCTTGTGCCCGAAACGACTCCGCGCCTTCTCTCCGACGCGGGACGCTCGACATCGCTGCATCAGATCGGCCTCGACGTTCTGTCGTTGTTTGTTGATGAGATTCCGAATCAGAAATTGCTGTCGATTCTCCGCAACGCCTGGAATTTTCCGATTCCGCTTGTGAAGCTTGACGAAGGAATTTTCCTGCTTGAACTTTTTCATGGACCGTCGCTCGCCTTCAAAGACATCGGCGTCCGGTTCATGGCGCACGTGATATCGCATTTCCTTGAGCATCATCATCAAGAGCTGACCGTGCTTGTCGCGACATCAGGCAATACCGGCAGCGCCGTTGCACGCGGATTCTACAACGTCCCAAACATTTCCGTCGCCATCTTCTTCCCATCGGAAAAAATCAGCCGGCTGCAAGAGTTGCAGATGACGACGCTCGGCGGCAACATCACCGCCATCGAAGTCGAAGGAACGTTCGATGATTGTCAGCGGCTTGTGAAGAGAGCGCTCGCCGATCCGGTAGTGCAGCGCCATCGCACGCTGACGACGGCAAACTCAATCAACGTCGGACGGCTCTTGCCGCAGATTGCATACTATGGCTGGAGTATTGCGCAGCTTCAGCGCCAATTCGGCGTCAGCGAGTCGCCCCTTGTCGTTGTCCCCAGCGGCAATTTCGGAAACATCACGGCGGGTGTTTATGCGAAATGGATGGGGATGCCGCTGCGCGGGTTCATCGCCGCGACCAACGCCAACGACGGCGTGATTCACTATCTGCACACGGGCGAGTTTGTTCCCGCCGACACTATTCGCACCATCTCCAACGCGATGGATGTCGCCAACCCCGGCAATCTTGCGCGCCTCCAGTGTCTGTACAAGCACGATGTTCGCCTCTTGCGCAACGACATCGATGCCGTGAGTATTTCGGATGAGGAAACGATTGCCGAAATCCGCCGAACGTATGAGACACGAAGCACCATTCTCGATCCCCACTCGGCGGTCGGTGTTGCAGCCGCGCGCAAAGCGCAGCAATGGATGACGAACGCTCCGCCGATTATCGTGACCGCTCCTGCGCATCCAGCCAAGTGTGCCGACATTGTTCAAGAGGCAATCGGCACAACGATTCCGCTGCCTTCGACGCTTCAGGAATCGATGAACAGGCCGACTCACACGATCACGATGCCGGCGCGCTACAGCGAGGTCCGGCGACTGCTCATCTCCTGAACCGGACATTGTTTCTGCCTCACGCGTTGACTATCTTTTTCCATGACGAACCTCTCAACTGAATGCTAAACCGCTTCTCTCAATTCCTTGCCGTTCTGTTCGCCGTGTCTGTTCTGATTGGGTGCGGCGACGACAATGAACTTATGCATCAGCGTGCAACACTCGTGTTCGACAAGGCGAAGGGCGCGCTCGCTCGCGGCGATCATCTCGCCACCCGACGGCTCCTCCTTGAAAGCATCGCGCTCGATGACGTACTCGGCGAGCGTGAGCGCCGGGCGGAAGGCTTGCTTCTGCTCGGAGAAAACTACGCGGCGGCCGCGCGGTTCGACAGCGCGCTCGAGTTGTACCGCGCCGCACGGGAAGCCTATCGGGGCATCGCGGATAATCACGGCATACGCGCCGCGACGCTTGCCATCGCTCACGCGCAAACGCTTTGCGAGAACTTTCCCGCTGCTTCGACGACATTACTTGAAGCGCTGAGAGTGGAACAGGCGCGCAACGATACGGTTAGCGCGAACGCGCTGAAGTGGGCGCTGATTCCGGTCGTGCATGCGCTCGGCGATGTTGAGTTTGAACGTCGGACGCTGAATGAGCAATTGGCCTCATCTCAACGACGCAACGATCTCCTCAATCAATCCCGGGCGTACCTTGAGCGCGGAAGATCATCGCTGGCGTACAATGATTTCTCCGCTGCACTTCAGGACTTCGTCGCTTCGTTGTCTCTCGCCAGACGTGCGGGCAACTCGCTTGCCATTATCATCGCGCTCAATCATGCCGCCATCGCTCAGGATCGGATGGGAAACCAGACTGCGGCATTCCGGTCTTTCGCCGACGCAATCCGTTTGGCCGACACAGCGAAAGGCGTTGCTCGCGAACGCGAAGAAATCTTGCTGAGAGTCGGGAACATCTACCTCACCCGGAAGAAATTTTCGCAGGCGAGAACGTATTTCAACTTCGCGCTGCGATCAGCAATCCGCACCCAAAATAAATTGAACGAAGCGTACGCGCTCCTGCAACTCGGGCATTGCGACCGCGCTGAAAGAAGAATCGACGCGACACGGGAGTACGAAGCCGGCGCCGAGCTTCTTGCTCACGTCGGGTTGCCCGCGGCAAACGCGTATGCACACTCGTGTCTGGGACAAAATGCGATGCAGAACACTCGATTGTCGGAGGCGCTGGAATACTTTCGCAACGCGGTTGCCAACTTCGATAGCAGCTTTGCCTCCCGCGACGAGAATGATCTGTACGTCAATTGCGAGCGTGCCGGCAACAATGGAACATCCTACTACGACGATCTGATTGATCTGCTGCTCCAGCTCGGCATGAACGATGAAGCATTCCGCTACGCCGAGCAGAAGACGTTGATGATTTGGATGAAATCGTTCCCGGCTCTGACAATCAACACAAAAGATGAACGACTCAATTCTGCATTCGAGACATTTGCCGATGCGCGCCGTCAGTACATCGGGACTGAGCGGCAACTTGCCGTGGCCGCCGCGTTGCGCTCGGAGTCGCAAGCGCTTGCGGCGGAACTGAAGAACGTTCTTGCCCGCACTTCGCAGCGGTTGCGCGAACTTGGCGACTCGATTGCTGCAACGAACGCGCGATACAACGCCGCTGTCTTGCCTCAGCAACTCACTCTTCGCGACGTTTCGAAATTCCTGCCGGCAGGCTCCGCGCTGGTTGACTATATCCCGACGGAGAACTCTCTCTACGCGTTCCTTGTCACGAACCAATCATCCGCAGTGCGGGTCGCAGCCGTGGAGAAATCCAAATTCATTGCAGCCGCGAACGAGCTGAACACGCTTCTCGCGCAAAGCACGCACGAGCTTCCTCCATCTACCCAGACACAACTTGATCGCAGGACGCGTGTACTGTCCGCGCAACTGTACGGCATGCTGCTGCAACCAATTGAGCGAGAACTTCAGGGAGCGACGAGACTCTACGTCGCGCTGCCTGTCGATCTGCCGTTGATTCCGGTGCACGCGCTGCAGAAGCAAGAGACTCGCGCATCGTACGTCATCGAGCAGCTTTCCGTTCGCTATCTGCCGGATGTTTCGACGCTTGCGTTGAAGGGAACGCCGCTTCATACACCGCCGTCCGTTATCGGATTCGGCAACGCCGGCTCTACTTCGTGGGACGTCGAGTACGAACTGAGCGACACGCGGACGCTCTCGCGCGATGCTCGCCTGTACTTCGGCAGAGATGCGTCCGTTCGCACGTTGAGGCAGGTACACGGAGACGTGTTGCATATGGCAGTCGAGTTGCGGGTGTTTCCTTCTGACCTTCCTCAATCGTATGTGGTGTTGTCGGGCGGAAAAGAATATGCGACGCTGCGCTACGAGCGGCTGGGAGAATTCTTTGGCATCTCGCCGTTTCCCGTTCTCGTGGTGTCGAACCTGAGCGCCCGGCCGCCTCACGCGATCATCCCGCGGATCGTGCGCATGAATGGAACCGGCGACGTCGTGATGAACACGTTCGTGCCGACACGGAAAGCGAAGAAGTTTTTTGTCGGATTGTTTTATGCGAATCTGCTTGCCGGAAATTCCGCGGAAGCTGCGTACAGAAACGCGTTGCTTGAGATGATCAAGAACAAGGAGTACGCCGCGTTGCACGCGTGGGCAGCGTTTGCTTTGTGGTGAACAGCGAATGACCAGCATTCGTAACGATAATCTTAAAACTTTTGTCGTACTTGGAAAATGAAATCAGCATTCCTAGTTTTGATCTTCGGTCTCGTGGACTTGCAAAGCACATCACATAGTTGTGGGTCAGCACGACCCGGGAATTTGAATAGAATTCCTCAAACCGAGTACCCACTCGAGACATCCCAAACGTGTCCCGAGAACGCCGTATTTGGAGAAATTGTCGGCAACGGACTCGGCTTGACCATCAATTACGAGCGATTCCTTTCGCGTCGATTCGGTTTACGAATCGGCTATGGGATTGTCGGTCAAACGGTCCCGTTGATGGCCAACTACTATGTTGGCGCCAAGTACCAACTCGAACTCGGCATGGGCGTTGTCCTTCAGCCGAAATGGAAAATCGTTTTTCTCTCGGAGGAATCAAAAGGTCCTCTGATCTTAACTTCGACCGTAGGTCTGAAATTCGACCCACCGCCATGCGGGGGATTTTTCTTCCGAGCGTCTCTTACTCCTTTCTTCAACCCAGAGAAATCTCGCGGAAGGCTCATCGTTGGGCTTAGCATTGGAACGACTTTTTAGATCAAATACCAAAACCTTCTGATTGACAATGAAATCCACTCTCTTCCTTCTGATAACAACTGTTGTTGCATTCTCATTCGCCGGAACGCCTTCGACCTCACCTCAATACACCGAAGCGAATAAAGATGACAGCATTCGCGATGCCGTCTTTGGAGAACTGTTGGGTAACGGCATTCTCGTCAGTGTGAATTGCGAGAAGTTTGTTACGAGAGATTTTGGCGTGAGGATTGGAATCGGCGCCGTGACCGGCGAGGATGTCACGGTTCCGCTGCTATGCAATTACTATTACGGACAAAGATACCGACTTGAGCTTGGTCTTGGGTTCGTGTATTTGCCCCGGTGGAAGTCTGGCCTGTCGATTGGCAAGGAGGGATCGGCGTTTCTCTCTTCAACAGTAGGATTGCGATTTCAACCTGAGGAGGGCGGTGTGTTGATTCGATTGTCGTTCACACCGTTTCACGATCTCGCACACAATCGCTTTCATCTCTATGGTGGGATAAGTCTTGGGCTAGCGCTGTAGTCGAGGTTCACTTTGGCCGTCGTATCTTCACGCTCCCGAATCCGGTTTCGACGCGAATGTTCATCCGTCCCGATGCGCTCTTGAAGTTGTCGCTCACATACGACGTCTCATCGACGGCACGGATGTCTTTTTCCACGTCGAGCCGCGAGACCAACGATTCGTCGTAGAAAACTCGTGCACCGACTTCCTTCGGCACGATGATCGTGCAGAGACCCATCCCCACATTCACATCGACATCGACCTCGCTGTTGATCGCGCCGCTGAAGTCAAGCGTCGCCGTCCCGACGCCGCCCTCGAATCTGAACCGCTTGAAGTTCGCGTTGCCGAGATGCCGTCCTTCGAACTTGCCGACGCCGCATTGAACGTTCAGCTCGTTCATCGACTCTGTGTTCAGCTCATCGAACGACACAACGACGTTGCTTGCGCCGCATGACAGATTGAAGTCCTTCACCTGCAAGCCGGTAAGGTCGAACTCGCCCTGCGCGACGCCCAGTTCAATGTCAAACGCGATCGGCATCGCGTCTGTGAATCGAAGCAGCCACTTGGAGTTTTTTAGGTCGCCGAAGTGAAAAGAGCCGTTCTTGTGATCGGCAGGTTCCTTGTCGGGGTTGAGGTTGATATCAAGGAACCCCACGCGGTTGCGGATGCTGTAATCCATCGTCAGCGCGCGCGACTCCTCGTCGAGCGCCTCACCCACGATGATCTTCTGCGGCTCGCCCTTCTCCACCACCACTTTCCCGAACGAGGACGAGATGACGACGTTCAGCTCTTTCTCCGTCGTCCGCCCGATCTCGTTTCCGCCCGGATCGCCGGCCTCCGCTGCCGTTCCCAACAGCAACAATGACGTCAGCAGTGCAATATGGATTCTTCTGTTTCTCATGACCTCTGGTTCATGATACGCCGGGCAGAGAGGAGAGTTTCAGCCTTAAGCACGTTGTTGGAAAACTCCCTCTTTTCGTCCACGAAGTTCACGAAGGAACACTAAGAAGTGATTTCTACTTGTATCAGAAAAACCTTCGTGCACCTTCGTGTACTTCGTGGACATTTTCTTTCTTTTATGAAATCCTGTTAGTAATGTCGAATCCTGTCCTTCAGCGATTTGTACAACATTTCTCTTGCCCTGAAGATGTGCGCCTTCACGGTTCCAATCGGCAGCTTCAACGATTGCGCGATCTCCTCATAGCTCTTCTCGTCAACGTGGCGCAGGCGAATGACTTTCCGGTACTTCTCGGGCAGTTTCCCGATCGCCTCGTTCAGCATTCTCGCGCGCTGGTCCGAAATCATCTCCTTGTCCGCCTCGTAGGTATCGTCGGGAAGCTCGAACGCGTAGTCGCTGTCCTTCGCCTCGATCGGTTTGTCGATGGAGTACGTCTGCAGCTTCCGCTTGCGGATGTAATCGATGCTGTTGTTCGTCGCAATCTTATAGAGCCACGTGCTGAACGCGAACTCTTCGTTGAAGCTTGCCAGCGACGCGAACGCTTTGATGAACGCTTCCTGCGTCAGATCTTCCACCTGATGCTTGTCGTGCACCATCCGATAAATAAAATTGTAGATGGCGTCATGATACTTCTTCATGAGCTTCTTGTAGGCGGTGTCGTCGCCGCCGAGTGCTGCCTGAATCAGTCGCGAATCGTCGGCGCGGGATTCTGCCTTCTGTTGCTCTTTGATGTCGGAAGCTGGCGATGATGGCGGGGAAGAACGCTGCTTATGTGGGTGAACCTGCT